>JBKOYF010000062.1:0-14673 GCA_046725305.1 Actinomycetota bacterium
TGGGTGGACTCGCTGTCGCGGGAGATGCTCGAGACCGGGCATCTGAAGCGGTTGATGGACGAGGACGCCGTCGTCGGCGTGACGTCGAACCCGACGATCTTCGAGAAGGCGCTCTCCACCGGCGAGTGGTACGACGAGCAGCTCCGCGAGGAGCTCGAGCGGACCGACGACGTGAAGGAGGTGTTCTTCGCGCTCGCGGTCGAGGACATCAGGCGCGCCTGCGATCTGATGCGGCCGGTCTGGGAGCGGACGAACGGCGTGGACGGGTACGTATCGATCGAGGTCGACCCCGACCTCGCGTACGAGCGCGACAAGTCGTTCGAGCAGGCGAAGCTCCTCTCGGGGCTCGTCGACCGTCCGAACGTCTTCGTGAAGATCCCGGCGACGGTGCCCGGTGTCGGTGCGATCGAGGACTCGATCGCGGCCGGGCGCTCGATCAACATCACGCTGATCTTCTCGCTCGACCGTCACGCCGCCGTCGCCGAGGCGTATCTCCGAGGGCTCGAGCGGCTCGTCGACGCCGGCGGCGATCCGACGCACGTCGCGTCCGTCGCGAGCTTCTTCGTGTCGCGCGTCGACACGGAGGCCGACCGCCGGCTGGCCGAGATCGGACGGGAGGACCTCCAGGGGAGGCTCGCGGTGGACAACGCCAAGCTCGCGTACGAGCAGTACCTCGAGGTCTTCTCCGGGCCGCGCTGGGAGGCGCTCGCCGCGGAAGGGGCTCGGCCGCAGCGCTGCCTGTGGGCGTCGACCTCGACGAAGAACCCCGCATACCGCGACGTCCTCTACGTCGAGGAGCTCATCGGGCAGAACACCGTGAACACGATGCCGTTCGAGACGATCGACGCGTTCCAGGACCACGGCGTCGTCCGTGAGACCCTCACGGAGGGCGTGGAGGAGGCTCGAGCGCTCCTGAAGGAGCTCGAGGCCGCCGGGATCGACTACGACGACGTCACGGAGACGCTCGAGCGCGAGGGCGTCGAGAAGTTCTCCGCCTCGTTCGCCTCCTTGCTCGAGGGCATCGACACGAAGCGCGCGGTCCTCGTCTGAGACCTATCCGTCACAGACATATGTAAGTTGCATATACTGGCGGGGTGCATCGCCGCCGACGTTTTCGAGCCCGCAACCGCTCCCGCGCCGAGGACGGCACGTGGGAGGTCCGGGCGCGCGTCGAACGGTTCGGCGAGCCCGCGCTGCTCCTCCTACTCGCGAGCGGTCCGACCCACGGCTACGAGCTGCTCGAGCGGCTCCCGGAGCTCTCGGGCGCGGATCGCGTGGACGTCGGGAACCTCTACCGGGCGCTGCGCTCGCTGGAGGAAGAGGGGCTCGTCGTCTCCGAGTGGAGAGCGGACCTGCCGGGCCCGACGAAGCGCACGTACACGCTGACGGACGAGGGTCGCGCCGTGCTCGCGTCCTGGCTCGAGGCTCTCGAGCAGCTGCGCGGCGGCCTCGCCGCATTTCTCGACCGTGCACGGGAAGGAGGTGACCATGTGCGAACGACACCACCGACGCAGGTGGGAGCGTCGGGCTCCGAGCCGTGAAGAGCTCCTGAACGCGCTCGAGGAGCGCCAGAAGGATCTCGAGCAGGAGATCGCCGACATCCACGACGTGCTGCGGCGGCTGCGTGACGAGGGCGCGACGCCTTCGGCCGAGCCGGCGCCGTCGATCTAGTCGACACCGCCGGCGACAGCGGCGAGGAGCTCCTCGTGGAGGCTCCCGTTCGAGCTGATCGCGGTGCCGCCGTCGATCCGCGACTCGCCGCTGAAGTCGGAGAAGCGGCCACCGGCCTCCTCGACGATGACCTGCACGGCCGCGAGGTCCCATTCGCCCACTCCGATCGCGTCGACGGCGCCGTCGACGACGCCCTCCGCGACGAGCATGTGCGCCCAGAAGTCGCCGAAGCCGCGCGCATGCCACGCGCGCCGCGCGATCGGGGGCAGCCCGCTCTCGAGCGCGAAGGAGAGGACCGCCTGCTCGACGGACGAGACGGTGGAAACCCGGATCCGTTCTCCGCTCGCGAATGCGCCCGCGCCTCGCTGGGCCCACCAGCGCCGTCCGAGCGCAGGCGCGGAGGCGACGCCCACTCGCACGATCCTGTCCTCCTCGACCGCGACGAGCGTGGCCCAGATCGGGATCCCCCGTGCGTAGTTGCGGGTCCCGTCGATGGGATCGACGATCCAGCGCCGCGCGCCCGCGCCTGCGGCTCCTTCCTCCTCGCCGAGGATCGCGTCGCCCGGTCGCTCGCTCGCAAGCCGGCGTCTGACCTCGGCCTCGACGGCACGGTCGGCCTCGGTGACGGGCGTGAGGTCGGCCTTCGTCTCGATCTCGAGGCCCGTGCGGAAGCGCAGCATGGTGATCGCGTCGGCCGCATCGGCCAGCCTGAGGGCGAAATCGAGGTCGGAGCTCAATCGAGCTGCAGGTAGAGCACCGCGACGATGATCGTTCCGGCGAAGAGGAGCCAGAAGAGCGCGAAGAGCGCCCACCCGAAGCGGAGGTTCCGTCGCGCGAGGTCGTCGGTCGTCACAAGAGCACCGGATCGAGGGCGGCGGCGGCGAAGAGCAGCGCGAGGTAGAGGAGCGAGTAGTGGAAGAGCACCTTCGCGTGCGCGCGCGAGAGGTCACGGCGCAGGAGCAGGGCCAGCCCGACGAACACCGCTCCCAGCACGACGGCTGCGACGGTGTACAGCGGCCCGAGCCAGAACCCGACGACGACGGTGAACGCCACCATCGCGATGGAGTAGAGGACGATCTGGCGGGCGGTCTCGCGCTCGCCCCGCACCACAGGCAGCATCGGCACGCCGGCTGCGGCGTACGCGTTCTTGATCATCAGCGCGAGTGCCCAGAAGTGGGGCGGCGTCCAGAGGAACACGATGAGGAAGAGCCAGAGAGCCGGAAGCGCCAGCGATCCGGTCGCCGCCGCGTAGCCGACGAGCGGCGGGACAGCCCCGGCGGCGCCTCCGATGACGATGTTCTGCGGCGTCGAGCGCTTGAGCCAGCGGGTGTAGACGAGGACGTAGAAGAGGTTGCCGACGAGGGCCAGCACGGCCGTCAAAACGTTCACGGCGGAGGCGAGGAGCGCGAACGAGAGCGCCGAGAGAAGGATTCCGAACTCGAGGGCCTGCTCGGGCGTCACCCGACCGGACGCGACCGGGCGAGCTTCGGTACGGCTGCCCATGAGCGCGTCGATGTCGCGGTCGAGCACGTGGTTGAGCGCGGATGCTCCGCCGCACGCGAGGGCCAGTCCGAACATCGTCACGGCGAGGAGTCCGAGCGGCGGGACGCCCTGCGCGCCGACGAACATGCCCGCGGCGCCTGTCAGCAGGAGCAGCGTCATGATCCGTGGCTTCGTCAGCGTGAAGTAGTCGCGGGCGGAGGCGAGCGGGGCGGCCTCGCCGCGGCAGGCCCGCACGAGGACGACCAGCGACACGCCGAGGGCGACGGCGGCGGCACCGACGTGAAGTGCAATCGCCCAGGCGGCGTCGCCGCTCCATGCGACGAGGCCGCCGAGAGCGATCGCGACGAGCAGCGCGACGAGTGCGGCGAACGCGAGTCGCTCCGCCGACGAGTACGCGATCCGCGCCAGGAGGAGGTTCGCGACGAGCAGCGGCAGCGCGACGAGCGCGATGCCCCAGTGCGCGGTTCCGAGCTCGAGCGCGGCACTCACGACGACGAGCCCGACCGCGACCGCGCTCGCGAGCGCGGACAGCCGGAACAGGACGCCCGGCGCCACGCCCTCGCCGCTAGGTAGGCGCTCGCTCGCCACGCTGCTCACGCAGCCTCCTTCGCAGGTCGTAGAGGGGCCTCGCGCTGGTGATCGGTGGCAGGTCGTCGAAGTTGTGCGGCGGAGGTGGCGACGCCGTGTACCACTCGAGCGTGTTCGCCTGCCACGGGTCGTTGCCGACGCGAGCACCCCGTGACGACGTTCGAAAGACGTTCACGACGAAGAGCAGTATCGCGATTCCCATGACGTACGAGCCGATCGTCGACGCGAGGTTGTAGCCCTCCCAGCTCTCGTTCGCATATGTGTACACCCGCCGCGGCATGCCTTCGAGCCCGAGGAGGAACTGCGGGAAGAACGCGACGTTGAAGCCGACGAACAGGAACCAGAACTGCCACTTGCCGAGGCGCTCCGAAAGCTTCCGTCCGAACATCTTCGGCCACCAGTAGAAGAGCCCCGCGAAGATCGCGAACATCACCCCGCCGAAGAGCGTGTAGTGGAAGTGCGCGACGACGAAGTAGCTGTCGTGCACCTGCCAGTCGATCGGGAAGGCGGCGAGGTAGATCCCGGTGAGCCCTCCGATCACGAAGATCGAGAGGAAGCCGAGCGCGAAGAGGAGCGGAGTGTCGAAGTGGAGGTTCCCCCGCCAGAGCGTCCCGAGCCAGTTGAAGATCTTGATCCCCGTGGGGACGGCGATGACCATCGACGCGATCATGAAGAACGCCTGCAGCGCATAGGGAAGCCCCACCGTGAACATGTGGTGCGCCCACACGAGCATCGAGAAGAACCCGATCGCGACCGTCGACGCAGCGATCGCCTTGTATCCGAAGACGGGCTTGCGCGCGAACACGGGGAGGACCTCGGAGATGATCCCGAAGGCCGGGAGGACGATGACGTAGACCTCCGGGTGCCCGAAGAACCAGAACGCGTGCTGGTAGAGGAGCGGTGCGCCACCCTCGGCCGGGTTGAAGAAGTGCGTCTGCACGTCCCACGAGCCGAACGAGACGCCGCGGTCGAGCAGGAGCAGCGTGAGGCCGGCCGCGAGCACCGGCAGGATCGCCATGAGGAGCACCGCGAAGAGCTCGATCGACCAGACGAAGAGCGGCATGCGCATCCAGGTCATCCCCGGTGCGCGCATGTTGTGGATGGTCACGAGGAAGTTGATCGCCCCGGCGAGCGACGACAGCGTCAGGACGTGGATGGAGAGGATCCAGAGGTCCTGGCCATTGCCCGGCGTCTGTTCCGAGAGGGGCGGGTATGCCGTCCAGCCCGCCTGCGCCGCGCCTCCGTTCGCGAAGAAGCTCAGCATGAGGATCGTTCCGCCGAGCACGAACAGCCAGTAGGAGAGGGCGTTCAGACGGGGGAACGCGACGTCGGCGGCGCCGATCATGAGCGGGACGAGGTAGTTCGCGAAGCCGACGAGGAGCGGGACCGAGACGAGGAAGATCATCGCCGTGCCGTGGATGGTGATGAGCTCGTTGTAGTGCTGCGGGCTCAGCACACCCGCGTCCGCCTGCGACAGCTGGATGCGGAACACGAGGGCCATGAGGCCCGCAAGGCAGAAGAAGACGAGCGAGGTCGAGATGTAGAGGATCCCGATCCGCTTGTGGTCGGTCGTGACCAGCCAGCTCGCGACCCTCCCGCGCTGCCAGGCGGGCGCCGTCTCCGTCCTAGCTACCACTGGGCGGGCTCTCCTTCAGGTAGGCGACGAGTGCGGCGACCTGCTGATCTGTCCAACCCGAACCGACTGCGGGCATCTGGCGGCGGCCGTTCCGGACGAGGTCGGCGAGGTCGGTCGCGTTCGCGAGCGTCGGAGAGCCGGCGATCCGCGGCCCGATGCCGCCCTGCCCGCCGAGGCCGTGGCACTTCGCGCACACGCCCTGCCACTCCTCCTGGCCGAGCTCCCCGGAGCCGGCGTCCTGCTCGGCCTTGCGCTGCGCGAGCCACGCGTCGAACTGGTCCCGCGGCATCACCTCGACCGTGGCGAGCATCCGTGCGTGCTCGAGGCCGCACAGCTCGGCGCACTGGCCGGAGTAGGTCCCCGCCTTCTCGGCCTTGAACCACGTCTCGTTCGTCGTGCCCGGGATCGCGTCGATCTTGCCCCCGAGCGCCGGGATCCACCACGAGTGGATGACGTCCGAGTCCGGCGAGGTGACCTCGAGGCGCACGGGAACCCCGGCCGGCGCGCGCAGGTGGTCGATCGCGATGGCGCCGTTCGCGTACTCGTACTGCCAGTAGAACTGGCGCCCGGTGACCGCGATGTCGACCTGCTCCTCACCGGCTGTCGCCTGCGGGATGTCCTTGATCCCCGGCAGCTCGACGAAGATGAACGCGACGATCAGGAAGAGCACGATCACGGGGCCCGCCGTCCAGGCGAGCTCGACCTTCGTCGCGCCGTGGACGTCGGCGCCGTCCTCGAACCGCGGCCGCTTGCGGCGACGGTAACGGAATATGAAGACGAGAAGGAGCGCCTCCACGAGCACGAAGATCGCGAGCGCGAAGGCCGTGACGAAGAGGTACCCGTTACGGATATTGTCCGCGTTCGGCGACTCGGGACCGACCGGAGCGAACTGTGCGAGTGCCGAAGGCGCGGCGATCGCGGCCAGGAGTGTCAGACCGGCGGCTACGGCGAGAAAGCGACGCACCGGCTGCCATTCTATGAACGTGCCCGACGGTCCGTATCGGGGAACTCGCGTCCGGCTTCCCGCCGACGTCGTGCGCCCGTTCGACGTCTACGTGAACGGCATTGCGCAGGAGGAGGGCGTCGACTACGGCGTCGAGGGACGCACGCTCGTCTTCGAGCGCGAGCTGAAGACCGAGGGTAAGCTCGGCTTCTGGCGCTGGCTCTCGCTCTGGATCGGCGTCGCGGGCACATACCGACAGAACGACTCGGTCGACGTGACGTACACGCGAAATGGACAGCCCGTCGTCGCGACGAAGCTCCCGCTGGAGCCGCTCTAGCCGGCCTGTGCCGGAGTCTTTCCCGACCGCGCGTTCTGCTCGAGCTTGGCGAGCAGCTTCCTGAGCTCCTCGATCTCGTCCGCGCTCAACCCCGCGAGCAGACGGCGGTTGAACGCCTGCACCGCACGCAGCAGCTCCCGGTGCTTCGCCCTCCCCAGCTCGGTGAGCTCGACGCTCACCGCACGGCGGTCGCTCGCGTCGCGCCGCCGTACGACGAGCCCCTCCTCCTCGAGCCCGTCAAGGTGCCGGGTGAGCGTCGGGCCCTCGATCCGAAGCGCCTGTGCGAGCTCGTGCTGCGTCCGCCACGCCTCGCCCTTGAGATTGGTGAGGATGAACCACATCGGCATCGAGCCGCCGACCTCGGCGAGCGCGTCGTTGAAGGCGCGCCCGACGTGCTTCGCCGAGTGGGCGAGCTGGAGGCCGATGGGGGTGGCGGTTGGCTCCACAGTGGGAGTGTAGCTATTTGATAGCCTGCTAACGGTTAGATGGCTAACGAACGCGAGAACGGCATCGAGGTCCAGGGACTCGTCCGCGAGTACCGCAAGGGCCCGCGCGCGGTCGACGGGATCGACCTCTCCGTCGAGCCCGGCGAGATCTACGGCTTCCTCGGTCCGAACGGCGCCGGGAAGTCCACGACCGTCCACGTCCTGACGACGCTTCTCCCGCCGACTGCGGGGACGGCCCTCGTCGGCGGCTACGACGTCGTGAAGGACGGGCCGAAGATCCGCGGGCTGATCGGCGTCGCGCTCCAGGAAGCCGCGCTCGACCCGCTCCTCACCGCGCGCGACCATCTGCGCCTGCAGTCGACGCTGCAGAGCGTCCCCAAGCAAGAGCGCGGGCCGCGCACGGACGAGCTGCTCGAGCGCGTGGGTCTCATCGACGCCGCCGACCGTAAGGTCGCGGGCTACTCGGGTGGGATGAAGCGGCGCCTCGACCTCGCCCTCGCGCTCGTCCATCGCCCGCGCATCCTCTTTCTCGACGAGCCGACGACCGGGCTCGATCCGCAGAGCCGGACGGCGCT
This sequence comes from Actinomycetota bacterium, assembly GCA_046725305.1. GTDB lineage: Bacteria > Actinomycetota > Thermoleophilia > Gaiellales > Gaiellaceae > GMQP-bins7. The sequence continues at coordinate 7,700 of JBKOYF010000062.1, forward strand.
GTGGGAGGAGGTCGCACGTCTCCGCCGAGAGGATGGCGTCACGGTCTTCCTGACGACGCAGTACCTCGAGGAGGCCGACGTCCTCGCCGACCGAGTCGGGATCATCGATAGCGGCAAGATCGTCGCCGAGGGAACGCCCGCCGCCCTGAAGGCGGAGATCGGCCGCCCCAGCATCCATGCGCTGCCCCGACGCGAGGAGGACCGCGCGCACGTCGCCGAGTTCCTCGCGCGGTTCGGCGAGCCGCTCGACTCGACCCGCGACGTCGCCGTGCGGCTGCGCGATGGCCTCGGTCTGACGGACATCGTCCGCGCGGTCGACGCGAACGGCGTCGACATCGGCGACCTCGAGCTCCACGCACCGACGCTCGACGACGTCTTCCTCGCGAAGACGGGGCGCACCCTCGAGGGTGCGGCCGAGGAGGCAGGGAGCCCGGAGCCGGAGAAGCAGGGGCGGTGAGCTCGAGCCTGCCACAGGTGGGAGCGATCGCCCGACGCTCGGTCGTGCGGACCTCCCGCCAGCCGGCGAGCGTCATCCCGCCGCTCATCTTCCCCGTCGCGCTCATGCTCGTGAACGCCGGCGGGCTGCGCTCGTCGACGAACCTGCCCGGCTTCCCGACCGACTCGTTCCTCGCTTTCGCGCTCGCCGTCCCGTTCATCCAGGGCGCGCTCTTCTCGACCATGAACGCGGGCACCGACCTCGCGCGCGACGTCCAGACCGGGTTCGTGAATCGCCTCTCGCTGACCGCGCTCCGAGACTGGGCGCTGCTCACCGGGCAGCTCGCGGGCGTCGTTGCGCTCGGCGTCGTCCAGGTGATCTTCTACATCGCCGTCGGCCTGATCGCGGGCGTTCACTTCGAGTCGGGGCCTGCGGGGATCGCGGTCCTGCTCCTCTACGGAGCCGTTGTCTCGCTCTCGTTCGGTGCCCTCGGCGCCTGGCTCGCGTTCCGGACGGGGTCAGGCGAGACGATCCAGGCGCTCTTCCCCGTGCTCTTCGTCTTTCTCTTCATCTCGTCGATGAACGCGCCGCGCAACCTCATCGGCGTCGACTGGTTCCGCACCGCGGCGACGCTCAACCCGGTCTCGTACATGATCGAGTGCGTCCGCAGCCTCATCATCACCGGGTGGGACTGGCAGGCGCTCGCGCTCGGGTTCGGCTTCGCGATGGTGCTCGGGATCGTCTCGCTCGTCCTCGCGTCCCGCGCCCTGCGTCTGCGGATGACAAGGACGTGAGGACGTGACGACCTGGAACGTGATCCAGGGTGTGGCGTGGAGGACGTTGAAGAACGCCCTCACGAATCCCCAGATCCTGTTGCCGACGATGGCCTTTCCGCTCTTCTTCTTCACCGCCTTCGCGGGAGGGCTCTCGCAGGTGTCGCAGGTTCCCGGGTTCGACTTCCCGCCCGGCTACACGGCGTTTCAGTTCGTGTTCGTCCTCCTGCAGTCGGCGGCGTTCAGCGGCGTCTTCACCGGGTTCGGCATCGCCCGCGACTTCGAGGGCGGGTTCGCGAAGCGGCTGATGCTCGCCGCTCCGAGGAGGGGTGGCATCGTCCTCGGCTACGGACTCGCGGCGCTCGTCCGCTGGTCGATCGTCGCGACGGTGCTCACCGTGGTCGCTCTCCTCGTCGGGATGGACGTCCACGGTGGCGCCGTCGACCTCGTCGGCCTGTACACGCTCGCCGCACTCGTGAACTTCTGCGGATTCTTCTGGGCGGGCGGGATCGCGATGCGCTTCCGGACGATCCAGGCGGCGCCCCTCATGCAGATGCCGGTCTTCCTCGTCCTCTTCTTCGCGCCTGTCTACGTGCCGCTCGACCTGCTCGAGGGATGGATCGCGGGCGTGGCGACCGTGAACCCGCTCACGTATCTGCTCGAGACGGGTCGGGGCTTCGTCGCGGGCGACGCGCCGCACGTCCTCGTCGCCTTCGGGATCGCGATCGGGCTCGGTCTCGCCTTCTGGATCTGGGCGTTCCGCGGTCTCCGCAACGCGGAAGCCGCAGGAGCCTAGGGCCCCAGCACGCGGAGGAGCGCGTCGACCACCTGCGGGTCGAACTGCGTGCCCGAACCTTCCACGAGCCGCCGCTTGGCCTCGTCCCCGCCGAGCGACCTGCGGTAGGGACGATCGGTCGTCATCGCGTGGAACGCGTCACATGCGAGGACGATGCGCGATTCGAGCGGGATCTGCTCGCCGGCGAGGTGGTCGGGATACCCCGTGCCGTCGTAGTGCTCGTGCGCGCAGCGGACGATGAGCCGAACCTCGCCGAGCTGCTGGATCGGCGCGAGGATGCGCTCGCCGAGGATCGGGTGCGTCTCGACGAGTGCGCGCTCTTCCGGGGTCAGCGGGCCGGGTTTCGTGAGGATGCGCGCCGGGATTCCGATCTTGCCGATGTCGTGGAAGAGCGCGCCGAGCTCGAGTCGCTTCAGCTCGCCGGGCTCCAGCCCGAGCTCTTGCCCGACCTTGAGCGCGAGGTCCGTGATCCACCGCGCATGCGACGACGTGAACTCGTCGTTCGCCTCGAGCGCGTTGGCGAGCGCCTCGACGGTGGAGAGGAACGTGCGCTCGAGAGTCTGGAAGCTCGCTGCGGTCTGGAGCGCGAGGCGCGTCTGGCGGGCGATGCTCCCGAGGAGCTCGAGCTCGCGCTCGTGCGCGTTCTTCGGCGCGATCGCGGAGGCGACGACGCCCCAGCGGCCGTCGACGGTGAAGGGGGCGATGGCGAACCTGCCGTCGGTGCCCTCGGGCACCTCCGCGATCGCCGCGTAGTCCCCGGGGTCTACGGTGTACGGCTCCGAGCGGCTGAGCCACGGCTCGAGGTGCTCGGCCGGGATGCGGCCCAGCGCGGAGCCAGAGCCGCCGGGCACGTCCCCGGCGTACGAGGCGAGGCACTCGAGGGCGCCGTCGTCCGCGCTCTGGAGCCAGACCGACGTGCTCGGGCTCTCGAGGATGCTCGCGGCACCGCTGGCGACCCGGTCGGCGACGTCGACGATCCCGGTGGCCTCGGCGAGGTCGCGCGAGAACTCGAGGAGCGCCTTGGCGGTCTCCGCTTCGCGCCGCTGCACGTCGTAGAGCCGCGCGTTCTCGAGCGCGACCGACGCGTGACCGGCCATAACCTCGAGCAGTCTGAGGTCGTCCGCGTCGAACTGATCGAGGCCGAGCTTCGAGATGACGATGACGCCGGTCACCCGGTGGCCGTACTTGAGCGGCACCGCGAGCAGCGACTCCGCGATCTCGGCGGTTCCGGCGATTCGCTCGCCGAACTCGTGCTGCGCCGCGTCTCGGACGAGGAGCGGCTCCCCCGTCTCGGCGACCCGTCCGGTGATCCCGCGCCCCACCTTGATCGGCATCACCCGCGCCGGCTCGCCGGGGGTCTTGGCGGTGAGGTCCCCGCGGAACGCGACGGGGACGAGGTCGTCCTCCTCGCGGAGGAAGAGGCGGCAGTTGTGGTAGTCGACGAGGAGTCGCAGTTCGTCGGAGATCGTGAGCCCGATCTGAGAGACGTCGTTCAGGCGGGAGAGCTTCCCGGAGAGGCTCTGGAGCATCTTCATGTGCGCGATCGAGCGCACGTCGTCGCGGCGCACCGCCTCCTCCGACGGCCGCTCGCGCCCGCTCTCGTCGAACGGGACGATGAGACCCTTGCCGCGGGCTTTCGCCGTCATCATCGCGACCTCCGCGCAGGCCACGAGCTCGCGTGGGTTCGCGGCGTCGTCCGGTCCGACGGCGATGCCGGTCGAGACGGTCAGGCGCCCGACGGCTTCGGTCTCGAGCTTCCCGAGCTCGTCTCCGATGCGCTCCGCGAGCGTGATCGAGCTCTTCACGTCACCGGCGGGGAGGATCACGGCGAACTCCTCGCCCCCTACCCGGCAGACGACGTCGGTCCCCCGGACGGATCCGCGGAGGACGTCGGCGACCTGGTGGAGGAGGTGGTCGCCGATGCCGTGCCCGTAGACATCGTTCACCTTCTTGAAGTCGTCGAGGTCGAGCATCACGACGGCGACGGCGTCGTGCATCGCCGACGCGCGCAGGAGCTCCTGCCGCAGGCGGTCGTGGAAGGCGCGATGGTTGTAGAGACCGGTGAGCGCGTCCGTCTCCGCCTGGTGCTCGAGCCGGGCGCGGATGTGGGCGTTGTCGATCGCGAGCGCCGCCGCATCTCCGAAGCGCTTGGCGAGGAGGAACTCCTCGTCCGTGAAGGCTGCGTCCTCGCCGACGCGGTAGATGTTCAGCGTCCCCTTGAGCTGGCCGCGCGCGATGAGCGGCACGGCGACGAGCGCTTCGGGCTCGACGGGTGTTCCCGGGACGAAGCGGACACGGGGATCGAGATGTGCCTGGTTGGCGAGGACGGCCTCCCGGTGCTCGGCGGCCCAGCCCGTGATGCCAACGCCGTACGAGAAGCGCTCGCTCATCACCTGGTCGGCCCACTGGGTGCGGGCCAGAACGGGGATCAGCTCACGTGCAGCCTCGTCGGCCTCGTAGATCTGGACGTCCTCGTAGGGGACGAGCTCGGCGAGCGTGTCGGCTATCCGTTCGAGGAGCGCGTCGAGGCTCTGCTCCGAGAGCACGTCGTGGAAGATCTCCGCGAGCCGGCGATATGGCTCGGCTGAGCCGGCCGGGACGAGGCTGATCTGGTGCCGAGGTGTCGGCTCGATGGGAGCAGGGTCGGACATGCCGCCGTGGTCCTCATCGGACGGCGGCGAAGTCCCCTTGAGACTGCCTCTGCCAAGATCCCTCGTCGATGGAGACGCGGGAGGCGTGACGGGCGGCGTGGGCTTCGGCGTCTTCTCCGTCGACGGCGACGAGCCGCGCGTCGGGTTCCGTGTCGGCCACGGCATCCTCGATCTGGCCGCCCAGCGCCTGGGGGCGGTCTTCGATGCCGCCGAGCTGAACCCGTTCCTCGCGCTCGGTCGCTCGTCGTGGGAGGACACGCTCGCGCGCATCGACGAGCTCGTCAGCGCAGGAGCCGACCTCGTTCCGCTCGAGGACGCGACGCTGCGCCTGCCCTTCGCGGTCGGCGACTACGTCGACTTCTACTCGTCGCTCGAGCACGCGACCAACCTCGGACGACTGTTTCGTCCCGACGGGGATCCGCTACTCCCGAATTGGCGTCACCTCCCTGTCGGCTACCACGGTCGTGCCGGGACGGTCGTCGTCAGCGGCACGCCCGTCGTGCGCCCGCGCGGGCAGACGAACGCGCCCGACGAGGACGAGCCGCGGTTCGGCCCGAGCGCTCGACTCGACATCGAGCTCGAGCTCGGATTCGTCGTGGGGGTCGGAAGCGACCTCGGCGAGCCCGTGCCCGCGTCGGCCTTTCGAGATCACGTCTTCGGCGTCGTCCTCGTCAACGACTGGAGCGCGCGCGACATCCAGGCGTGGGAGTACCAGCCGCTCGGCCCCTTCCTCGGGAAGTCCTTCGCGACCTCGATTGCCGCGTGGGTGACGCCGCTCGCGCTCCTCGAGGACCGCCTCGTGCCGGCGCCGCCGCAGGAGCCCGAGCCGCTCGCGTACCTCCGGACGGAAGGCGCCTGGGGACTGGACGTCGAGCTCGAGGTCGAGCTGTCCGGCACCGTCGTCTCGCGCACGAACGCACGCGGCCTGTACTGGACGATGCCGCAGCAGCTCGCGCACGCGACCGTGAACGGCGCGTCGGTTCGTACGGGCGATCTGTTCGCCTCGGGCACGATCTCGGGGTCGGAGCACGGGAGCGAGGGCTCGCTGATCGAGCTCACGTCGAACGGCGAGCATCCGATCGGCCTCGCCGACGGTTCGACGAGGGCGTTCCTGGAGGACGGCGACGAGGTCGTCCTCCGCGCGCGGGCCGGCGAGCGCGAGCTGGGCGAGGTCCGGGGTGTCGTTCTCCCGGCTCGGGTCTAGCCGTTACTGGTGGCGGATGCGAGGATCGAGGTACCCGTACGTGATGTCCGCGATGAGGTTGAAGACGATGACGATCGTCGCCGTCACCATGAGCCAGGCCATGATCGGGTAGGGATCGTTCTTGCCGAGCGCGGTCACGAAGTAGAGGCCCATCCCGTCGAGCGAGAAGACGGTCTCCGTGATCACCGCTCCGCTCAGAAGAGCCCCGACGTTGAGTGCCACGACGGTGACGAGCGGGATGAGCGCGTTGCGGAAAGCGTGCTTCATCGTCACCTTCTGCTCGGTCAGCCCCTTCGCGCGGGCGGTGCGCACGTAGTCGGAATTCACGACCTCGAGCATCGAGGCGCGCATGTAGCGCGAGTACGTCGCGATGCTCGCGACCATGAGCACGAGGACGGGCAGCACGAGGTGGTGTGCGCGATCGATCCAGAAATGGATGCCGGTCCCCGGATCGACCGAGCTCAGGTTGGCGATGGGGAATATTCGGTGCCCGGTCCACTGGTAGACGTAGACCACGCCGACCTGGAGCATGAGCGCGAACCAGAAGACGGGGGTCGCGAGACCGAGGAAGCTGAACGAGGTCGCCGCGTAGTCGAAGGCGGAGTACTGGCGTAAAGCCGAGTACACCCCGATCCCGACGGCAATGAGAATTGCGAGCACCTCCGCGGCGATGACGAGCTGGAGTGTGTTCTTCATGACGCGCCAGAGGTCCGGGAGGATCGGCTTGTCGCCGATGAGCGTCGTCCCGAACTGATTCGTGACCGCGTCCTTGAGCCAGTACCAGTACCGGACAGGCACCGGGTCGTCGAGGTGCTTCTTCTCCGTGAGGTTGTGGACCGTCTGCTCCGAGACGTTCGGCGTGATCCTGAGCGGTGCGAGGGGGTCGCCCGAGAGGGCGACGAACGAGAAGGTGAGGAAGCTCGCCGCGAAGAGCACGACGATGCTGTAGAGGAGCCTGCGAATCACGTATTGGAGCATCTCTTCCTCGCCTCCTGGGCTGATGTTAGAGAGAAGTCCCGCCCCCGCCAACGGGCGGGGGCGGGACTCGACGCTCAGGCCCTCAGGCCTGGGCTCCCGGAGGTTTTAGCTGGTCGACGACCAGGCGCTGATGTTC
>JBKOYF010000059.1:0-5358 GCA_046725305.1 Actinomycetota bacterium
AGCTCGATCCGCCGGATGGACGGATTCCGCAGGACGTCGCGTAGCGCGGCCGCTGCAGGGGTAAGACGCGCACGCACCGGAGCAGCGATTCTGACTCCCGGGAGATCCTGCTGCTACTGTGGCCCGACGGTCGGCAATCCCGCCGGCCGGTGAGATGAGCTTCTCGTTCCTCCTTCGGACGTTCGGGCTTGGCGAATCTCGAACGTAGTAGAAGGAGTTGAACAGCTTGTCCCAGCAGTCTTTCCGCGAGCTCGGCGCGTCCGCGGACGTCGCCGATGCGCTCGCGGCCCGCTCGATCACCGAGCCTTTCACCATCCAGGCGGCCGTCCTCCCGGACGCGCTCGCAGGCCTCGACATCCTCGCGAAGTCGCCGACCGGGTCGGGGAAGACGCTCGCCTTCGGCATTCCGATCGTCGAGCGCACCAGCCCGAAGGACCGCCGCCCGGGTGCCCTTGTCCTCGTACCCACGCGGGAACTCGCGCAGCAGGTGACCGACGAGCTCGTCGCGATCGGGCGTCCGAAGGGGCTCTCCGCGGCGGCCGTCTACGGCGGCGTGCCGCTGTCCGCCCAGGCGAAGCGCGCCCGCTCCGCACACGTCGTCGTCGCGACACCGGGCCGTCTCCAGGATCTCCTCGATCGGCGCCTGCTCGACCTCGGCGCCGTCCGCATCCTCGTCCTCGACGAAGCCGACCGGATGCTCGACATGGGCTTCAAGCCGCAGGTCGATCGCATCGTCAAGCGACTGCCGCAGAACCGGCAGACGATGTTCTTCTCGGCCACGCTCGACGATCAGGTCCGCGAGCTCGCGCGGAGGTACACCTCGACGCCGTCGCGCTTCGAGGCGGGGATGCCGACGGCCCGCGAGAGCGGCGAGATCACACACACCTTCGTCCCCGTGTCACACGACACGAAGCTCGAGACCCTCGTCGAGCACCTCCGCGCCGCGACCGGCCGGGCACTCGTCTTCGTGCGCACGAAGCGCGGAGCCGACCAGCTCGTCCGCAAGCTCGCGCGCCACCAGGTGCACGCCGTCGCCATGCACGGCGACCTCTCGCAGTCCCACCGCCAGCGCGCGCTCCGGCGCTTCGAGAGTGGCGATTCACCGGTACTCGTCGCGACCGACGTCGCGGCCCGCGGGCTCGACATCGACGACGTCGCCCACGTCATCAACTACGACCCGCCGGCCGAGCACAAGGAGTACGTCCACCGGACCGGCCGCACGGGCCGTGCCGGAAACGACGGGACTGCCATCACCTTCGTGCTGCCGGATCAGCAGGCGGAGGCCGGCCGGGTGGCGATCCACCTCGGACACCGCCGGCAGTTCGAGGACTCGGGGCTCACGCCCGCACGTTCGCGGCTCGTGTACTCGGGCCGCCGGCGCAGCCGCTCGAAGTGGTAGGCCGGCTGCGCTAGGTCGAAGCCGGGCGCGAGAGGTGCTTGTCGATCCACCCCTCGGCCGCTGCGGGCTGGATGTCGAGCGCCAGGGCGATCTCGCCGGAGAGCAGCCTTCGCGCCTTGCCGAAGATCTCGCGCTCGCTCGAGGATAGCGAGAGCTTGCCCCCCTTTTCGACGCGGAGCCGCTCGCGCTGAGCACCTTCGCTGACGATCTCGGCGAGCTCGACGGGCGTGCCCGCGGTGAGCTTCTCCAACGTCTCCCTGCGGCGGGAGAGCCAGTTGACCGTGCTCAACGTGCGGTCGTCGCGAAGGGCCTCGCGGACCCGGCGCAGGTCCGCTTCGCTCGCCGGCGGCCTGAGTTGCGACTGCGCCAGCTCGAGCGGCAACGTCACGGTCAGGCCCTCCTCCAGCTCGACGACGACGACTTCGCGCTTCGTTCCGAGCACCCGCTGCTCCTTGCGAGCGGCGATGGAGCCGACCCCGTGGTTGCCGTACACGACGAGATCGCCAACTGCGAGGTCCACGTATACAGATTACCGGCGGCGTCAGACCTGCCCGGGCGCCCGGCGCGTACACTGAGTGTTCGGGACGAATACCGATGGCGCCGGTCGCGCCCTCCTTATCCGTTCATATCAGAGGGACGATCGAGAGGCGGTGTTCCCATGGACGGAATGGACCATCACGTCGCACGGCGGCGCGAGAACGTGCGTAAGGAAGTCGCATCGCGCGAGGCGGATCCGCAAGGCCTCGTCGAGTTCGGGTGCGAGTGCTCGAAGATCGACTGCGAGCGCTCGGTGAAGGTACCGCTGTACGTCTACCGCCGGATCCTCGCGACGGGAGACCAGTTCCTGCTGCAGGCTGGACACCACGCGCACCCGCGGTACCGCACGATCGTGACGGTCGGGCTGATGAGTATCGAAGAGCGCGTCTAGTCGGCGACGACTTCTGCTTCGACTTCGACTTCTGGTTCCGGCGGGATGATTCCCGCGGCGCGCTGCTTGCGCTCCACGGCCGCCGCCCGTTTCTTCTCCTGCTTTAGAGCGCGACGCTCGCGGACGGTCCGCTCCCGCGCCGCCTTCGCCTGAGTCTGCTGCCGATGGTTAGCCAAGTTCGTCCGTCCTTCCTCTCGATTCGCGCGCCTTCGGCGTCGCCTCGTCCCGTGGCTCGGAGACGCCGTCCTCCGAGGCGTCGCCTACCGGATCTTGCTGCTGCGGAAGGTTCCACGCGACCCGATCGAGCTCCCACTCATGGTCCTTCGCTGCCGCCCGTTCAGCCGCCGTAAGAGCTCGACTCAAGGAAAAGACTCCTCCCGCTAAGGCTCAGACCTGGCGCAACTCGTCGTGAGTGCAGCGGCGGAAGGAGAGAGCTGTGGCCGGCACCCAGCCTAGCAGCGACCCAGCGACATCACTCGTCCCCGATGACTTGGACGGTCACCACTTCCGACGCGCGAACGAAGGTACGACCGCTTCCTTCCACGGGGACCACTTCGAGCCAGTCGCCGAGCTGCGACGTGCCACGGCCGACGAAGCTCTTCACCCAGGCTTCGACGTCCTCGATGCCGAGCACGTCGCACGTCTGGCCGTTGCGGAGGGTGACGGTGAGCTTCACGGTCGCGCAAGGCTACCCGGGCCATGGGCGAGAGTGGAGGGGCTGCTGCGAGCGCGACCACCACGCATGACAGCGCAAAGCAGGGCTTCTTCATGAACTCCCCTCTCTCTACTACCGCAGTTCGGCAGAACTCGTACGCCCTGGAGATAGAAGCCCGCTGGTCTGGCCTCAGCGTTCGAACCAGCCGGTGGGCGAGTTCTGGGACGACGCGGTGTCGACGAGCAACGATCGGCGCCTCGCCCAGCGCACACTATTCGCGAGGACGCGCATGATCTCGGGCTGGTAATAGACAGGGAAGGTCTCGTGGCCCGGGCTGAAGTAGAAGACGCGTCCCTTTCCGCGAGTCCAGCAACAGCCGCTGCGGAACACTTCACCACCGGCGAAGGAGCTGATGAACACGAGCTCCTCCGGTGGAGGGACGTCGAAGTACTCGCCGTACATCTCGTGCTCGGGAATGACGATCGCCGGCGGCACCCCCTGGGCGATCGGGTGCGTGGGTGCAACCGTCCACACGACCTCCCGCTCTCCGACGTTGCGCCAACGGAGGGTGCAACGCGTTCCCATCAGGCGCAGGAACGGCTTCGACAGGTGGCTCGAGTGCAGGACGAGGAGGCCCATGCCGTCCAGCACCTCTTGCACGACCCGGTCCGCGACGGCATCGGCGACGTCCTCGTGCGCCCGGTGGCCCCACCACGCGAGGACGTCAGTCGCTCTCAGCACCTCGCTCGCGAGCCCGTGCTCCGGAGCATCGAAGGTCGCGGTGCGGACAAGGACGTCGTCACCGAGCTCGCTGCGAAGCGCGGACGCGATCGCGTCGTGGATCCCGTCCGGGTAGATGCGCGCGGCCTCCGGCTTCTCCCGCTCGAGATCTTCGCCCCAGACAGTAACCCTGAGTGCAACCTCGGAGGTCACGAGACGCGCGAGGCTTGGCGGCGCTCTATCGGCAGGACCTCATCGAGCCGTCGACGCACCGCGGAGACGTGCTCGAGCGGCATGTGCTCTGCGATGAGGTCGAGGTCGGGCCGGCGAGTGCGAAGAAACTCGAGGTAGGGCCGCTGAGCGAAAGTGCCCGTGCCGAACTCCGGCGTTCCCGCCTGAGCACCTTCCGGCGAGACGTCCTTGAGGTGGGCAACCACAAAGCGGGGCTCGAACCGGTCGAGCAGCTCGGTCGTGGCGCGTTCCTGGACAGGCACGAGGTGGCTCGACAGATAGTTGTACGGGTCGCACACGACCTGCAGATGCTGCGTCGGAAAGCGCTCGAGGAGGCCAGTGAGCTGACCCTGCGTCTTGAGGACGTTTGCGACGAAGCCCTCGAGGGCGAGGATGCCGCCCCGATCCTCCGCGACTGGAAGCAGCGTCTCGAGCGCGTCATAGAGGAGCGCCCATGCCGCCTCGCTCGAGTTCTCGGGCGCGTCGGTCCAGTCCCCGAGGGGGCTCAGCGTCCCCGTTTCCGTGGCCACGACGAAGCACCCCAACGCCGGAGCGCTCTCGAGACATCGTCGAACGTGCTCGATGTTCGCGCGCCGCACCGCCGGGTCCGGCGCGACCAGGTTGCGGTAGCCGCCGAGCGCGGGAACGCCGATGCCACGCTCCTCCAGAAGCGCCCGTCCGGAATTGGCCCGGTCCGGATCATCGAGACACGCGTCCAACAGAGGCCCCATCAGCTGCGCCGACTCGAGGCCGAGTCGAACGAACGTCTCCGCCAAGCGCTCCCATTCGTCTTCGCCGAAATCGGTCGAGAATGCCCCGAGCCGGGGCCAGCGAGGCACCTCGTCGAGCCCGGGAAACACCGAGCGGGTGAAGCTCAGGTCACGGGCGACGAGCGGCGGCGGGGCGGGCGGCGTCTCGAGAGTGAGCCAGCCGTGGTAGCCGATCTCCGAGAGGGCGAGCGCGCATTCGTCGAAGTCGACGCGCCCTGTGCCGGGCCGGCAGTCGCCCGTCCGAACGCGAGTGTCCTTGACGTGGACGCGCGCAATTAGCCCACCCAGCGCGCGAATCTCGGTCGGAGGGTCGAGGCCGCAGTGGGCGAGCGGGTTGGCGAGGTCGAAGTAGCAGCCGAACGCATCCGAGCCGACCCGAGCTGCGAGCGACCTAATACGGTCGGCGGGCAGCGATCCTTCGAGGCAGAGCTTCACGCCGTGCTCCACGGCGTGCGGGCAGAGCACCCGAAACGCGGCTACCGCCCGGTCGTCGTCGGGCTCGCTTACGAGCTCCGCTCGGCCGAAGAAGGGAACGAGGATGACGTCGGTGCCGAGCTTGCGCGCCCACGCAATCGCATGCCGGACGTCGTCGTGTGCCCGACTCGATACATCGGGACTCACGTCGGCGATCCCGCCGTGCTCGTTGTGCTCGCCC
>JBKOYF010000012.1:0-9114 GCA_046725305.1 Actinomycetota bacterium
GGTCTGGACGTGGGCGAACACGGTCGGCAGCGTCGGTGCCGCGCTCGTGTGGGGCGTCGGCCTGGCGAACCTCGTGGGCGGCGTGCCAATCGATTCCAACGGCGACTTCGCCGGGAACTTCTGGGATCTCTTCAGCGCGTACACCGTCACGGCGGGGGTCGCCGTGGTGCTCCTCTTCGCTTTCCACGGGGCGACGTTCCTCGGCGTGCGAACGTCCGGCGACCTGCGCGCGCGCGCGATGCAGGCGAGCCGCGTGCTCGCGCTCCCTGCGGCCTTCGTGGCGGGCGCGTTCCTCGTCTGGACGGTCGCGCTGGCGATGGACCGCAACGACAAGGATCTCTTCCCGCCGGTCGTGCCGGCGGCGCTCGGGATCGCGGCGCTCGTGCTCGCGGTGGCGTTCGCGTTCGCAGGGAGGGAGGGCCGCGCGTTCACTGCTACCGCCCTCGGGACGGTCGCGCTCGTGGCAACGCTCTTCACCAGTCTCTACCCGCGCGTCATGGTGTCGAGCCCGAACTTCGAGAACAGCCTGACCGTCGACGATGCCGCCTCGTCGCACTACGCGCTCGCCGTCATGACGGTCGTCGCGCTCGTCTTCGTCCCGATCGTGCTCCTCTACCAGGGGTGGACGTACTACGTGTTCCGCCACCGGCTCGGCGGCGGGAAGCCCGAGCCCCGGTAGACGACGGCAGTGCGCGTCCTCGATCCGCGCCTCCTTCGCCGTGCGCGCGCGGCGCGCACGCTCCTCGCGGTCGACGCTCTCCTCGGGATCGTCGTGGCGGTGCTCGTGCTCGCGCAGGCAGTCCTCCTGGCACGCGTCGCCGCGCGGGCGTTCGCGGGAGCCTCGCTGTCCGAGGTCTCGACGCCGCTCGTCCTCCTCGCAGCGGTGGCGACGGGGCGCTCGCTCGCCGCCTGGGGCTTCGAGCTCGCCGGGCGGCGCGCGGCGGCTGACGTGCTCTCGGCGCTCCGGCTCGACCTCGTCGAGACGAGGCTCCGCAGTCGTCCGGCTGCGCTCGACGGGGCGAAGAGCGCCGAGATCGCGACCGCGGCCGTGACCGGCGTCGACGCGCTCGAGACGACGTTCGCGCGCTACCTGCCGCAGCTCGTCCTCGCGGCCGTCGTGCCGGTCGCGGTGCTGCTCCTCGTCGCCTCGATCGACCTGCTCGCGGCCGGCGTGATGCTCGTGACGCTGCCGCTCGTCCCGCTCTTCATGTGGCTGGTCGGACGGCACGCGGAGCGCCGGGCTCGCGACCGCTGGCAAACGCTGGCGCTGCTCTCGAACCACTTCCTCGACGTCGTACGCGGCCTTCCGACGCTCCGCGCCTTCAACCGGTCGAAGGCGCAGACGGGCCGCATCGCCGCGGTCGGGGACGAGTACCGGCGCGCGACGATGGCGACGCTTCGCGTCGCCTTCCTCTCGGGCGCTGTGCTCGAGCTCGCTGCGACGCTCGGGATCGCGCTCGTCGCCGTCGTCGTCGGCGTGCGCCTCGCGGAAGGCGGCATCGCATTCGAGCCCGCGCTGACAGTTCTCGTCCTCGCGCCGGAGCTGTACCTGCCCCTGCGCAACCTCGCAGCACAGTTCCACGCGAGCGCCGACGGCACGGCGGTGGCCGAGCGGATGCTCGACCTCGTCGAGGCGCCTGCGGCGAGGATCGCGCTCGAGCCGCCCGCGGATCCCGCGCTGGAGCCGATCGCGTTCGAGCGGGTCTCGTTCCGCTACCCGACGCGCGATGTCGACGTGCTCGAGGAGGTGAGCTTCGAGCTGCAGCCCGGCGAGACGGTCGTTCTCGTCGGGCCGAGCGGGGGAGGGAAGAGCACGCTCCTGTCGCTGTTGCTGCGCCTCGCCGAGCCCTCGTCGGGGCGGATCCTCGTCGGCGGAGGGGATCTCGCTCTCGTCGACGCGAGCGCCTGGCGCCGGCTCACGGCGTTCGTCCCGCAACGGCCGACGCTGTTCCGCGGGACGGTCGCCGACAACATCCGCCTCGGGGAGCCCGGCGCAGGCCACGAGCGCGTTCGGGAGGCAGCGGACCGCGCCGGCGCGCACGGCTTCGTCTCGGAGCTTCCCCTCGGCTACGAGACGGTGATCGGCGACGGGGGGCGGCAGCTGTCGTCAGGCCAGCGACGGCGTCTGGCACTGGCGCGCGCGTTCCTCCGTGACGCGCCGCTCGTCGTCCTCGACGAGCCGACCGCCGATCTCGATCCGGTGAGCGCAGCGCTCGTCGCCGACGCGGTCGACCGCCTCTGCGCCGGCAGAACGGTCCTGCTCGCGGCGCATCGTCAGGAGCTCGTCGGGCGTGCGGACAGGATCGTCCACCTCATCGACGGGCGGGCCTTCGAGCCCGCGGTAGAGGCCGCATGACGTCCACGGTCCGCCGCCTGCTGGAGCTCCTCTCCCTACCGCGCGGCCGAGTCGCGCTTTCGATCGCGCTGGGCGTGCTCGCGGTCGGGTTCGGCGTGGCGCTCATGACGACGGCGGGGTACCTCATCTCGAGAGCCGCAGAGCACCCCCCGATTCTGGCGCTCTCGACCACGATCGTCGCCGTTCGCTTCTTCGCGCTCGCGCGCCCGCTCGCTCGCTATCTCGAGCGACTCGCGTCGCACGACCTCGTCCTGCGTGGCCTGGGTCGCCTCCGCGCGAGGGTGTACGAGCGGATCGAGCCGCTCGCACCGGCGGAACTCGACGCGTTCCGGCGTGGGGACCTCGTGCGCCGTGTCGTGGACGACGTGGACGCCGTGCAGAGCCTCTACCTGCGCTCGCTCGCACCCGGGCTCGTCGGTCTCGTCGTCGCGCTCGGTTGCGTTCTCGTCGCGGCGCTCGTCCTGCCCTGGGCGGCTGCGATCCTGGGCGTCGGGCTCGTCCTCGCTGGGGTCGTCGTGCCGCTCCTCGCGGGGCTCTCGGCGCGCGCGGCGGGCCACCGGCAGGCGACTGCGCGCGGTGAGCTGACAGCCGACCTCGTGGAGCTCCTACGGGGCGCTCCCGAGCTCGTCGCATTCGGTCGCGAGGACGACGCCCTCGCCCGGATTCGCGCAATGGACCGCGAGCTCGTCCGGCTTGCCCGTCGCGACGCCCTCGTCGCGGGCATCGCCGACGCGGCCTTCGTCCTCGTCGTGGGCCTGACGACGGCCGGAGCGCTCGCCGTGACGGTCTCGGCACACGCCGCCGGGCACCTGGACCGCGTCCTCGTCGCGACGCTCGCGCTGCTCGCGCTCTCGTCGTTCGACGCCGTCCTCCCGCTCCCCGGGGCGGCTCGCGAGCTGCCCGGGACGCTCGCGTCCGGGCGCCGGGTCCTCGACCTGCTGCGCCGCGAGCCCGCGGTGGTCGATCCACCGGCTCCGGACCGCCGGCCGGGTCGAGAGCCGGTCGTCGCGCTCGAGGAAGTGACGGCGCAGTACGCCGGCGGCTCGCCCGTGCTCCGGGGCTTCGAGCTCCGGCTCGAGCCGGGAAGGCACGTCGCGCTGGTCGGGCCCAGCGGCGCTGGCAAGACGACCGTCGTGAACCTGCTCCTGCGCTTCCTCGATCCGGTCGACGGGCGGGTGACGATCGACGGGATCGACGTCGCAAGCCTCGCGCAGGAGGACGTCCGCCGCACGTTCGCGGTCGCTGGCCAGGACGCACACGTCTTCGACTCGTCGATTCGCGAGAACCTGAGGCTCGCTCGTCCGGATGCGACCGACGCCGAGCTCGACGACGCGCTCGAGCGCGCGCGCTTGCGGCACTGGGTGGCGTCGCTGCCCGCCGGTCTCGACACGCTCGTCGGCGAGGAGGGAGCGCAACTCTCGGGAGGACAGCGACAGCGCCTCGTCGTTGCGCGGGCGCTCCTTTCCGACGCGCCGGTTCTCCTGCTCGACGAGCCCACCTCGCACCTCGACCCGGAGACGGCGGAGGCACTCGTCCGCGACGTGCTCGCTGCGGCCCGCGACCGCGCGGTGCTCCTCGTCACCCATCGCCCCGAGGGACTCGACCTCGTGGACGACGTGGTGGTGCTCCCGGCTTAGCCCGGCTCGTCCACGTCCAGCTCGCGCTGCGCCTCGATCCAGCCGCAATTCGGGCAGGCGAACACGGAGACGATCACACCGCCGAGCACCGTGCTCGCCTCCGCTTCCTCCCGGCTCGTCGGCTCGACGAGCTTGTCGGCCTGGTGATTCATCCGGGTCCCGCACCTCGGACAGATGACGGGCGCTCTCATCCCGAGTCTCCGAGCGCGACACGCTCGCGCCCGTAGCGGAGCGTCTCCGCCATCCAGAGGAGCTCGTCGAGGAACTTGTCGATCGCGAGGAACGAGTCGTCGAGGAGCACCCCGTCGTCGCTGAACCGCGCGCGCACCGTCGTGAAGTTGACGTCCCAGAAGATGGTGACGAGCCCGAGCTCGCGGAGCACGGGCACGAGGTTCTGGATCATCCGTGCGCCGCCGAAGACACCGGCCGAGACGCCGACGATGCCCGCCGCCTTGTGGATGTACTCCGGAAGGTTCGTGTCGAGGACGTGCTTGAGGATGCCCGGGTAGCCGTGGTTGTACTCCGGCGCGACGAGGACGACGGCGTCAGCTCGGTTCATCTTCTCCGCGAATTCGGGATCCTTCGCGCCGGGGCCGGCGTCGTCGACCGGGATCGGAAGGTGCGCGACGTCGATCAGCTCGGTCTCGACGCCCTCGCGCTTCTCGACCTCCGACAGGACGACCCGCGCCGCGTGCTCGCTCATGCGGCCCTTCCTCGGCGTGCCGAGGATCACGGGGACGTAGTACGGCCTGTTCGGCGAATCGGCGATGCCGCGGAACTTACAAGAGCGCGCGTGGGCCGTTGCGCGCGTCCGGAAGCGGGCGTACGCTCGTGCGCGTGGCCGAAGTCCTCGCTCTCGTCGCGGCGTTCTTCTTCGCCCTCGCGGCGACGCTCCAGCAGAAGGGCGCGCTCGGCATGGGAGGCGTCTCGCTCGGCTCGCCGGGCTCCCTCATCGCGCTCGCGAAGCAGACGTGGTGGCTCCTCGGCACGATCGCGCTGCTGTGCGGATACGCGTTTCAGGCGGTCGCGCTCGACCACGGGCGCCTCGCTGTCATCCAGCCGCTGCTCGTCACGACGATCGTGTTCGCCTTGCCGCTCGGCTACTTCCTCACGAGCCAGGAGATCCACCGCAGGGAGGTCCTCGGCGCGGCGGTCGTCGTCCTCGGGCTGGCGATCTTCACCCTCGTCGGCGACGCGGCGGAGGGCAACGACAACGCCCCCGCGGACCAGTGGGCGGTTGCCGTCGTCGTGCTCTCGGCGATCTCCGTCGCGCTGCTCCTGCTCGGCGGCAGAGGATCGGTGGCCCGCAAGGCCGCGCTGTACGGAGCGTGCGCCGGCGTGCTGTACGGGCTCTCGGCGTCACTCTGCAAGCCGACGATGGAGATCCTCGACGACGAGAACCTCCGGGCGGTGCTCGGAAGCTGGGAGTTCTACGCCTTCGCCGGCGCGGGGATCCTCGCCTTCGTCGTCCAGCAGGTCTCCCTGGCCACGGGCAAGCTCGCGACCTCCGTCGCGACGGTGGCCGTGTGCAACCCGCTCGTCAGCATCGTCATCGGCACGCTGCTCCTCGACGAGCGCCTCGCGGAGCCGCGCTGGCACAAGATCATCGCGTACTGCGGCCTCGTCCTCGCGCTGCTCGGAGCCGCTGTGATCTCGCTGTCGACGGAGGGTGCGAAAGAGGCGGACACGGGCGACAGCGACGCCGTGCCGGCGCCGGCACCGGCGACCTGAACGTCTTCAGCCCGAGGGCTGGAGCTGCCGGCGCCACCCTCGAAGCAGCGCGTGCACCGAGGCCGCACCGACGATCTGCTCGTCGGGGAGCGGAAGCTCAGTGGGATAGAGGATGAACGGCCGCGTCTGGGGGCCGCCCATCCCGCCGTGGAAGGAGATGAGCTCCTCGAACGCGCACCCCTCGTCGAGCTGCGGGTCGTAGAAGCTGCCGACCATGATGTCCGCCACGTCGGCGAAGCCGTCCGTTCGGCGCAGGTGCCGGGCGGCGTTCGGCGAGAACGTCGCGAGCGGGTCCAGGCCCTCGACGCGGTCGTCCGCGAGGTACCGGATGCCCCTCGCGCCGAGCGCGAGAGGCCCGTCCTTCGCGGACCGTACGAGGAGCCATCCGACGTGGGGGTGCTCGCGGAGTGCCGGGAGGAGCCGGGGATGGCGCTCCTCGATCTCCTCGAGGGTCATGCGCCGCCGCTCGTCCATGAGGTAGATGAGGCCGAGGTTGCCCGAGCCGAGGACCACGACCTCGCGGTCGGAGACGTCGTTCTTCGGACGTTTCTTCGATGTGTCCGCACCGGTAGCCTCGCTGACCGCGAGGCCGACCATCGCGTTCTGCTCGTCGCCGCCGGAGAACTCGGCGACGTGGCCCGACGCCAGCGAGCGCTCGACGAGCTCGTCGAGGCCGTAGCCGTTGCGCTGCTTGAAGGTCGCCCCCTGCGTCTGGCCGTGGTCGGACAGGACGACGATCTCGTACGGCCGCGGGGAGTACGTCCGCGCGCGATCGATGCGACCGAACTGCTGGTCGAGCTTGCGCAGGGCCTCGAGCGTGTCGGCGCGCTCGAGCCCGGAATGGTGCGCGACCTCGTCGTAGCTCGAGAACGTGGCATAGATCGCGGGCCGTCCTTTCAGCATGTCCGAGAGCACGCCGTACACGATCAGGTCCCGCACGACGACGCACATCGCCGCTCGCATGAACGGATAGAGGCCGCCACGGTGCCCCCTCGGTCGCACGTCTCTGCGGATCGCCCGGGCTGCGGCGGTCCACTCGAGGAACACCTCCCAGAAGAAGAGCACGAGGACCCGCGTGACGTTGAAGCCGTTCGAGAAGAACGCCCTGTACCCCGGGTTCGCACCCTTCTCCTCCTCCATGCGGCTGACGGTGAGGATCACGTGCTCGGCCTCGCCCGAGAGGAGGTTCCCACGGCTCGCGCCGCCGTCCGTGAGCAGACCGACGCCCGTGGCGTGCCGGCGTTCGAGCTCCGTGCAGTCCGCCGGCGCGGAGCACGTCATCATCGTCGCCGTCTCCTTCTCCACCCAGCGGAAGGCGGGAATGTTCTCGTTCGAGCCGAGCAGGATTCCCGCCTGGCTCGCGCCCGTCTGCGACGAGAGGTCGGGCTCCCACTCGACGAAGCGATGGCTGCCGTCCGCGAGCCAGCGGGCCATGGTGGGCGCGTTGCCGTCACGCATCGCACGCTGAAGGACCGGGAGGGCGAGGCCGTCGATCTCGAGGAAGACGAGGCCCGGGACGTCGGTCTCGACGCGCTCGCCCGAGCGGCGTGCGATGCGCTCGATGACGCGGAGCGTGTACGTGTCGTCGTCGTTCGTGCCGAAAAGGACGTCGAGGACGACGGTGACGGCGGCGGCGATGAGCGCGGTCAGGAGCGCCCACCAGAAGCTGTTCACCTCGATGGCGTCCTCCGTCAGCGCCGAGGCCGCGAGGAGCATGATGGCGTCGATGACCAGCACGAGCAGGAAGCCCACGGCGAGGGTGAACGGAAGTCGGATCGCCGCCACGAGCGGGAGGATCAGCGCGTTGAGGATCGCGATCACTAGGGAGACCAGGACGGCTCCCCAGAACGTCTGTATCTCCACGTGCGGGACGATCCAGGCCGCGACGAAGAGCGAGGCCGCGGCGACCAGCCAGGACAGGAGGAGACGGAACGGCTTGATGCGCGGTCGGACGGGTCTCGGCTCGGACCGCGTGCGTGCGTCGGTGGTCATGAGGACGCCATCCTGTCGACTTCCCCGCGCCCGCACAACTCGCAGCACGGGGGAGTTCGTATTTCCACGGCGAACGCGACAGAATGCCCGCCGTGAAGTGGGACTTCTTCGAGCGCCTGCGTCATCGCGATGCGCATGTCGAGCCTCCGGCCCCGGAGCAGCCGACGGTCGTACAGATCGATGCCACCGCGCTCTCGCGGGTCTTCTCCGCGCCGATGTGGCTGCGCGATCTCGGCCTGCTCGCCTGGTTCCTCGTGGGCGTCGCGTTGGTCCTCGTCGGGCTCGTCTGGCTGCTCGGCCTGACGTCGACGATCACCGAGCCCGTGCTCGTCGGCCTGATCCTCGCGACCGTGGCAGGGCCGCTCGTCTCGAAGATGCAGCACCGCGGGGTCCCGCGTGCGGCCGGAGCGGGTCTCGTCCTGCTCGCGCTACTCGTGCTGTTCGGTGTGATCGTGCTCCTCGTCTTCGGCGGCATCTACGAGAACTCTTCGGAGATCAGGTCGTCCGTGTCGGAGGCGGTCGACAAGGTCGAGGGCTGGGCGAACGACCTCGGGGCGGGTGGAACCTCGAGCACGACGAGCCAGGCGAAGAGCGGCGCCTCCGAAACCGGTGCGACGCTGCTGCAGGGCGTCTTCGAGGGGATCCAGGGCATCACGTCGCTCGTCTTCTTCGTGACGTTCGCGATCTTCAGCACCTTCTTCCTGCTCAAGGACGGGCCGTCAGTGCGCGAGTTCATCAACCGGAACCTGGGAGTCCCGCGGCCGGTGGCGAGCACGATCACCGCGAACGTGATCAAGTCGCTGCGGCGCTACTTCCTCGGCGTGACGATCGTCGCCGCCTTCAACGCGGTCGTGGTCGGGATCGGCGCGTTGTTGCTCGACGTCCCGCTCGCGGGCACGATCGCCGTCGTGACCTTCGTGACCGCGTATGTCCCGTTCATCGGGGCGTTCGTCTCCGGTGCGTTCGCGGTGCTTCTGGCGCTCTCGTCGCAGGGAAGCACGACGGCGCTGATCATGCTCGTGATCGTCATCCTCGCGAACGGCCTGCTCCAGAACATCGTCCAGCCGATCGCGTTCGGCGCCACGCTCGACCTGAACCCGCTCGTCGTCCTGATCGTGACCATCGGCGCCGGGTCCCTCTTCGGCATGATCGGGCTCATCCTCGGCGCCCCGCTGACGTCTGCCGCAGTGCACATCAGCCGTGAGCTCGCCGCCGCCAAGGCAGAGGCTGCGCTCGCCGAAGCGGAGCGTGCGCCACCCGAGGCGGCCGTGGCGCCCCTCTAGCTCTCGCTCGCGATCTTGGCGAGGAGCTCGCGCGCCCGGCGGGCCTCCGCGAGGGGGCCTTTCTGCTCGAACGGCTCGATCGCCCGCTCGAACGCCTCGGCAGCCTCGTTGGTAC
>JBKOYF010000065.1:0-13795 GCA_046725305.1 Actinomycetota bacterium
GTCGGCAAGCGCACGCCTGTACCTGGCGACTGCGTCGCGTGTAGGCCCGTCGAACGCGACCCGTCCCGCGTCGAGGAACACGGACCGCTCGCACAGGCGCTCGACTGCGGCGGCGTCGTGCGAGACGAACACGATCGTGCCGCCCGACTGCTTGAAGGCGAAGATGCGGCCGAAGCACTTGCGCTGGAAGGCCTCGTCCCCGACGGCGAACACCTCGTCAAGCAGCAGGATGTCGGCGTCGAGGAACGCGGCGATCGCGAAGCCGAGGCGCATCGTCATGCCCGACGAGTAGGTGCGAACGGGCCTGTCGATCGCGTTCTCGAGCTCGGCGAACGCGACGATCTCGTCGAAGCGCTGCTTGATGTCGGCACGGCGGAGTCCTTGGATCGCCCCGTTCAGGAAGACGTTCTCGCGGCCGGTGAAGTCGAGGTGGAACCCGGCGCCGAGCTCGAGCAGCGAGCCGATCCGTCCGTCGGTCCGCACGCGTCCCGCGCTCGGCTTGATGATCCCGGCGATCAGCCGGAGCAACGTGGTCTTCCCGGATCCGTTGCGGCCGATGAGCCCGACGGCCTCGCCGGGCGCGACGCGCACGGAAACGTCCCGCAGCGCCCACACCTCGGTGGCCTGAGTTCGGCCGCGCTGGACGACGAGGTCCTTCAGCGTGCGCGCCTCGCGCCCATGGATGCGGAAGCCGCGCGAGACGCCCTCGACGCTGATCTCGCCGACTTCCATCGAACCTAGAGTAGAGCGCAGGATGGAGCGAGTCGGCGAACACCCTGTTCCCGTGGGGCCGCTTGCCGTTCGCTGGCTCGCATACGAGCTCGGCGTTCAGCGCGCTGGTGTCGCGACGCGCGCACGAGTCCGGCTCGAGAACGCCGGCTCGGCGCCGTGGCGCTCCCGCGGTCGGGAGGGGGTCCAGCTTGCATACCACTGGCTCGATCCTCTCGGCAACGCCATCGTGTGGGACGGCCCCCGGACGGCGTTCGGCGCCGTCGTGCGACCAGGGGACCAGATCGAGCTCGAGGCGACCGTCGTCGCTCCGCGGCCTCCCGGCGGCTACCGCCTGAGCTTCGACCTCGTCGAGGAGTATCGGTACTGGTTCCAGGAGCTCGGGTCGACGCCGCTCGACGTTCCGGTCGACGTGCGTCCGCGCATCGACGAGCGACGCCTCGGCGTGCGCATCCACGGCGGCGCGGACCCGGAGCTCGAGGCAGCCTTGGCGGGTCAGGAGGAACCGATGGCGCAGGAGGACGCCGTCGCGGTCGCCCATCTGGTCCCGGGAGCGGTGCCGGCGCCGGACTGGTCGCGGCTCGTCCTCGACGCGCACGAGGAGGGATACGCAGCGGTGGGCCCCGCTCTCGACGCCGGGGGGCGGGCCGACCGCCGCCGTCTCGCCGCCTGGGCTCCCGGACGCGGTCGGAACCCCCGCCTCGGCCTTCCGCTCCTGTTGCCGTCGCTCCTCGACGACCTCGAGCCGGACACCCGCGAGGGTCTGCCGGCGTTCGACGGCGCCGATGCCCTCTTCGAAGGGCGGGCGGTGGTCAGACTTCGGTCGCGATCCGGTCGTCCGAGCGACTGAAGACGAGCGCGCCGAAGCCGAGCGCGACACCCGCCGCGGCGACCGTGTAGATCGCGTCCGCGGTGTCCGGGAGCGCACCGTAGAAGACGGCGGTGCGCATCGCCTCGATCGGCGGCGTCAGGAAGTTCACCCAGTGGAGGAGAAACTCGGCCGCCGGGTAGTCGTCGACGCCCGGGAGGTCGGAGAGGCTGTACAGCACGGGTGTGAGGAAGAACCAGGGCAGGAGGAGCGCCTGCAGCAGGTGCTCGACGTCGCGGTAGAGCGCGTTGAGCGACGCGACGGCGAGCGCGAACCCGGCGACGATGCACGCGAAGAGCGCGCCGAGCGGGAAGACGAGCCAGACCGTGTCGCGCGCCTCGGGGACCTGCCAGAGGCTGAGCACCGTGACCACGCCGAGCATCACCGCGAAGCTCACGAGGTTCGTCCCCACGACCGAGAGCGGGACGAGCTGACGCGGGAAGCGGACCTTACGGATGAGGTTCGCGTTCTCGAGCAGGCTCCGGGAGGCAGCCTGCGCGGTGGTCGCGAAGAAGACCCACGCCGGGAGTCCGCAGAGCAGGAACAGCCAGTAGTCGTCGCTTCCGACCTCCGCGACCCGCCACAGCACGGAGAAGACGAGGAGGTAGACGAGCATGAGCACGAGCGGGTGCAGGAGCGACCACCCGAGGCCGAGGACGGAGCCGCGGTACTTCGCACGGAGATCCCGCCGGAAGAGGCTGCCGAACAGCTCGCGATAGCGAATTACGTCGGCGTAAACGGACACCGCGTCCAGTCTAGGTCGACGGGATGCTCGACTACCCTTTCCCGGTTGTGGCTACGAGCCTGATCGCCGCGGTCGCCGCGGTCGCCGCGTTCACCGTCTGCTTCGCGGTCCTTTGGCTCCTCCTTCGCTCACCGGCCGGAGCGCGCATGGTGGCCGTCCCCTCGAGCGAGCGCTGGCACGACCAGCCCACTCCGATGTTCGGCGGGGTCGGGATCTTCGCCGGCTTCGTCGCGGGCCTCGGGTTGGCGCTCGCGACCGGCGCCGTCGAGTGGAGCGGCGAGCTCGGCGGAATCGTCGCGGGCGTGACGATCGTCTTCGTCGCAGGGCTGATCGACGACGTCTGGCACCTGAGCCCGCTGGCGAAGCTCGCCGCACAGATCACCGCCGCAGTGGTCGTCCTCGCGAGCGGCCTCAACGTCGAGATCGTCGGCAACGACGTGCTCGCTTGGGCGATCGGGCTTCTCTGGCTCGTCGGGATCACGAACGCGTTCAACCTGCTCGACAACATGGACGGGCTGGCCGCGACGCTCGCGATCGTGTCGTGCGCGTACTTCGCCATCGACGCCGTCACCGAGCACGAGAACGACACTGTGCTCGCCCTGGCGCTGGCACTCGGGCTCGCCTGCGCCGGCTTCCTCCCGTTCAACCTGAGGCCACGACGGGGCGCCGCGGTGTTCATGGGCGACTCCGGAAGCCTCGTGCTCGGGTTCGGCCTCGCCTCGCTTGCGCTCGCCGCGAGCTGGACGGTCGCGGGGACGACCGCTGCGACCATCCTCCTCCCGCTCCTCGTGCTCGCGATCCCGATCCTCGACACCACGCTCGTCACCATCGCCCGGCTCGTCGAGAAGCGCCCCGTGACCCAGGGGGGACGCGACCACACGTCGCACCGCCTCGTGTACTACGGCCTCTCCGAGACCAAGGCGGTGCTCCTGCTCGCGATCGTCTCGTCCGCCATCGGCGCGACGGCGCTCGCGTACAACGTGCTCGACAACGGCCGGCTCACGGCGATCGGCGTGCTCGTGACGTTCGTCCTGCTCGTGCAGTTCGGGAGCTTCCTGAGCGATCTCGAGGAACGTTCGCGTCGTGGCATCGAGGGTCCCGAGCCGTCGCTGTGGCGAGCGCTGATCTTCGAGCCGCGCCGGCTCGTGGAGGTGTTCGTCGACTTCGTCCTCATCTGCGCGTCGTTCCTCGCCGCGTACGTGCTCGCAGTCGACGGATTCGGGACGGTGTACGAGCGGTCGGTCTACCTCTCGGCGCTCCCGATCCTCCTGGGGTCGCGGTACGTCTTCTTCGTGGCGCTCGGCGTGTATCGGCGCGTCTGGCGCTACGCGACGGCCCGCGACGTCGTGCCGATCGTCGTCGGCTGCGCCGGCTCGGCCGTGGCAGCGTTCCTGATCCTCATCGCGCTCCGGCCGATCGGCTCGTTCCCCGCCGCCCAGATCTTCACCGTCGACGCAATCCTCTGCACGGTGCTCGTCGGCGCGTCGCGGCTCACGCTCAGACTCCTTCCCGAGGTCGCCGCACATCGCGGCGGCAACCGCCGGCGCGTGCTGATCGTGGGCGCAGGTCGTGCGGGACGCGGGCTCGCGCGCGAGCTCCGGGAAGGCGGAGAGGCCCGCGTCGTCGGCTTCCTCGACGACAACCCCCGGGTACGTCGAAGGCGGATTCTCGGGATCAGCGTCGTCGGCAGTCTCGACGAGTCGGCCCGGGCGATCGCGTCGACGCGTGCAGACGAGCTCTACGTGACGATTCCCGCGGCCCCGCAGCTACGACTCGACGCCGTCGTCGAGGCGGCGGCGAAGGCTGGCATTCCGTGTCGGTTCGTGCGTCGCCACGTCGAGTTTCCGGCCCCCGAGGCCGTCGAGGCCGCGCAGACGTGAGCACGCCATCCGCGCGGCGAGGCGGGCACCGGCCCGACCTCTTCGCCCGCTTTCAGTCCGCTGTTCCCTTGCTCGTCCTCTACTTCGCGTTCGCAGCGATCTACGCGTGGCAGGCGTCGCAGCGCCCGGTACCGACGATCTTCACGGACGAGCTCGAGTTCACGCAGCTGGCCCGTGCGATCGCCGAGACCGGAGAGCCGGCTCGGCGCGGTGAGCCGTACGGGCTCGCGTCGCTCGTCGCGTACCTCCTCGCTCCCGTGTGGTGGCTCGGGAGCGCGTCGAGCGCGTACGCGACCGGCAAGGTCGTGCTCGTCCTCGCGATGAGCGCCACCGTGTTCCCGGCGTACGGCCTCGCCCGGATGGTCGTGCCGCGCTGGTACGCGCTCGGCGCGGCCGGGGCTGCCGTTGCAGTGCCTGCGCTGACATACGCGCCGTTCCTCGTCGAGGAGCCGCTCGCGTACCCGCTCTCCACGCTCGCCCTCTGGCTGATCGCGCGTCTGCTCGCCCGCCCCTCGTGGGGCCGCTTCGCAGCGGCCGCAGCCGCATCGGCGCTCGGCGTGCTCACGCGGACGCAGCTCGCCGTCTTGTTCGCGGTGCTCGCGCTCGGGCTCCTCTGGCTCGCCTGGGAGTCGCCGCCCGCCCGTCGATGGCGCTCCGGCTGGAGCGCGTGGGACTGGGCCGGAGCCGTGACGCTGGCGATCGGCGTGGCCCTCGGCTTCTCGGCCGCCATGGGACACCTCTCGACATCGTGGCGAAACACGACGTTCATCTACAAGGGGCGGATCTTCGACCACGCGACCTGGGCGGTCGGAGCGCTCGCGATCGGGATCGGCGTGCTCCCACTCGTGATCGGGCTCGCGGCGCTCGCCCGACCGAAGTCGGAGCCGCGCGACCCGAACACCCGGGCATTCGTCGCGACCGCCGCGGCAGCACTGGGAGCGTTCGTCTGGTACGCGGGCATCAAGGGCGCCTACCTCTCGACCGTGTTCGCGACATACGTCTACGAGCGAAACGTCATCTACCTCGCTCCCGTTCTCCTCGCCGCCATGGCGCTCGCGCTCGCACGTGGCATCGGCCGGGCGTGGGCGATCGCGATCGCTGCGGTCGTAACCGTGTACGTCGTGAATGCCGTGCCGGTCGTCCTGCAGTACCCGTACTACGAGGCGCACGGCCTCGCGATCCTCGCGTTCGCGAACCGCGAGCTCACTTGGTCGAGCGGGAGGATCGAGGACGCCCTCCTCGTCGTCTCGCTGCTCGCCGTCGCGCTCGCCGTCGTCGCCCGCGCTCTGCGTCCCGGGTCGAAGGCGCTCACGGTGTTCTCAGTCGTCGTCGGCGCGATCGTCGTGTCCTGGGCGATGACGACCCAGGAGTACGCGGCCGCAGGCGAGCGCACGCTCTCGCGGCAGGTCGCACGGAACCTTGTGACTCCCTACAACTGGGTCGACCAGGCGACCGGTGGGAAGTCGGTGGTGATCATCGGACAGGGGATCTCCGATCCGACCGGCGTCTGGCTCACCGAGTTCTTCAACCGCTCGGTGAAGAAGATCTGGAGCCTCGACGGGACCGCGGCGAACGTCGGCGCGCCGATCCTCACCCCAGACCTCGAGGTGACGGACGGCACGCTGACACCAAATCCTGGGACGGAGTACGCACTCGCGATCAACGGTTTGGCGCTGCGCGCTCCGGTCGTGGCCCGGCAGGGGACGAGCGTGCTGTATCGCCTCGGCGGCCAGCCCATCATGCTCGAGGACGCGCTCATCGGCCGCGAGTCGGACGGCTGGATGATCGCGAAGCGCGGCGAGAAGGTCGCGCGGGCCTCATACACGAGATACGACGTCTCGGGGGACGGTCCGGGCCTGGCGTTCGTGAGACTCACGCGCGAAGGCTGGTGCCCGAAGCCCGGCCGGCGCAGCACGGGGAAGGTCACGGTGCAGATCGGGCCGGTCGGGATCGGGCCCGACAAGCAGCCCGCGATCGCGGACGTGACCCAGACGCGGAAATTCGACGTCCCTGACTGCCAGGGCAACGGCGCAACACTCAGCCCTCCGAACGCCCCGTGGCGGATGGAGATCACGCTCGCACCCACGTTCGTTCCCAAGGACGTCGACCCGTCGAAGAGCGACAATCGCGAGCTCGGCGCGGTTCTCGAGGCCGGCTTCCAGCCGCTGTTCGGCTAGCGGGACGCCGCGACGAGGTAGGTGAAGCGGAAGCGAAGGGCGAGCCGTGCGAGCGGGCCGCTGCGCTCGAGCCCTTTCGCGACGGCGAGAACCGGACCGGGGAGCGAGACGGTCTGTGGAACGAAGAACGGCCGCAGCGCGATCGAGGCGAGCCCGGCCAGACGCAGGTCGGCGAGCACGTCGTCGAGCCGGTACTGCCGAGGGTTGAGGTCGAAGACGAGCTTCTTGTCCGTGTACTGCGAGGCGTGTGCGAAGAACGCACGTCGGTCGCGCGCGTAGTAGATCGCGCGAAACATTGTGGTGGCCGCAACCCGCTCGGGCGGAACGTAGTCGTCGAGGTCGCCGACCTCCACGGAAGCACTCTCACCGAGTCTCCTCCGCGCAGAGGCGACCATCTCCGGTGTGGAGTCGACGCCTCGGTATCGGAGCCCGCGCTCCAATAGAGCCTCCCCGAGGCCGCCGTCGCCACACGCGAGGTCGAGCACCTCGTCGCCCGGCTCCAGCGCGACGCCGAGCGTCGCGACGAGCGCGGCTCGATGGGCGAGGTACGACGTGACATCCGCGTACGCGCGGTCGGTCCAGTCGTCGGCCTGGCGCGCGTACTGGTCGCGCTCGCTCACAGCGCCAGCAGGCGCTCCGGGTGCTTGCGGACGAAGCGGAGCATCCCGCGTGCATGCCAAAGCGTGTGCCGGGACAGGAACCGCTCGTCGATCACCGCCGCGTACTCGTGCGTCACGACGGCCGGCGGGACGTACCACCGCTCCCAGCCTGCCCGCGCGGCGCGGTAGCAGAGGTCGATGTCCTCGCAGTAGTGCCTGTAACCCTCATCCCAGCCCCCGATCTCGTCCAACATCGTCCGGCGCATGAGCAGGAAGGCACCGAGCATCCAGTCCGACGGAACCGGCTCCGACGGTCGCTCGTCGAGTTCGTAGTGCTCCGTCTGGGTCTCGTAGGGAGGGCGGAGACGACGCAGCGGGGTGCGACGCACGATCGTGCCGCGCACGGTCGGGAACCGGCGGCGCGAGGGCTGCCAGCTGCCGTCCGGCCAGCGCATCTGTGGGCCTGCGATGCCGCATGCTGGATGAGCGTCCGCGAATGCGACGAGCTCGGTCACTGCCCTTGACTCGGCGACGGCATCCGGGTTGACGTTGAGCACGTACTCGCCCGAGGTCGCCGCGATCGCAAGGTTCACGTTCGCGGCGAGCGGCAGAGGCCGGGCATTCTCGAGCACACGCACGCCGTCCGGGAGGCTTCCGACGGAGCCGGGGACGTTCGCGACGACCACGGCCTCGTCGACCTGCGGCAGGAGCGGCGGGAGCGAGCGCTCGAGCTCGCTTGCGTGCCGGTGCGAGACGACGACCGCGGAGACCTTCACGTCCCGAGTATCTCCCGATAGACCGCGAGCGTTCGTTCGGCGGAGGCGCGCCAGCTGAAAGCACGGGCGCGCTCGAGTCCCGCCGCAACGAGCCGCTCGCGCTCGCCGAGAGCCTTCCGGACACCCTCGACGAGGCCGTCCCCGGGCACGAGGACGGCGGCGTTCGCACCGACCTCACGGAGCGCCGGGTCGTCCACGGCGACGACGGGCGTTCCGGACGCCATCGCCTCGACGACGGGCAGGCCGAACCCTTCGAAGTGGCTCGACTGGACGAGGCAGGCAGCGCCGCGATACAGGTCGGCGAGCCGATCGATCGGGACGAAGCCTTCGAGGCGCGCGCCGCGACTGCGAAGCTCTGCGGCGAGCGCAGGGTCCTTCTCCGGGCCGACGACGACGAGCGGAAGACCCACCTCCGACGCGGCCTCGAGCGCGGCGAGCTGGTTCTTTCGTCGCTGGACGGCCCCGACCGCAAGGACGTAGTCATGCGAGCCGGGGCCTGGCGAGAACACAGGGTCGATGCCGTTCGGTGTCACGACGATCCGCTCGGCCGACACGCGGTAGAGCTCCACGAGGTCGGCCTTCGTCCTCTCCGACACCGTGAAGACGCGTGCGGCTCGGCGGACCGCACGCGGCACGACGACGCGAAAAACCGCACGGTCCTTCCGGCCCATGAGCTCGCGCCCGCGCGCGAACGACACGTCGTGGACCGTGACGGCGCACGGGCAGGGCGCTCGGAGTGGCAACGCGTACTGCACGTGGCAGAGATCCGCTCCGAGCCGGCGCAGCGCGCGCGGCAGCGACCACGCCATGCGGAGCTCCTGGGACCGGGCCGGCAGTGCATGAGCCTCGACGCCATCCGGCACCAGCTCCGGGTGACGGGTCACGGCGACGAGCCGCAGCCCGCTCGCGGTCGCGAGCGGGCCGAGCTCCCCCAGGAGGTTGCGCGCGTACGTCTCGTCCCCCGTGCGCTGTCGTCCGAGGACATCGGCGTCGAAGACGACGACCTTCATACGAGCTCGCGCCACAGCTCGACGACGGCGTCGGCAGACTGCTTCCAGTCGAACGCTCGCGCCCGCTCGAGACCTGCCCGGACGAGCTCGTCGCGGCGCGCCCCCGCCGTCGCGATGCCCTCTGCGATCGCGGAGACGTCGAGCGGGTCGACGAGCACCGCAGCCTCTCCTGCGAGTTCCTCCATCGCGGTCTCGCGCGAGGTCACGACCGGTGCTCCGCAGGCCATCGCCTCGAGCACGGGGAGCCCGAAGCCTTCGTACAGCGACGGGTAGAGCACGCACCGCGCACCGCGGTAGAGAGCTGCCAGCTCCGCGTCCGGCACCTCGCCGACCCAGCCTTCGACGTCGACCCCTCCCCAGCCTCGGGCACCGACGACCCGCAGCTCGACACCCGCAACCTGTGCCGCCTCCACGGCGCGGCCGAGGTTCTTGCGCGGCTCGAGCGTGCCGACCGCGAGCACGTAGTCGCCGTCGACGCGAGGACCATCCGGCATGAACACGGGATCGACGCCGTTCGGCACGACCCGAACGCGTTCGGCGGGGACTCCGGCGAGCTCCACGACCTCCCTGCTCGTGAACTCGGAGACGGCGACGACCGCGTCGGCGGAACGGAGGACGCGCCGCAGCCCCGCGCTCCCGTAGAGGCGATGCCAGCGCGGGAACGCCCCTGGCGCGCGGAGGATCGCGAGGTCGTGCACCGTCAGCACCGTCGGTACGGGCGAGCTCGTCGGACCGCGAAACGTCGTGCAGTGAAGGACGTCGAGCCTTCTCGCCCGGCGCCGGATCCCGGCCGGATACCAGACGGCATCCCGAACGACGCTCGAGACACGACCGGGCCCACCGTGGCTCAGGAGCTCGAGCTCGAGGCCGGACCGGCCGCGAAGCGCCCCGAGGAGCCCGCGGACGTGTCGTGCGGTGCCGGCGCGGGTCTGGACGAGCGGCGAAATGTCGACTCCGATCCTCACGGCTCCTTCGCGGCGGCGCGGACCGCCTTCCGGGTCGTCTCGTACGGGAACAGCGAGACGGCCTGGTCGAGATCGCACCAGCGGTGGACGTCGTGCTCGGCGTCGAGGGTGGGCTCCCACCCGGCGGGCGCCTCGGCGACGAACGCGTGCACCGTGACGGTCTCGATCCGTGGCGCGTAACGGGCACGGATCGCCGGCGGATCGTCGAGCAGCGAGTACGTGAGCCTTACCGGCAGCTCACGGAGCTCACTGCGCAGGCCGGTCTCCTCGAGGAGCTCGCGCTCGGCCGCCTCCCGGGGCGTCTCGTCCGGCTCGAGCCCGCCCGCGACGATGCTCCAGTAACCGAGGCGCTCCGGAGCCCGACGGAGGACGAGGAAGGCCCCCTCCCGACGCACGACGACGACGATCTCTTGATCCCCTCTCACCGGCGAGCGTCCTCGTAGCCGCTGAGGAAGATCTCACCGGCGGCTCTCCAAGAGAACGTCCGAGCGTGCTCGAGGCCGAGCGCGGAGAGTCGCTCGCGATCCGTTCGGGCGCGCTCGATCGCGGTGGCGAACGCAGCCGGATCTTCCGGGTCCGCCCGCACGCCGGCGTCGCCGCTGGCCTCGTCGAGCGACTCGTGCGCGGAGACGACAACGGGGACGCCACACGCCATCGCCTCGATCACCGGGATCCCGAATCCCTCGAAGCGGGACGGGTACGCGACGACCTCCGCGCCGCGGTAGAGACCGGCGAGCTCCTCGTCGGACACGTAGCCGAGGCGACGGATCCTCGGCGAGTCCAGGAGCGGCTGCTCGCCCCAGCCCTCCGCGCCGACGACGGCGAGCTCGAGCTCGCCGTCGAGCAGCCGGTGGGCCTCAGCGAGCACCTGGAGATTCTTCCTCGGCTCGAGGGTCGCGACGGTGAGCACGTACGGCGCGCCATGGTCGGCACGCGGGCCGTCCGGGCGGTAGACGGCCTTGGGGGCCGGATGAGCGACGCGGATTCTCTCCGGCGGAACGCCGAGCGTCGAGGCGACGTCCCTGCCGGTGAACGCCGAGTTCACGTACACGACGTCGCATGTGGACGCGGCATTGCGGTACTTCCGGCCGTGCATGGAGCGTGTCCTCGCCGTCGCCCACTCGGGGTGATGCAGCGGCACGAGATCGTGGATCGTGGTCGCCCGGACTCCTCCCCGCTGGGGCGGGTACATCCAGTCCGAGAAGTGGAGGACGTCGAATCGGCCGAGCACACGCTCGCTCGCCGGGTGGCCCAGGAAGCTCCACGCCGTCCGTACGGCATGTGAGAACGGCAGCCGCCACGTCCGGAGCTCGACGTCGATGTCTGCGAGCGCCGCCTGGATTCGATCGGGACCGTTAATGCTCGTCGGGGCGAAGGCGACGATCTCGTGCTCCCTGGCCGCCGCCTCGACGAGTCCTCCGAGCGAGCCCTGGATGTAGTTCCCGATCCCGAGCAGTGGATGGGACAGCGGGCTGACGTCGAACGCGATCCGCACGTCAGCGGGCTGCTCGGTATGCGAAGCGATCAAAGTGTGCCCCGAGGACGCGTGAGTCGAGGTTCGCTCCGTCCGTCACCTCCGCCGGGATCGCCGTACGCTGGACGCTGAAGACGACCCGGCATTCATTCGTCCCCGGTTCCGGCACGACGGGCACCGACAGCCTGGCATGCTCGTCGGGCTCGAACGTCACGCGTCCGACGACGGCTCGGTTCGAGCGGGCGACGACGGTCTGGGACTCGGTAAAGAGGCTCGGATCGCTCCACACCTCGACGGAGAGCCGACCCGGCTCGCAGCGACGCCTGTGGTAGCTGACGGTCTTGCCCGACCACGTGTCGGAGGGGTACAGACCGTCGATCTTCACTGCCGAGACGAGGGGGCGGTTCACCTTCCAGAGGGTGACACCCCAGCCTCGGTCGGTCGCGACGATCGTGCCGTCCGGCTCGAACGACGAGTCCGCGAGCAGGTACTCGTCCGTGACGTCGGCGGCGTCCGGGAACGTCACGAGACCCGTCTTCGGATCGACGCTCACCGGTCTCTCCGGGAGCCCGCCCGGCGTCGGGGAGGAGAGATAGTAGACGGGGCCCACCTTGCGGTTGAAGAACTCCGTCTGATTCACGGTCAGACGGTCGGTCCTCCCTGTCCAAAGGAACGCGGCACGCGCGCCGTCGGGAAGCGCACGGTCGACCCAGTCGCGCTCGGTCGTGCGAATGCCCTGGAAGAGGTACCCGCGCGACGTGCGCTCGAGGCCGTGCTTGCCCCACCAGATCGGCTTGAAGGCGGCGACCCACAGCCCGAGGACGAGGAGAGGCAACAGGAGCGCGAAACGCCGTGGGACGAAGAGGAACGCCGCGCTCAGGGCGACCGCCAGGGCGAACGCGATCGGCTTGATCCACCAGGAGCCGACGTGGTCCTGGAGCGACCAGAACGGCAGGAGCATCAACGTGTCCGTCACGGCCGACGTGGTGAGGAAGCGGTGAAACGGGAGGAGCAGGACGAGGAGCGCGGAGGCGGCTGCCGCGGCGGGGGCCAGGATGCGTGGTCGCGGCGCACCGCGCTCGATCCACGCGAGAAGCAGGATCAGGAGGAGTGGCGCGACGTAGAAGAGGTTCCGCTCCTGGATCCGGAACGAAAAAACGGAGGCGAACGCCGCAACTGCGGGAACGAGGCAGGCGAGGAGGGCGAGCGTCGCCGCAAGGAGAGCCTGGAGCTTCGCGTCGAGCGAGCGGGCTCGTCCGACGAGCACGACCGTCGCAGCCACCGGCACGAAGAGGACGTAGAGGCCGAGCTGCGCGACGTGCCAAACCACGTAGTGGAGCGTCTCGCCCACGTCGTAGCTTGCGTCGCCCACCGGCGCGTAGGCGCCGAGCAGGTCGCGAAACGACTTTCCGCCGGCGAGCTGCAGGACAAGGGCGAGCACGCCGAGCACGGCAAATGTCCCGTAGAGGAGCCGGTAGCGCACGACGAGGGCACGGAGGCCGCGTCGCTCGAAGACCCCGAGCAGGAGCGGCGCGAGAAGGATTGCCGGCGCGAGCGCGGCCGCCTGCACGCGCGTCCCGTACGCGAGGCCGAGGAGCACCACGAGCAGCGCGACCCGCAGGCCGGTCGGGCGCTCGAGCACGAGGACGAGGACGAGGACGAACAGCAGAAAGAGCGGGTAGAACGCGTTCTCGGTCATGACCGTGCCCGTGTACGCGAGCGAGGGCAGCGCAACGGCGAGGACTGCCGCAAGGAGCGCGAGAGCGTTGCCGACGACCCTTCGGGCGAC
Organism: Actinomycetota bacterium; assembly: GCA_046725305.1. GTDB lineage: Bacteria > Actinomycetota > Thermoleophilia > Gaiellales > Gaiellaceae > GMQP-bins7. The sequence goes on from JBKOYF010000065.1 coordinate 13,013, forward strand.
GAAGAACGCCGGCACCGCGGCGAGGGACATGAGGATCGCGTTCTCCGTCTTCACCGCCGTGTACGCGCGAGGCAGGCTCTCGAAGAGCAGGTACGCCGGGCTGATCAGGACCGGGTAGACGACGCTGTACCCGGTGTCGGGCTCCCCCCGGACGAGCGGCTCGCCCGAGGCGGCGATTCCGCGCGCGAGCTCCGACCAGATGACCTCATCCACCATGATGAACGGAGCGACGATGTCTCGTGCGAGGACTGTCCGGATTGCCGCGGAGCCGACGACGATCCCGACGAGCCACGCCCAGGTCGGGATCCGGCGAAGCGCTCTATCCAAGCTCGACCTCGGCGAGGCGTCTGGCGATCTCCCTCGCCTCGGCCGTATCCGCCGAGATCCCGACCTCCGCCGCAGCCCGGCTGACCTCCCGCACCACCGCCTCGCCGACGCCGGCGCCGCCCGCTGCGCTCTCGAGGGCCGCGATGTACCGCTCGGCCACCCGCTCGACGTCGTGCTCCCGCCGCGCGAGGTCGACCGCCCTGGCGCCCATCTGCGCGCGGATGTCCTCACGCGATGCGAGCAGCTCGAGCGCAGCGGTGAGCGTCGCCACCTCGTCCTCGTCAGGCGGGATCTTGAGTGCGACGTCGTCGGGCAGCTCTGCGAACCAGCCGACGTCGCTGACGACCAGCGGCTTGCCGAGCGAGAGCCCGCGGACGACGCTGCCGGACGTCTCGCCCATGGTCGGATGCCGGAGGTTGACGACGACGGTGCTCGCAGCCATGAGCTCCCACAACC
>JBKOYF010000105.1:0-7705 GCA_046725305.1 Actinomycetota bacterium
GGCGGTCGTCTCGCCGAACGGCGACGGCGTCGCCGATGCGCAGACCCTCTCGTTCAAGGTCGTCCGGCCCTCGACGGTCACCGTGACGCTCGCTGCTCCCAACGGGACGATCGCGTCACAGGAGACCGGCCCTCGGGATCCCGGTACGTACGGCGTCCCGTTCCCGCCTGCGTCGCCCCCGCCGCCCGAGGGGCAGCCGCCACCCGTGCCGTCGCCGCCCGCCGAAGGGCGCTGGACGCTCGCCGTGACGGCCACGGACGATCAGGGGCTCGCGTCGGCTGCGTCGCGCCGCTTCGCCGTCAACTCGACGATCGGGTTCCTGCGGGTGGCGCCCGCACACGTCGTTGTCCGGCCGAGTGGAGGGAACGCCTCGATCCGGTGGACGCAGACGCGGGCCGCCCGCGTGAAGGTGACGGTCGAGACGCCGCAGGGCGTCGTCGTCCGCACGGTCGCGAACGGCTCGCTGCCGCCCGGGGAGCAGACGTCGACCTGGGACGGCCTCGGGGCAGGCCGCAAGCCCGTCGCGGGCGGTGCGTACGTCGTGAAGGTGACGGCCACGAACGAGCTCGGCGCCGTGTCGTTGACGCAGCCGATCACCGTTCGTCGCGTGAAGTAGCAGCCAGCCGCGCCAGTACAGTCCGCGCTTCGTGCTCGTCGCCTCCGCCCTGAGCGAGATCACCGATAGCGTCACGTCCGCGATCGGGGACTACGGCCTCTACGCCGTCTTCGCGCTGATGCTCGTCGACGCTCTCCTCCCCGCGGCGAGCGAGGTCGTGATGGTCTACGCAGGCGCGGTCGCCTCCGGCGCGTTCGCCGGCCAGGATGTCGTCCTGTTCGGGACGTCGGTCGACTCGGGATTCCCCGCCTACGTCGCGGTCGCCCTTGCCGGGACGCTCGGCTACACGATCGGCGCGATCGCGGGCTGGGCGATCGGGCTGTACGGCGGCCGCCCCTACCTGGAACGACACGGGCGCTGGTTGCACCTCGACGGGCAGAAGCTCGACCGCGCGGAGCGGTGGTTCGAGCGCTGGGAGGGCTGGGCCGTCTTCCTCGGCCGGCTGACGCCGGTGATCCGCTCCTTCGTCTCGATCCCCGCGGGCGTGCTGGAGGTCCCGTTCGTCCGCTACACGCTCCTCACGCTCGCCGGGTCTGCGATCTGGTGCTTCGGCTTCGCCGGGATCGGCTGGGCCGTCGGAGCGAACTGGGAGGACGTCCACCACGCGTTCTCGTACGTGGATTACCTCGTCGTTGCGGCGGTTGTGGCCGCGGTCGCCTGGCTCGGCTGGAGGCACCTCAGGCGGCGTCGGAGGCGCACGGCCCAGGAGTCGTCCCGGGCCTGACGAACGAGGGACAGAACTTCGCCGAAGCTACACTCGCCCGCGTGAGTCAACCGATCCCCCTCGTCGACGTGAAGGCGCAGTACGCGCCGCTCGTCCCGGAGCTCGAAGCGCGCTTCTCCGCGGTCCTCGAGTCCGGACGCTTCATCTTCGGCCCCGAGGTCGAGGCATTCGAGCACGAGGCTGCAGCGTTCCTCGGCGTTCCGCACGCGATCGGCGTCGCCAACGGCACGGACGCGCTCGTCCTCGCGCTCGAGGCCCTCGGCATCGGGCGCGGCGACGAGGTCGTGTGCCCCTCGTTCACGTTCTACGCGACGGCCGAGGCGATCGTCCGCATCGGCGCGACTCCCGTCTTCGCGGACATCGATCCGGCCACGCTGAACCTCGACCCGGAGGACGTCGCCGCGCGGCTCGGCCCGCGGACGAAGGCGATCGTGCCTGTCCATCTCTTCGGACGGCCGGCTGCCCTCGCCGAGCTCTCCGGGCTCGGGGTGCCGGTGATCGAGGACGCCGCCCAGGCATTCGGCGCCGAGGGAGCCGGCCGCACCGGGATCTGCTCGACGTACAGCTTCTTCCCGACGAAGAACCTCTTCGCGCTCGGGGACGGAGGGCTCGTCACGAGCCTCGACGACGACGTGGCCGACCGGGTCCGGATGCTGCGCTTCCACGGCTCGCGTGACAAGAAGACCTTCGAGCTGATCGGGACCAACTCCCGGCTCGACGCCGTCCAGGCCGCGATGCTGCGGGTCTTCCTCCCGCGCCTCACGGGATGGAACGCCGCGCGCCGCGAGGCGGCCGCGCGCTACGCCGAGCTCGGGCTCGGCGAGGTCGTGGAGCTGCCCGTCGACGAGGCCGGCCACGTCTACCACATGTACGTCGTCCGCACGCCGCGCCGCGCGGAGATCGCGGCGGCCCTCACGGAGGCCGGCATCGCGAGCGCGTCGTACTACACGACGCCCCTCCATCTGCAGCCCGCGCTGCGCTTCCTCGGGGTCGAGGCCGGCTCGCTGCCGGAGACGGAGCTCGCGGCCGCCGAGAACCTCGCGTTCCCCATGTGGGGAGGCATCACGAGCGAGCAGCAGGAGCGCGTCGTGGAGACGGTCCGCTCGGCGGTCGGCGTCCCCGCGTAGGCATGCGCTCCCCCGTCAATCGCCATCGCCTGTGGCAGGTCGCGGTCGACGCGGCTCTGATCGCGGCGGCGTGGGTGCTCTCCTGGTACGTCCGCTTCGAGGGCGACACCCGCCCCGTCTACTACGACCGCTACCTCGAGTGGGACGTCGTCGTCCTGGTCGTCGGGATCATGCTCCCGGTCTTCGTCGCCTTCGGCTTCTACAACCGCTGGTGGCGCTACGTCTCGACGCAGGACATGTGGGGTGCACTGCGCGGCGTCACCGCTGCGGTCATCGCCGCGTACCTCGTCTTCACGCTCCTCGACTTCCACCCGGCGAAGGTCCCGCGCGGGATCTGGATCGTCGATCTCCTCCTCCTGCTCGCGTTCGTCATGGGCGTCCGCCTGCTGGCCCGGACGCTCATCGAGCGTCCGGCGGCGGGCACGATCGTCGCGCGGGGCAAGGAGGTGGTGATCGTCGGCGCGGGGGACGCGGCGCAGCTGATCCTCCGGGAGATGCTGCGGAACCCAGGGCTCGGCTATACGCCCATCGGGCTCGTGGACGACGATCCCCGCAAGAAGAACCTGCGCTTGCACGGGGTCCGCGTGCTCGGCACGAGCGCCGAGTTGCCCGACCTCCTGCGCGAGCGCCGACCCGACGAGCTCCTGATCGCGATCCCGTCGGCGTCGGGCGAGGCGCGCGAGCGGATCGTCGCGACCGCGCGGGCCGCACGCATCCCGGTCAAGACGCTCCCGGGCCTCCATGAGCTCATCGCCGGCGATCTCAACCTCACCGGCCAGATCCGCCCGGTCGAGGTCGAGGACCTCCTGGGCCGCGAGCCCGTCGAGACGGACCTCGACTCGATCGCGGGCTACCTCGCGGGCGAGGTCGTCCTGGTGACCGGGGCGGGCGGCTCCATCGGAGCGGAGCTCTGCAGGCAGATCGCGCGTATGGGCCCGACCCGGCTCGTGCTCGTCGACAACGGCGAGCCGGGCCTCTTCGAGATCGAGCGCGAGCTCGTCGACGAGCGCGACTTCCATGCCACCGCGGCCGTGCTCGCCGACGCCGGGAACGCGACGAAGATGCGGCAGGTCTTCGAGAAGTACCGGCCTGCCGTCGTCTTCCACGCGGCCGCCTACAAGCACGTGCCGCTGATGGAGGCGAACCCGCTCGAGGCCGTGCGCAACAACACGCTCGTGACGCGGACCGTCGCCGACGTCGCCGTCGAGTACGGGGCGAAGCGCTTCGTCCTCGTCTCCACCGACAAGGCCGTCAACGCCAAGACCGTCATGGGGCAGTCGAAGGCGCTCTGCGAGTGGATCGTCGAGTCGTGGGGGCATCGCGACGACGCGGGCACGAAGTTCTGTGGCGTGCGCTTCGGGAACGTCCTCGGCTCCTCTGGGAGCGTGATCCCGATCTTCCGTAAGCAGATCGCGCGCGGCGGCCCGGTGACGGTCACGCATGCGGACATGACGCGCTTCTTCATGACCATCCCCGAGGCGGTGCAGCTGATCATCCAGGCGGGGGCGATCGGCGGACGCGGCCAGGTCTACGTGCTCGACATGGGCGAGCCCGTGAAGATCGTGGATCTCGCCGAGACGATGATCCGGCTCTCCGGGAAGGAGCCTCGTGCCGATGTTCCGATCGAGTTCGTCGGTCCGAGGCCGGGCGAGAAGCTCCACGAGGAGCTCTGGTCGGAGTCGGAGACGGTCACGCCGTCGTCGCACGCGGCGATCCTGCTCGTGACGAGGCCACCGATCGATCAGCGGTGGCTCGAGGACGAGCTGGACGGGCTCGCGCGTCTCGTCGACGATGGCGAGACGCTGGAGCTGATCGGCCGGCTCAACACGATCGTCGCCGCGCCGCGCCGGAACGGTCTCCTGGCCGGAGACGGCGCGGGCGCCACCGAACAGGCGCCCGCATCCGAGAGCGTGTAGCGACGCCGGGCTATGTGCCCGGGATCTTCAGCAGCAGGAGCTGCCCACCCTCACGCTTGAACGTGAAGTCGGGCTGACCGTCGCCCGTGTTGTCGTCGCCCGGTGCCTTCTCGACCCAGAGCGTGTGTGCCTGGACGTCGATGAGGAACGAGCCGGGTCCGAACGCCGCGGATGCATCCACGACGCCACTCGACTCCCACGCGCCCCAGTTACCGTTCGGCCGGCCGTCGACGTCGGTCGGCCCGCCGTCGGCCGACTGGTCGACTTTCGCGACGACCTGCGCAGAGCCCGAGAACGGGACCCACCAGAGCCGGGCCGTCGTCGCGTTCGGTTGCGACTGCTCCGCCGGCGCGAACTGCTGGCTCGATCCGGGATCCTCGGTCACGAGCAGGCCTGCGGCCGTGGTCTCGACGTTGTCGGGCTGGTGAATCTCCCCGACGGTCTTCACCGGGTTGTCGTCGCCTTCGACCAGCACCTTCAGCGACGTCACCTTCGTGGGATCGCTCCTGTCGAGCACCATCCTCCACACGCGCCCGTTCGTCGAGCGCCCGGGCTGCGACGCCCCGGCGGTCCCGCGGCCGGAGTCGACGACGTAGACGACGTTCCCCATGCCGGGCCGCTTGTCGTAGGCGATGTCCTCGACCCGGACGAACTGGAAGACGTGATTGAGGTCGCTCCAGTACTCGAGGACCCACTGCGGCCCGTCGATCCCCGTCGGAGTCGTCGTGCGCAGGTCCCTCTGCCACGATCCGTCGGTCGGCGGGGCCGGGAACCCGACATCCGCTGCCCTGATCTCCGAGCCGTCGGCGTTGCGGCCGGTGGCGATGTTCTTCGGGACCTTGATGAAGTGCCCGGTCGCCTCCTGCGTCGCGCTCATGCTCGGCGTGAAGTCGTAGTAGTCGTCGAGCCCGGGCGTGTCGGACACGAACGCCCACAGATCGCCCTGATCCGCGAGGAGCGCGTCCGTGCTCGGGGCGACGTACGAGTAGAGCTGGGATTGCGCCGGCACCGAGGCGAGCGCGAGCGGCCCTCCTGGCGGGATCGTCAACGGCCCGCTCGTGAACGAGTCGTCGCCGGAGAACACGACGGGGTGTCCGTAGCCGGGGATGGCGACGTCGTTCTCGTGGTTGTGCCTGCCCATGCCGTAGACGGTCTCGTACTTGCCCGTCTTCACGTCGAGTGCGACGACGACGCCGTTCTCCTCCTGCTCCGTGCTCGTGAGGGTGGGTGGCCACGAGTGCTCCTGCCGGAGCACGTAGTCGGGCGACTCCTCGTTCGTGAAGAAGATCTCCTGGTCGAAGTCCTCTCGCGCTGTCGCCAGGTAGTTCGAGCAGAAACGCTGGAACCCCGCGCTGCTCGCGATCGCGAACGAGCCGTTCAGCGTCCCCGCCGAGTGCTGGTTGAGAATGAGGTGGCTCACCTGCGCGTTGTCGAAGTCGCTCTCGCCGTTGGCCGCCGTGGGCGCGGCCGTGACGTACGGGAACGGCACCTTGCTGGTCTCGTGGTTCACGTACAGGTCGACTCTCCCCTGGCCTCTCGTGCGTACCGAGATGCCGTCGGGAATCGACTCGAATCGGAATCCACTCTGAAGCGTGTCGCCCACGGTCAGAAGCGGCGTCACGCCGACACCTGCCATCACGGGTGTCAGCATCGAAGGACGTGTGGTCTTGAAGCCGCTGTCGTTGTCGCCTGCGGCCGCGGTCGTCGCGAGCCCGGATACGGCCACGACGGCTGCCAGCAGGACGCTGAGCTTGCGTCTTGTCACGGTCTCCCCTTCCCGTTGTCTGACGGCGGGGACCTTAACCAGATCGAGATAATCGCGCTACCGCTCGAGCGCGGTGAGCATGAGGTCGAGCAGGAGCGTGGGATCTTGCATCGTCGGCTCCGTCAAGGGCATACGTTTCGCGATCTCGAGCTCGTCGGCCGATCGAAGGACGCGGAGCCGTCCGTCGTGGACGAGCGACTCGTCGACGGCACCCAGTCGGCCCGCGAACGTCGTGTACACCGGTACCCCGAGTGCCACCGCTTCGCGATTCATCGTCCCTCCCGCGGAGATGACGAGATCCGAGAACGCGACGAGGCTCTGCGCGTCGATCGCGTGCTCCGGCACGACGACCGAGGCTGCGCTCTGTCTGCGGATGGCGTCGCGCTGCTCCGCCGTGCGGGGGAGGGCGACGACCTGGACGCTCGGCTCTCGACCGAGCCGCGCGAGCACGTCGTCGAAGAGCGGGCTTCCGTGCCGGTGGTAGAGGGACACCTCGGGCGGTGTCCGGACGACCACGAGGATGCGGTCGGGATCGAGGGCGAGACCGTCCAGGACGCTTGCGTCGGGAGCGAAGTCGTTGAGGTAGTACTCCTCCTTCAAGCCGGGGTAGCGGCGGACCTTCGTGATCCGCGCTCCGAGGCGGTCGAGTCGCTCCTGGGGGATCGCGTCGGGGACGACGACGCGATTCGCCGCACGGCAGCCGAGCCCGTGCTGCACCGTGGCGTACTCGTAGTCGAACGCGTACGTCGCGGGGACACCCAGCGAGCGGGCGACGAGCGGGAGCTCGTGGGACGCATGGGAGACGGCGAGGTCGAAGTGTCGGCCACGTGCGTAGCGGCGCAGGGCGCGGAGGCGCCCGGCCATCGCCAGGGCTTTTCCGCCGGCCCGTGCCCCGCCGTGGCGTGGGCCGACGACCTCGTGGTGGATGCGATGGAGCCTCAGCAGCTCGATCGTCTGTGCGTACTCGCGGGTCGTCACGTGGACGTCATGGCCGCGCGTCAGGAGGAGCGCGACGAGCGGTCGGAAGAACGGCACCTGCGGCGAATTCGAGATGTCGACCCAGATCCGCACTCCTGCGACCCTACCAGACTGGTCTGCTGTGAGCAGACCAAAGCGTCTACATGCAGTAGACAAAACGGCCTGCGTCGTGCAGACTGCACGCGTGGCCGACGCCAACCCGTTCCGCATCGCCGGTGAGCTTCTCGCCGGCGAGATGATCGACCGAGACGACGAGACCGCCCGTCTCCTCGCGCTCGCCGCAGGCGGGCACGCTGCCCGACTCGTCGCACCGCGCCGGTACGGCAAGACGAGCCTTCTGCGCCGCGTGCTCCTCGACGCCGCGGGCTCCGGGTGGACGACGGCACTCGTGGACCTCGAGGGAGTCCTCTCCCTCTCGAGCGTGGTCGTCCGCATCGAGCGCGCGTACGATCGCTCGCTGAAGGGGTCGATCCGCCGCACCGTCGACGCGCTGTTCCGCTCCTGGAAGATCGGCCTTTCGCTCGGGGCGGGTGGCTTCACGGCATCGCTCCAGTCCAACCCCCGGATCGACGTGGAGAG
>JBKOYF010000064.1:0-4681 GCA_046725305.1 Actinomycetota bacterium
GGTCGGCAACGCTCCGCCCGTGACCCAGGAAACAGCAGTCAACAAGGCACCGGCCTACTCGAGGCCGGCGCACGGAAGGGAGATTCGATGAACCTACGGATGAAGCGACCCAGCACGGCGCTCGTCGTCGCCATGGTCGCCCTCTTCGTCGCACTTGGCGGAACGGCAGGCGCGGTCGTCACGGCCGCCGTGCCCCTCGCCAAGCGGGCGCTCGTCGCGGACAACGCGAAGAAGGTCGGCGGCGTCACCGCCGCACAGCTCGGTTCGGCGGCGGTTCAGGTGGCCCTCAAGCAGTCGCCGGCAGGGCCACGCCCCGCGAGCAGCGCATCGAGCCTGATCTCGGTCAAGGCCGCACCGTTCTCGCTCACGGCCAACGGCCAGGGATCGTTCACGGCCACGTGTGACTCGGGTCAGAAGGCAATCGCCGGCGGATACGCGAACCCGGTCGGAACGGCGTTCTCGGTGGATACCGGGCCGACGCCCGACGGATCCGGCTGGAGCATCTACCTCGTCGAGGCGTCGGGATCGAGCTCGGCGATCGGAGTCGTTCAGGCGATCTGCCTGAAGTAGGGGGAGGGAGAACGACCGCCGGCGCGATGTCCTCCGCGCCGGCGGTCGTCCTACGTCACGGCGAGCTCGGGAACGGGCTCGCCGTCGTCGAAGCGCCACGAGATCGCCGCGCAGACGACCGCGACGGCCGTGATCACGAGGACGCCTCCTCCGCGCGTGCAACGAGGAGCTCCGGCGCACCGACGTCGTCCGTCGCCCTCCTGCGCGACGCTATCGGGCCTCGAGCTCGTCGCGATACGCCTGCGCGTACACCCGGCTGACGCGCTCCACCTCGTCCACGTACTCTCTCGTCTCCGGGAACGCGATGCCCGAACCCTCGCGCGTCCAGCGGTCGACGTTCCCCTGCCCGGCGTGGTACGCGGCGAGCGCGAGTCGGAGGTCGCCGTCGTAGTGCTTCCGCAGATGGTCGATGTACCACGAGCCGTAGCGGACGTTGATTTCGGGGTCGCGCAGGTCGGCGACGACGAAGCGCGTCCCGCCCGTACGGAGCGCGATCCCTCGCGCCGTGTCCGGGAGCAGCTGCATCAGGCCGACCGCACCGGCTGCCGACTCCGCGTTCGGGTCGAACCGGCTCTCCACGTACACGACAGCGGCGAGGACTGCGGGGTCGAGACCGTGGTCGCGCGCGTGGGCCCGCACGATGCCCTCGTACTCGAGCGGGTAGCGCGTGCGCAGGTACCAGTCGGGCTCCGAGTCGACGACCCACGCGGCTACGCCCGCACCGGCGAGCAGGAGAATCGAGAGGGCGACGAGGTACCGCACCGCGTCGTGACGTCAGGACGAGGCTGTCAGCGTCGCCATCACGTCGGCAACCCACGCGTCGAGCTCGTCCGGTGTACCGGTGTTCACGTACGAGAAGTCCGCCCGCGCGACCTTTTCCCGGTCCGGAAGAAGGCGCGACTCGCGACCGTCCTTCCAGCCTCCTCGCCGTGCCTCGCGCAGCTTCGTCGGTGCGGTGATGACGACGACCTTGTCGAAGCGCTTCTCCGCGCCCACCTCGAACAGGAGCGGCACCTCGGTCACACATACCTGCGGCGGCTCGGGCAACGCCACGAGCTGCTCGCGCCACGTCATGTACTCGCGCGAGACGAGCGGATGCAGCAGCTTCTCGAGGAAGTCGAGCGCAGCCGGGTCGTCGAAGACGCGCAGGGCGATTCGCTCGCGATCCGGCGCGCCGTCGTCGCCCAGCACGCCCACGCCGAATCGCTCGACGAGCGCGCGCTTCACCTCTGGATCGGTCGCGAGCAGGTGGTGGACGATCTCGTCGCTCGACACGGTCGCAGCGCCGTGCCTGCGGAAGGAGTCGAGCGCCGTCGACTTCCCGGCGCCGATCCCCCCGGTGATCGCGACCGCGAGCGGGCGGCTCAAGAGGCGGGCGCTAGTCGGAGTCGGACTGCTCGGAGCCGACTTCGAGTGCCTGCTCGTCCGGTGCCTCTTCGGCCGGCTCCTCGCCGTTCGTCGCCGGCGCCGCCTCTGCGGTCATCGGCTCGACGCCCTGCTCGTCGGCGGCCGCCTCCTCCGCGCTGTCCTCGGCCGACTCCTCGGCGGGCTCGGGCTCCGGGGGGACGGCTGTCGTCGGGAAGGCTTCTTCCGAGAGCATGAGATCGGGCGTTGTGTGGACGGACTCGGCGCCGTCGGCGCGCGGGACGGGCTGGTCGCCCTCGTCGACGCGCTTGAGCGAGAGGGAGAGGCGCCTGCGCTCGCCGTCGATCTCGAGGATGCGGACGTTGACGGCGTCGCCTTGCGAGACGACCTCGCGCGGGTTCTCGACGTGGTGCGGCGCGAGCTCGGAGATGTGCACGAGCCCCTCGACGCCGGGGAGGATCTCGACGAAGGCGCCGAACGTCACGACCTTCGCGACACGACCTTCCACCACGTCGTCCTCGCGGTACGAGTCGAGCACCTGCTGCCACGGGTCGGTCTGCGTCTGCTTGAGGCCGAGCGAGATGCGCTGGCGCTCACGGTCGATGTCGAGCACCTTCACCTTGACCGTCTGCCCGATGTCGAGCACCTCGGACGGATGGTTCACGTGGCTCCACGAGAGCTCGGAGATGTGGATGAGGCCGTCCATGCCGTCGAGGTCGACGAACGCGCCGAAGTCGACGATGTTCGAGATCTGGCCTTCGATGACATCGCCCGGGCTCAGCCGATCGAGGATCGCCTGACGCATCTCCTTCCGCTCGTCCTCGAGCACGGCGCGGCGCGAGAGGACGACGTTGTTGCGCGAGCGGTTCAGCTCGATGACCTTGCAGCGGAGCTCCTTGCCGAGAAACTCGTCGAGGTCCTGCACGCGCCGGATGTCCACGAGCGAGGCGGGCAGGAAGCCGCGCACGCCGAGATCGAGGATGAGGCCTCCCTTGACCACCTCGATGACCTTCCCCGTCACGGGCTCGCCCGACTCGGCGGCGGCCTCGATCCGCTTCCACGCGAGCTCGAAGCGCGCCCGCTTCTTCGACAGGATGAGGCGGCCCTCGGCGTCCTCCTTCGTCAGGACGAGGGCGTCGATCTCCTCGCCGACCGCTACCTCGTCCGCGGGATTGACCGACCGCCGGATCGTCAGCTCCGCGACGGGAATGACGCCCTCCGACTTGTAGCCGATGTCGACGAGCACCTCGTCCTTGTCGACGCGGACGACCGTCCCGTGCACGACCTCGCCCTCGTTGATCTCCGGGAAGGCAGCGTCGTAGTCGGGGACGAGCTCCCCGTCGGGGCCTGTCGTCCAGACCCCTTCTTCTGCGGCAGCAGACTTTTCGGCGATGTCGTTCGCCATACGAGCCGGGGAGTATAGCCGGATGCAGCAGAATTCCGATCCGGCGTCGATCCGTTAGAAACGTGCCGTGCGACTCACCCTCATACGCAGCGCGACGCTGATCCTGGAGCTCGCCGGAAAGCGGCTCCTCGTCGATCCGATGCTGGACGACGCGGGTGCGAGGCCTCCCATCGACAACACGCGGAACCAGGTTCGGAACCCGACCGTGCCCTTACCTGTGCCCGCCGAAGAGATCGTCAGGGGCATCGACGCCGTGCTCGTCACGCATCGCCACCGCGACCACCTCGACAGCCGCGCGGAGGAGCTGCTGCCGCGGGACGTGCCCCTCTTCTGTCAGCCCGAGGATGAAGAGGCGCTCCGCGCACTGGGGCTCGACGCGCGCCCGGTCGCCGACGAGCTCGACTGGGACGGCCTCCACATCGCACGCACCCCCGCGAGTCACGGCCTGGGACCGATCGCGGAGCTGCTCGCGCCCGTGAGCGGCTTCGTGCTCGACGACCTCTACCTCGCGGGCGACACCGTCTGGTACGACGCCGTCGCGGAGACCATCGAGCGTCGGCGCCCGCGCGTCGCCGTCGTGAATGCCGGCGGCGCCGAGTTCCTCGAAGGCGGACTCATCGTCATGGGGATCGACGACGTACGCGAGGTCGTCGCGCGCGTGCCGACCGTCGTCGCAGTGCACATGGAGGCGCTCAACCACTGCTTCCTGACGCGCGCCGAGCTACGCGCCGCCGTCCCCAGCGTCCTGGTCCCCGAGGACGGCGAAACGATCGCGCTGTAGGTGTGCGCGAAAGATCCCTAAAGGCGTCTGCTTCGCAGCCGCGTCGCGGCGACGGTTACGCCTTTGCTTCGGCCCAGTCGTCGCCGACGCCGATGTCGACGGCGAGCGAGGGGTCGAGCGGGTACGCGCCCACCATCTCCTCGCGCACGAGCTCGCGCACCTTCGTCACCTCCGTCTCCGGCACCTCGAGCAGGAGCTCGTCGTGCACCTGCAGGACGAGGTGTGCTCCTCTCCCCTCCGCGCGCAGGCGCTTGTGGATCGCGACCATCGCGACCTTGATGATGTCCGCGTTCGACCCCTGCATGACGAAGTTCACTGCGACGCGCTCGCCGAAGCCTCGCGTCTGCCGGTTCGACGCCCGCAACTCGGGGACGGGGCGCCGGCGACCGAGCAGGCTGGTCGCGTAGCCGTCGTCGGACGCCTGCGCGATCGTCCGCGCGATGAACGCCTGCACGAGGGGGAAGCGCGCGAGGTAGGCGTCGATGTACGCCCTGTCTCTTATACACATCTCCGAGCCCACGAGACTGCCGGTCAGATCGCGTATGCCGTCTTCTGCTTGA
>JBKOYF010000108.1:0-12824 GCA_046725305.1 Actinomycetota bacterium
GTGCCGAGCAGGGACGCACCCTGTCGGCCTCCCGCGGAGACTGGACGGGCGGGGGCCTCTCGTTCGCGTATCGCTGGGTGCGCTGCGGTCCCGGCGGAGGGCTCCCTGACGGCAGTGACTGCACCGCGATCGCGGGCGCGACACACCCGCAGTACGTGCTCACGAGCTCGGACGTGGGCTTCCGTCTCCGAGTCCGCGTGACCGCGACGAACAGGGACGGCTAGCGAACGGCCGCCTCCAACCCGACCGCGACGGTGGTGGGCGCTCCCGTGAACACCTCGCTGCCGAGCGCGTCCGGGTCGGCCTTCGTCGACGGGATCCTGACCGTGCAGCCAGGGGGGTGGGTCGGCCGCCAGCCGATCTCGTTCTCGTACGCGTGGCAGAGGTGCAACGCGGCCGGCGGGCAGTGCGTGCCGATCCCCGGTGCGACCGGCCGCAGCTACCGCCTGACCTCGAGCGACGTGAACCACAAGATCCGCTGCAGCGTCACCGCACGCAACGCGATCGGATCGACGACGGTGCTCTCGTCGGAGTCGGCGGTCATCGGCGTGCCGTTGCCGCCGGGCGCGGTCAGGCTCCCGAACGGCGCGGTCTCGATTCCGCCCGCGAGCGTGCCGAACGACCAGCGGCTCGTGGTCTCGCAGGTCGTGTTCTCGCCGGGCACGGTGACGAGCAGGCGAGACGCGCTCACCGTCCGCGTGAAGGTGGCCGACACGCGCGGGTACGTCGTCCGCGACGCGGTGGTCTTCCTCCGCTCGACGCCGCGGGTGACCTCGGGCAGCCGCCTCGTCACCGCGATTGACGGATGGATGACCGCACACGTCGTCCCGCTGTCGTCGTTCCCGCTCCGGAAGGGCGGTCACGTGCAGTTCTTCGTGAAGGCGTACCGGTCGGGCGATCCGGCACTCGCCGGCGTCGCCGGCTACCGCCTGGTGCAGGTACGCACGGCGAGCCCGTAAGCCGCCGAGTCGGTGCTGCGACCCGGCCGCGCAAGCGGCCGGCTTCAGGGATCTTGCGACCGGGATGTCCGCGCTAGCGGATATCCCGATCTTGCAGGAGGGAACCGAGCGCCGCCCAGCGGGGGTCCGCCTCCCGCTCCGTGTGCTCGTGGGGCTCCTCGTTCAGGTCCTTCCCGCAGACCGGGCACAGACCGGCGCAGTCCACGCGACACAGGATCTGCTCCGGGAGCTCCAGCGCGAGGGCGTCGCGCGCCCAGGCGTCGAGCTGGAGCTGGTCGTTCACGACGTACTCGGAGTGAAGCTCGTCGGACGGAGGGGCATCGGGATCGTGGAACTCGCGCGCCTGCACCGTACGCTCGACCTCCGCGAATCCGAGGCAGCGCATGCACGGCCCGGTCAGTCGCGCGTGGAGCCGGATGTCGAAAACCGTCGCTCCGGAGGCCTGCGAGATTACGAGCTCGACCGGGATCGTCGCCGGAGCCGCCTCGTAGCGTTGCCCTCCGAGCACGAACGGCTCGAGCACGACGTCGAGCGTCTCCCTTCGCACCTCGCCCGGACGAAGGCGCAGGTTTCTGAGATCGACGGTCGTCACGGCGTGAGCGTAGCGCCCTCCGAGCGCCTGCCGTGCACCATTAGCTGCTCTGCTCGCCTGGTAAGGTACGATCATGGAGTCTGATCGCTGGCTCGGACTCGACCTCCGGCATCTCGTCGCGTTGAAGGCGATCGCCGACGAAGGTTCGTTCGGCAAGGCCGCCGAGCACCTCGGCTACACGCAGTCCGCGGTCTCGCAGCAGATCGCGACGCTCGAGCGCATCGTCGGGCTCCGCCTGATCGAGCGCCCGGGGGGCCCACGACCGATCTCGCTGACCGAGGCGGGGCAGATCCTGCTCCGCCACGCAGAGGCGATCCAGGCGCGGCTGCTCGCGGCGAAGGCCGACATGAACGCACTCGAAGCCGGCGACGCCGGGCGGTTGCGCGTCGGAACGTTCCAGAGCGTCGGCGCGAAGGTCATCCCTCGGCTTCTGCGGCGCTTCTCCGGGAGCCATCCTCACGTCGAGGTCGTGCTCCGCGAGTCGCAGGACGAGAGCGAGCTCCTCGAGATGATCGAGCGCGGTGACCTCGACCTGACCTTCTGGACGCTTCCCGTCGCCGCGGGGCCGTACGAGACGGTCGAGCTCCTGAGCGACCCCTACGTGCTCGTCGTGCCTGCGGACTCGCCGCTGGCCTCGCTCAAGCGCCCTCCGACGCTCAAGGAGATCGTGCTCCAGCCCATCATCGGCTTCAACCACTGCAGTGCGATGGATCACGTCGAGGCGCAGCTCGCGTCGACGGGGCGAACGCCGAACATCGTCTTTCGCTCGGACAACAACGGCACCGTCCAGGGCCTCGTAGGCGCGGGTGTCGGGCTCGCCGTCTCGCCCCGGCTGACCGTCGACGAGGACGATCCGAGCATCGCCGTGATCGATCTCCACGGACGGATTCCGGCCCGGCTCATCGGCCTCGTTTGGCACTCCGACAGGCACCGCAGTGCGGCGGCGGAGGCGTTCACGGAGTCGGCCGTTGCGGTCTGCCGCGAGCTCGCGGTCGAACCTGCCGCGGCGTAGGACCGCAGCCTAGGAACTAGGTCCCGAAGCGGTCGAAGTCCTCGGGATCGACCGGCTCGATGCGATCCGGTCCGATGCCTGCGACGACGGTCTCCTGCGAGCGATCGTGCAACCGCTCGCGGCCGCGCTTGACCGCCGTCAGGAACTTGTCGAGGTTCACTTCGAGCGTCGACAGGATCGAGTCGGCCCAGTCCTCCATCTCGAGCCGCGTTTCGCGCGCATTGCGCTTGGCGTCGTCGACGATGTCGTCGGCCTGCTTCTCGGCGAGCTTCACGATCTCGGTCTGCGAGGCCTCGCGCATCGCCTGCTCGCGTGCCTCCTGGATGATTCGGTCGCATTCCCGCTTCGCCTCCGCGAGCATCTCCTGACGCTCCTTGACGATCCAGCGGGCCTGCTTGATCTCCTCCGGGATGGTCGCCCGCATCTGGTCGAGGATCTCGTAGATCTCCTCGCGATCGAGGCGAACCTGGTCGGTCAGGGGCACGGCCTTCGCGTTGTGCACGAGGTCGTCGAGCCTGTCGATGAGAACGAGTACGTCCATGGGTCGGGAAGTCTAAAGGTCTACTCGGAAGGCGAGACGGGGGCGCCCGGCTTGCCGTCCGGGTAGATCTCCTGGAAACGCCGCGCGACCGCGGGCGGCACGAGCTCCTCGACCGTGCCGCCGAACGAGGCGATCTCCTTCACGCCACTCGACGAGACGAAGCTGTAGAGGGGGCTCGCCATCACGTAGAGAGTCTCGATCTCGGGGGCGAGCTGCCGGTTCAGGTGGTTCATCTGGAACTCCCACTCGAAGTCCGAGATGACGCGGAGCCCCTTGACCATCGTCTTCGCCTGGTGCTTGCGGGCGAACTCGACGACGAGCTCCGAGAAGACGTCGACGACAACGTTCTCGCAGCCCGCGAGCGCGTCCTCGAGGAACGCGACACGCTCCTCGACGGTGAACAGCGTCTCCTTGTGCGTCGGATCGCGCACCACCCCGACGACGATGCGATCGAAGATCGCCGCGGCACGCTGGATGACGTCGACGTGCCCGTTCGTGACGGGATCGTACGAGCCGGGACAGATCGCTGTTATCACCGTGAGAACACCGTGATCCGCGCGGAACCGTACCGCCGGGTGGTGACGAGGTCGAGCGGAAGCTCGGGCTCGACGCGCTCCGACGTCTCGACGACGACGAGGGCGTCGGGCCGGAGCACGTCGGGGACGAGCTCGGCGAGCCCCGCTGCGTGCCGTTCCCAGTTCTCGTAGGGCGGATCGACGAGCACGAGGTCATAGCGCCGTTCCCGGTCGCGCTCCTCACGGAGCGCGGCGACGACGTCACGCGTCACGATCACGGCGCCCGTCAGACCGAGCTTCTCGAGGTTCGCCTTGATGACCCGAGTCGCTCCAGGGTCGCGCTCGACAAAAACGCAGCTCCCCGCGCCGCGGGACAGCGCTTCGAGACCCATGGCGCCCGAGCCGGCGAAGAGATCGAGCACCGCCGCTCCCTCGAGCGGGCCGACGATCGAGAAGACCGCCTCGCGCACGCGATCCCCTGTCGGACGAGTCACGACGCCGGGGGGCGCGGAGATCCTGTGGCCCTTGTGCGAGCCGGCGACGATTCGCACGACTAGGACTCGCCGAGGTGTTCCGCCTCGCCGAGGAGCCGGTCCACCTCGTCGGCGAGGAGGCCCTCGTCCGTGAGCGACCGGGCGGCGTCGCGAGCGCGCTCGAGGAGCGACTGATCGCGCCGCAGCCGGACGAAGCGGAGGTCCGAGTACCCCGACTGCCGCGCACCGAGGAGTTGCCCCTCGCCACGGATCTCGAGATCGCGCTCGGCGAGGTCGAACCCGTCGGTCGTCGCGACCATGGCCTCGAGCCTTTCGGCCGCAGCCTCCGACAACTCCTCACGCGCGCGCGAGACGAGCAGGCAGTACGACTGCTCCGCGCCACGCCCGACGCGACCCCGGAGCTGGTGGAGCTGGGCGAGCCCGAAGCGATCCGCCTCCTGCACGATCATGATCGTCGCGTTCGGAACGTCGACGCCGACCTCGATCACGGTCGTCGCGACGAGCACGTCGAGCTCGCGCGCCTTGAAGCTCGCCATCACGGTCCGGCGCTCCGCGGGCCGCAGGCGCCCGTGGAGGCAGCCGACGCGGTACCCGCGGAGCTCCGCGGAGCGCAGTCGCTCCGCCTCGGCTTCCGCAGCCCGCGCCACCCGAGTCTCCGAGGCCTCGATGAGCGGGCACACGACGTAGGCCTGGCGACCGTCGTCGAGGTGCCGGCAGAGACGGGAGTACGCCTCGGAGCTGCGATCCTCCGTCACCCACGCCGTGATCACCGGCTTTCGATCGGCAGGCAGCAACGTGAGCTCGCTCACCTCGAGGTCGCCGTAGACGGTCAGGGCGAGGGTACGTGGAATCGGGGTCGCCGTCAGGTGCAGGACGTGCGGGCTCCGGCCTTCGACGAGCGCGGTGCGCTGTGCCACGCCGAACCGGTGCTGCTCGTCGACGACCGCGACGGCGAGATCCCGGAAGTCGACCTCCTTCTCGATGAGCGCATGCGTTCCGACGACGACCTGCGCGTCGCCCGACGCGATGAGCTGGTGGGCGGCAGTGCGCTCCTTCGCCCTCAGCGAGCTCGTCAGAACGGTCACGCGGACGCCGAGCGGCGCGCACAGCTCGTCGAGGGTCAGGAAGTGCTGCTCGGCGAGCGTCTCCGTGGGCGCCATGAGCGCGCCCTGGCGCCCGGCCTCGACCGCGCGCAGGAGCGCATGGAGGGCGACGACCGTCTTGCCCGAGCCGACGTCGCCCTGGAGGAGGCGCTGCATCGGCACCGGACGATCGAGATCGGCGTCGATCTCCGCCATCGCGCGCTCCTGGTCGGACGTGAGCGTGAACGGGAGGGACGCCCGGTAGCGGGCTATCAGCTCCCCCCGCTCGCCGAGGGGCAGCGCCGACGCGCTCTCGCGCGCCGCGGCCGTCCGGGCGAGGGCCAGCCTGAGCACCAGGAGCTCGTCGAAGGCGAGTCGGAGCCGCCCGAGCTCCGCCTCCGCTAGCGAGCCCGGGCGATGGACGGCAGCGAGGGCGTCGGCGCGGAGCGGAAGGCGCTCCTGTGCGAGCAGCGTCGCCGGAACGTCGTCACCGAGGTCGCTGACGAGCTCGAGCGCCTGGACGTGGAGATCGCGGAGCTTCTTCTGCGCGACGTCCTCGCTCGCCGGATAGACCGGTGCGAAGTCCGCCGTCTCCGCCTCGCCGTCGAGGTCGTAGGAGGAGACCGCGAAGCCATACCGGTTCGCCCGTCCGCGGAGGCGCACCGCCGTGCCGGTCACGAGCTTGCTCTCCAGCCACGGCTGGTTGAACCACGTCGCCTTGATCTCACCCGTGTCGTCGGCGACGCGGGCGGTGAGGATCTTGAGCCGCCCCCGGCGTCGGCTCGTCGTCGATCGGACGACGCCGACGATGACGGCCTCGTCGTCGCCGAAGAGATCGCAGATCTTCTTCGTCGGCACCGGCTGCTCGTATCGGCGTGGCGGTTGCCAGAGCACGTCCCCGACGGTGGCGAGGCCGAGACGCCCGAGTCGGCGTGCGAGCGTCGGACCGACTCCGTGCAGGCTCTCGACGGACGCCGAGAGTCGGTCCCTCCGCGGTGCCGAACGCGACCGCGGCCAGCGCTCCGGCGTCTCGAGGCCGGCAAAGCCGGCGGTCGCCGCTGCACGGGCAATGGTCCCCATGACCTCCGCAGGATAGGTCCCACGGCCGGACGGGCGCTATCAGGAGTCGACTGCGAGGGTGTACAGCCAGCCCGGCTGCCAGCGGAACGACCCCTCGACGAGCTCGTCGAGCGGCGTGCCCTCGAGGAGGTGGTCGAGCGCCCACTTCGTCGCCGAGTGCCCGATCACGGCGATCCGCTCGTCGGCGAAGCGTGGAGGCAGGTCGTGGAGGAAGCTCCGGACGCGGGCGACGACGTCCACGTAGCTCTCGCCGCCCGGGTACGGATCGACGACGTGGCGGGTGCGCTCCGCTTCGAGCCGCGCGACGGGAGTGCCGTTCAGCATCCCGTAGTTGCACTCCCGCAGGCGCCAGTCGTGGAAGATCCGCAACCCGCCCCCGCCGAAGGCGATCCGTGCCGTCTCGGTGGCGCGTGCGAGGTCGGAGCAGAAGACGGCGACGAGCTCGTCGTCGGCACGCCGATCCCCGAGCTCCGCCGCCTGCCGACGACCGAGTGGCGAGAGCTGCCCGTCGAGCCAGCCCGACGCGATCCAGCGCTCGTTGTCCGTCGTCGTCGAATGGGTCTCGAAGACGATCTCGATCCGGGACGCACGCCGACGCCGCGCCACGTCACGACTCGTCTTGGAACCAGAAGAAGCCCACCGCTCCAGGGCCGGCGTGGGTTCCCACGACGGCCCCGAGCGTGGAGGTGAACTCGATCTCGGACGTCGGACGCACGCGCCACACGAGCTCGGAGAGCGTTCCGACCCAGTCCGCGGCGTCCGCGTGGGCGATGGCGACACGCAAGCCGGGACCGTCGGTCGTGCCCGCGACGAAGCGTCGCTCGAACTCGGCGAGCGCCTTCTGGCGGCCGCGTACGCGCGCGACCGCGACGACTTCCCCGCCCTGGACAGCGAGCACGGGACGGAGGTTGAGGAGCGAGCCGGCGATCGCCTGCGCGCGCCCGATCCGGCCACCTCGCTGGAGGTACTCGAGTGTCTCGACGGTGAAGACGACGTCGCAGTCGGTCCGGAAGCGGTCGACGAGTGCGGAGATCTCTGCGTCCGTCGTGCCTCGCGCGAGCCGGCGCTGGATCGCGTGGGCGAGCATCGCGATGGCGAGCGAGGCCGTGAGCGTGTCGACCACGCGGACCCTCTCGCCCCCGATCTCCTGCGCGGCGAGCTCCGCGCTCTGGAACGTGCCCGAGACCTTCGACGAGACGTGGAGCGAGTAGATGCGCTCGTACGCGCCCAGCTCCTCGTAGGCCGTCACGAAGTCCTGGGGCGTCGGCTGTGCGGTCGCGGGCGTGACCGGTGAGGTGCGGAGCTTCTCGTAGAACTCGGCCGGGCCGAGCTCGACGTAGTCACGATACGAGTCGTCTCCGAAGCGCACGTACAGCGGCACGAACCGCATGTTCGGGAAGCGGGCTGCCGCGTCCGGGTAGTCGGAGGTCGAGTCCAGGACGATTGCCGTGTTCTCGGTCGTCAGGGTCACTCGTCTCACCTCCCGGCTGCCGCAAGGACTGCACGGACGAGCGCCTCGATCCCCTCGTCCTTTCGCACGAGCGGTGCGCCCGCGCCCGACGCGGCATCGTACTCCGCCCGACTCGCCGAGGCGCTCAGGAAGACGATCGCGGCGTGCGACCCGTCTGCCTCGAGGTCAGCGGCCACGACGGAGCCGTCGACGTCCGGGAGCCGGTAGTCGAGGACGACGACGTCCGGCCGCAGCTCACGGGACGCGCGGACCGCCGATGCCCCGTCGCGAACCGCGCCGACCACGTCGACGTCGTCGCGAGCGCGCAGGAGGAACATCAACGACTCGCGGTAGACGTCCGAGTCCTCGACGAGCAGGACCCGGATCGGCGTCCTTGGCGAGCTCACTCTGCGACGACGAGGAGCGGGTAGTGCGGCTGACCGCCCTCGTGAACCTCGACCTCGAGGTCGGGATGCGCCCGCCGGACGTCCGCGACGAGCTCGTCGACGGAGGGCGCTCCCTCGCCGACGATGATGTCGAGGTGCGTGCGGTCACCGTCGAGCACGCGGTCGACCACGGTGCCCGCAGCGTCGCCGAACGCATCGGCACAGGACACCGCCGCCCCGTCGACGAGGCCGAGATACGCGCCCTCGCGCACCTGCACGCCGTCGAGCTCGACGTCGCGCGAGGCGACGGTCACCTCCCCCGTCGCGACGCCTCGGAGCGCCTCGAGC
The DNA here is from genome assembly GCA_046725305.1 of Actinomycetota bacterium. Taxonomy (GTDB): domain Bacteria; phylum Actinomycetota; class Thermoleophilia; order Gaiellales; family Gaiellaceae; genus GMQP-bins7. Next base: position 8,460 of record JBKOYF010000108.1, read on the forward strand.
ATGCGCTCCTCGTTCTCGTCGACCGGGTTCGTCGACACGTAGGCAACGATCGCCGCGAGACCGGCCTGGACCGAGCGGGAGGGAACGACGCGGACGTCCTTCTCCTCCACGAGCTTGGCCGCCTCGGTCGCCGCGAGGATGACGTTCGAGTTGTTCGGCAGCACGATGACCGCGTCCGCCGCGGTCGCTGCGATCGCGTCCGCGATCTCCCCGACGGTCGGGTTCGTCGTCTGCCCGGCCTCGACGACCGTCGCCCTCTCGGCCTCGAGGATCGCTCTGTTTCCCTCGCCCTGGACGACGGCGACGATGCCGGTCTCGAGAGCCGGCTGCGAAGCCTCCGTCGCCGACAGCCGGGCCTCCCGAGCCGCGGTCTGCGCGTGCATGTCGGCGATCTCGACCTCGTCGATCGCTCCGATTGCGGTGGCGGCGGACAGCGCGGCCCCGGGATCGTCCGTGTGGACGTGCACCTTGAGCGCGGACTCGTCGCCGACCATGAGCAGCGAGTCTCCGAGGCGGCCCAGCGCATCCTCGAAGGCCACGGCGTCGAGCCTCTCCCCTTCGACGACGAACCCCGTGCAGTAGCGATACCTCGAGAGCTCCTGGTGCACGGCGTTGACGCCGAGCTTCTCGGAGAGGACCGGCGCCGCCGGGATCTGCTTGCCGTTCGCCGCGAGGGCCACGCCGCGGACGATCTCGACGAGACCCGCGCCGCCCGCGTCAACGACCCCTGCCCTCGCGAGGACGTCGAGCAGCTCGGGTGTTCGCGACAGCGCATCCTCTCCACGAGCGAGGACGCGCTCGAGGAGGTCGTGGGCCGATACCTCCCGCGACGCGGCGTCCTCCGCCTCCTCGGCCATCTCGCGAATCACCGTCAGGATGGTCCCCTCGACGGCCCCGACGTGGCTCACCGCCCGGTACCCCGCCTCGCTTCCGGCGCGGAACGCCTGGGCGAGCGTCGTCGCCGTCACGCGTCCGGCGGCGCCCAGGCTCTTCGCGAACCCGCGGACGATCTGCGAGAAGATCACTCCCGAGTTCCCCTTGCCCGCACGCAGTGCGACGTGGAAGACCTCGTCGGCGAGCTCGGCGGGAGTCGTTGCGGTCGACTCCTCGACGGTCTCCACGATGCGCCGCAAGGTGAGCACGAGGTTCGACCCCGTGTCCCCGTCCGGCACCGGATAGACGTTCAGATCGTCGATGCGCTGCCGGTTCGCCTCGAGGTTCTGCAGCGCAGCGCGGGCGAGCTTCTGGAGCGTCGCGTCGATCACCGCGCGAGCCTACTACCCGGCGCGAGGGAGCTCGTCTCGGCGCCGGCGTGCGGCTAGAGGGCCTTCTGGACCTTGCCGGCCTTGAGGCAGCGCGTGCAGACGTACGCGCGGGTCGCGTGTCCGTCGAGCATCACGCGGACGCGCTGGAGGTTCGGGTTGAAGCGTCGCTTCGTGGCGACCATGGAGTGGCTCCGGCTGTTGCCGAAACCGGGCTTCTTCCCACAGATGGCACAGACTTTGCTCATGAGCGGCTGAGCAGTGTAGCCGTCAGCGTGCGGCCGCTGCGCGGAGATGGGCGAAGAGATCGGCCATCTCGAGTGCACTGCGGACGGCCTCGGCGCCCTTCCCGATCCGCGGCTCTGCCTGCTCGACGCGATCGAGGGTGAGGACACCGAAGGACACAGGGACGCCGGTCTCGAGCGCCGCCAGCTGGAGCCCGCTCGCCGCCTCGCTGGAGACGTAGTCGAAGTGCGGCGTGTCGCCACGGATGACGCAGCCGAGAGCGACGATGCACGCGAACCGCCGCGTCTTCGCGAGGGCCGTCGCTGCCAGGGGAAGCTCGAATGCGCCGGGGACGACCATGATCGTGATCGCCTCCTGCCGCACACCCGCCGAGGAGAGCTCGGCGAGCGCCCCGTCGAGGAGCTGCGTCGTCACGCTGCCGTTGAACCGCGAGACCACGATGCCGACCGCGCGTCGGCCACCCTCGGCGACGCCTTCGAGCACCGCGTAGCCGTCCGGAATGTGGAGATCTCCGAGCGCATGCTCGTGCGAGAGCTCGACCTGCATCGGCGTGTCGTCGGGGGCGGCCTCGCCCGCCTCCGGAGCGGCTTCCTCGTCGGCGACCTCGGCTTCGGCAGTGTCGAGCTCCTGCTCCTCCTCCACCGTCTCGATCTCGACCGCCTCCGGGGATGTCGGCTCGTCCGGCTCGACCGCGGCGCTCGCCGCGCCCCACGCGTCGCCGACGGTCTCATCCGGCGTTCGGCCGTCCTCGGCGAGCTCGGCGGGCTCGTCGCTCGCCCAGTCGTGGAGGACGTTCTCGCTCGTGGAATCGATGTCGCGGCTGCTCATTCGGGATCCTCGGGCTCCGTGTCTCCCAGCTGCGCGCCCTGGTGATGGAGCTTCGTGATCGTGTGCCCCAGCTTCTCACGTTTCGCCTGGAGGTAGCGCGCGTTCTCCTGCGTCGGCTCCACTTCGAGCGGGACTTGCTCGACGACGGTCAGCCCGTATCCGTCGAGCCCGGTGAGCTTCCGCGGGTTGTTCGTCAGGATGCGGATCGTCGTCAAGCCGAGGTCGGCGAGGATCTGGTTGCCGATCCCCCACTCGCGTGCGTCTGGCGGAAAACCGAGCGCGAGGTTGGCCTCGACGGTGTCGAGCCCGTTTGCCTGCAGCTCGTACGCACGCAGCTTGTTGAGGAGGCCGATCCCGCGACCCTCCTGGCTCATGTACAGGACGACGCCTCGGCCCTCGGCCTCGACGCGCGCGAGCGCGCGCTCGAGCTGCTCGCCGCAGTCGCAGAGGTGCGAGTGGAAGACGTCGCCGGTGAGACACTCGGAGTGCACGCGCACGAGGACGTTCTCCGCGCCGTCGACGTCGCCCTTCACGAGCGCGACGTGCTGCTTGTCCGTGAGCAGCTCGCGGTAGGCGACCGCCTGGAACTCGCCGTAGTCGGTCGGCAGCCGGACGGAGACGACCCGCTCCACGAGCTTCTCGCGGCGGCGCCGGTACTCGATGAGGTCGGCGACAGTGACCATCTTGAGCTCGTGGCGCGCGCAGAACGACACGAGGTCGGGCACACGGGCCATCGTCCCGTCGTCGTTCATGATCTCGCACACGACGCCGGCCGGGTTCAACCCGGCGAGGCGGGCGAGGTCGATCGAAGCCTCGGTCTGCCCCGACCGCTGGAGCACGCCGCCGGGCTTTCCGCGGAGCGGGAAGACGTGGCCGGGCTGGACGAGGTCGTGAGGGACGGAACGGGGATCGATCGCAACCTGGATCGTCCGCGCGCGGTCGTGCGCCGAGATCCCGGTCGAGACGCCTTCGCGCGCCTCGATCGACACGGTGAACGCCGTACCGAGAGGTGTCTCGTTGTGGTCGGTCATGGGCCGGAGCTCGAGCTCGTCGCAGCGCTCGGGAGTCAGACAGAGGCAGATGAGCCCCCGTCCGTGCGTCGCCATGAACGTGATCGCCTCGGGGGTCACGAACTGCGCGGCGATCGTGAGGTCGCCCTCGTTCTCGCGGTCGGCGTCGTCCACGACGACCACGAAGTGGCCCGAGCGGATGTCCTCGATCGCCTCCTCGATGGTCGCGAAAGGCGAGGCCGTCTCGGGCGGTCTCAGATCGGTTGCCACGCTCGGATCGTAGCCCTCAGCGCTTGACGAGCCTCTCCACGTACTTCGCAAGGACGTCGGCCTCGAGGTTGACCGGCCGTCCGGGCGTGAGCTCGGACAGCGTCGTCACGGCGATGGTGTGCGGCACGAGGGCGACGGCGAAAGCGCCCTCGGCGACCTCCGCCACCGTCAATGAGACGCCGTCGACCGTGATCGAGCCCTTCTCGACGCAGTAGCGCAGGACGCGGTCGGGCGCCTCGACGAAGACGCGAAGCCCCTCCCCCTCCGCCTCCACCGACTCGATGTGCCCGACGGCGTCGACGTGGCCTTGCACGTAGTGCCCGCCGAGCTCCTCGCCCGCCCGGACCGCCGACTCGACGTTGACCCTCCGGCCTCGCCCGAGGCTCCCGAGGGTCGTTCGCGAGATCGTCTCGGGCACGGCCTGGAATGAGATCGCGTCGCCGTCGACCGCGGTCGCGGTCAGGCAGCATCCGTCGATCGCGACCGAGTCGCCGACCGAGGTCCGGCCGGCCGTCAGGGGCGCACGGACGACGAAAGCCCGCCCGCCGCCCGCCTCCGCGGCCTCGACGACCTCACCGAGCTCGCGCACGATCCCAGTGAACACAGAGGAACCGTAACTAGTACTACGGCTCGTTCAGGTACGCCTGCACGAGGACGTCCTCCCCGATCTCGCGCGCGTCCATGCGAGCGAGCTCGAGGGGGCGTGGAAGCCCGGCGACCATCCCTTCGCCCTCGCCTGAGAGCCGGGG
>JBKOYF010000014.1:0-5401 GCA_046725305.1 Actinomycetota bacterium
CGCCGAGGGCGAGCGCGACCGCAGTCGCGCCCGCCACGAGGAGTGCTGTGCGTCGTCTCACCCGCGCCCCGACGTCGCTCCTACCGGTGTCCCGTGTGCTCGTAGCCGCGGTTCGGCGCGGCGACGTACGGGAAGCTCGACAGGAAGCCCGCCTCGTTCATCTGCACGCCGTCCGAGACGATGTCGTTCGGCGGGAACTGGCAGAGGCCGAGGAGGCCGTTCAGCGCCGCGCCGTAGCCGCACGCGACCGCGCGCAGCTCGATGTCCGTCACGTCGTCGATGAGCCGGCGCCCGTTCGGGAACCCCGCGAGATCCGGGGACGGCGCGAGGACGCCGAGCGGGTTGGGGCTCGCCGACGGCGGGATGGCCGTGTTCAGGCGGAGCAGATCGGCCTTCGTCGTACCCGTGAAGTTCAGGTTCGCGGCCCCCGGCAGGTCGACGCCGGTGAGCAGAACAGCGACGAGATCGTCACGGTTCGACGTGAGCGTGTCCGCGACCGGCGGCCCGTAGAGCGCGTTCACGAGCCCTGCGAGCTCCGGCGAGCGGTAGCGGTCGAGGAACTGCGCGTCGTCCTTCGGATCGGACGCGTTCCAGTAGTCCTTCTTCCCGACCGGGATGATCACCTCGTTCACGAGCGGGTTGCCCAGGCGCGAGACCTGGACGTACGGGCCGTTCGCGTCGAACGTCCCGTCGCCGCGGAGGATCCGGATCTTCGGCCGGCTGGCGCTGGCATAGATCCCGACGACACCGTCCGCTGCAGGTGCCGCGAGCAGGTCCGTCTTCGGCACCTGGATCGCGATCGAGTGCGTGTTGTAGTTCAGGACACCGTCCTGGCCTGCCTCCGCCGCGCTCGGCGGCTGGATCGCGTGGAACGGGTTGAACGGCCGTAGCCCACCCAGGTCGAAGATCGACCCGAGGTCGACGAAGAACGGGTCGTCGCGGGGCCCGGCGAAGACCGTCCTGCCGCCGCCGAGATCGACGACGCCCTGGAACGGGTCGTACGTCGGGTTCGAGCGAGGCCCGATGTTCGCGGGCGGCACGGGGAGGTTCGACGCCAGCACGGTCGAGCCGCCGGCCGCGACGCGGGTCACGGAGTACGTCTGCTTCACGTTCAGGTCCGGGTCGGTCGGCGACGTGACCTGACCGGTGTTGTAGAGGAACGTGTTCGGGTTGTCGACGGCCGTGCTGAACCGGAACTGGTACGTGACGTCGTCACGCGCGTCGCCGTTGTTGTCGACGTGCAGCTCGTAGAGGACGGTCGGGTCGAAGCGGTAGTAGTTCGGCCCGCCCGCTGGATCCTCGAACGGGATGTAGTTCGCGATGATCGTGACCGTGCTCGGCTTGTCCGGGCTCACGAACGCGTAGACGTCCGTGTTGTCGGCGGCCGGGTCGTCGCCGATCAGCGGCGCTTCGCGGTGGCTCGAGGCGGTCGCCGCCGACGGACCGACTGTTCCGACGAGTGCGGCAGCCGCGACGGCACCCGCGACGGCCCCGACGAGCGCGAGGAGCAGGACTCCCCTCTTCATGCCATCTCCTTTCCCCGTGTGACGGAGGTCGCGGCTGGTTCGCAGCCGGGCGCGTTCCGGTTCGTTAGCGTCCGGTCGTCGAGGCAGGAGGAGTCGCGTGGACTGGGATCAGAACGTCGTCTGGATCACGACCCGCAGGATCAAGCCCGGCACGTACGAGGAGTTCAGGAAGGCGTGGCGGCCGAAGACGTTCCCCGAGGGGATGCTCCGCGCGTACGAGTGCTTCTCGAAGGAGCGCAACGAGGTCGTCGGCATCTCCGTCTGGGACTCGTTGGAGTCACGGGAGCGCTACAGGAAGTCCGAGGTCGAGGCCGAGCGGCAGCGCGCGATGGCGCCATTCGTCGACGCCGAGAGCTCGGGCCTCTACATCGGGCGAGAGCTCGAGATACCCAAGTAGTTCGCAAGCTCGGAATCCGCTGACGCGCGGATTCCGAGCGCGCGAGATCCCTGAAGCCGGTCGCTTCGCGACCGGATCGCCGCGACTCCTCAGCCGTCCTGATCGGTGAGCTTCTCGCGGACGAGTTCGGAGACGACGCGGGGATTCGCCTTCCCCTGCGTCTCCTTCATGATCTGCCCGACGAAGAACCCGAGGAGGCCGTCCTTCCCACCGCGGTACGCGGCGACCTGGCCGGGATTCTCCTCGAGGATCCGGTCGACGATCGGGTCGAGCGCGGCAGCGTCCGAGACCGCCTCCTGCGCGAGGTACGGATCGGCCGAGAAGCCCGGGTCCGCGAGCTTGGAGATCGCCTCGTCGAACGCCGCACGCGGGATGCGGTCGCGCGCGTCGACGAGCTTCGCGAGCTCGATGGGTGACACCGCGCCCGCGTCGACTCCTGCGCCGACGAGGTTGTTTGCGACAACGTTGGCTACCGCGACGGCGTCCGCGCCAGCCGCGACCGTCTCGTCCCAGAGCGCGTCGAGGCCTCCGGTCACAAGCACCGTGGCGCGGTCGAGGTCGAGCGCGGGCTCGATGCGACGTATCCGCGCGGCCGGGGACTCCGGCAACCGGGCGCGCAGCGCTTCCACGAGCTCCGCCGGCGGCTCGATCGGGACGAGGTCGGGCTCGGGGAAGTAGCGATAGTCGTCGGCCTCCTCCTTCGTCCGCCGGGCGGTGAGCGTTCCTGTCGCCGCGTCAAAGTCGTACGTCTGCTGGTGCACTTCCTCCCCGGACTCCCATACGCCGATCTGCCGCTCGACCTCCGCCTCGATCCCGCGCGCGATGAAGGTGAACGAGTTCATGTTCTTGATCTCGGTTCTCGTCCGCAGCTCACCCGAGCCCGCGGGGCGGACGGAGACGTTCGCGTCCGCGCGCAGCGCGCCCTTCTCCATCTCCGCATCGGAGATGCCCAGCTCGACGATGGTCTGCCGCAGCAGCTGCAGGAACCGCTTCGCCTCGTCCGCCGACCGAATGTCCGGCTCGGTGACGATCTCGACGAGCGGCGTCCCACCGCGGTTGAAGTCGATGAGCGAGTGGTCGGCCCCGCCGATCCGCCCCGAGCGACCTCCCACGTGCACCGTCTTCGCCGCGTCCTCCTCGAGGTGCGCGCGGACGATGCCGATCACACGGTCGCCTTCAGCAGTTGGAAGTAGCATCTTACCGCTGATGCAAGAAGGTAGATCGTACTGTGAGATCTGATAGCCCTTCGGCAGGTCCGGATACGGGTAGTGCTTTCGCGAGAACATCGCGTGGCCGGAGATCTCGCAGTTCAGCGCCAGCCCGAGCAGGATCGTCCATTCGACCGCCTGGCGATTCGCGACCGGCAACGCCCCCGGGAGGCCGAGGCAGACGGGGCAGGTCTGCGTGTTCTCTCCCGCGCCGAACCCGACCGGGCAGCGGCAGAACATCTTCGTCTTCGTCTTCAGATGGACGTGGATCTCGAGACCGATGACCGGCTCCCAGCTCATCGCAGCCGCTCGGGGACGGTGTCGAATCCGATGGCCTGCTCGAGCGCGTGCCCGACGCGGAAGAGGCCGTTCTCGCCGAACTGCGGCCCGATGAGCTGCAGCCCGACCGGAAGCCCGTCCGACAGCCCGCACGGGATCGAAAGCCCCGGCAGGCCGGCGAGGCACGACGGGATCGTCAGGAGGTCGCAGGCGTACATTGCGAGCGGATCGGCGGCCTTGTCGCCGACGGCGAACGCGACCGTGGGCGAGGTCGGAGTCACGATCGCGTCGAACCCCTCGAGCGCGTCGCGGTGCTCGCGGATCAGCAGCGTCCGCACCTTCTGCGCCTGCCCGTAGAACGCTTCGTAGTAGCCCGCCGAGAGTGCGTACGTCCCGAGCATGATGCGCCGCTTCGGCTCTGCGCCGAAGCCGTCGTCGCGGGTGCGTTCGACGATCTCGTCGTACGTCGGAGCATCGGTGCGCGGCCCGTAGCGGACGCCGTCGTAGCGCGCGAGGTTCGACGACGCCTCCGCCGGTGCGACGAGGTAGTAGCACGGCATCCCGTAGCGGTACGAGAGCGGCAGGTCGCACTCCCCCACCTCCGCGCCGAGCTCACGTGCGAGCTCGAGCGCCCCCTCGAACGCGGCGCGTACTCCCGGCTCGATCGCGTCCAACGACTCGACCTGCTTCGGAACGGCGAGTCGGATCCCGGCGAGGGAGTCGCCTTCGGGCAGCGCGACGGCCTCGGGAAGCTCGGCCGTCGTCGAGTCGAGCGGATCCCGCCCGGAGATGATCGAGTACAGGAGAGCGACGTCGCGCACGGTCTTCGCGACCGGGCCGACCTGGTCGAGGCTCGACGCGAACGCGACGACGCCGTAGCGCGAGACGGTTCCGTACGTCGGTCGCAGCCCGACGTTGCCGCACAGCGCGGACGGCTGCTTGATCGAGCCTCCCGTGTCGGACCCGAGCCCCCACGGCGCGAGGCCGGCCGACACGGCGGCAGAGGTCCCTCCGCCCGATCCGCCGGGGACCCGAGCGGGGTCCCAGGGGTTGCGCGACGGCCCCCAGGCCGAGTTCTCGGTGGACGAGCCCATCGCGAACTCGTCGGTATTCGTCTTGCCGAGCAGGGAGAGCCCAGCGGCCTTCACGCGGCCGGCGACCGTCGCGTCGAAGACAGGCACGTACCCCTCGAGGATCCGCGACCCGGCGGTCGTCTCGACGCCCTTCGTCGAGATGACGTCCTTGAGCGCGATCGGGACGCCCGCCCCGTCGGGCTCATCGCAGGTACGGAGGTAGCAGTGGAGCTCGCCGTCGCGCTCCGCGATCGCGGCGAGGTACACGGCGTGGAGCTCCGCGGCCGAGAGCTCGCGGCGCTCGAGCAGGCCCGTCGCCTCCTCCGCCGTCAGTCGCAGCGTGTCGATCATGCATCCACCGGTGGAACGCGGAAGCTGTCGCCGTCGCGATCGGGCGCGTTCGCGAAGACGTCGTCGAGCGAGAGCGACGGCCGCGGCTTGTCCTCGTCCCAGACGTTCACGAGATCGAGCGGATGCGAGGTCGGCGGAACATCCGCCAGGTCGAGCTCCGCGACCACGCCGACGGCGTCGAGGATCGCGCCGAGCTCGACTGTCAGCCGCTCGAGCTCCTCATCGGTCAGCGCGAGCCGCGCGAGCTTCGCGACGTGGTGCACCTCATCTGTCGAAATCGCCACCTTCGAAGATCCTCCCGGAAACGGGGGCGGGCTCCCTGTCGGGAGCCCGCCGGTTACGTCGATACGAGTTCGGTCAGCTCGCCGCTGCGACGACGTTCGCGGCCTGGGCACCCTTGGGACCCTGGACGACCTCGAACTCCACACGCTGGCCTTCGGTGAGGGTCTTGAAGCCGTCCATCGTGATCGCGGAGAAGTGGACGAAGACGTCGTCCCCACCCTCGCGCTCGATGAAGCCGTAGCCCTTCTCGTTCGAAAACCACTTGACGGTGCCCTGCTCCACTAC
>JBKOYF010000112.1:0-5322 GCA_046725305.1 Actinomycetota bacterium
GCGTCTGGGAGCTCGTCCACGGATGAAGCCCGCCCCGTTCGAGTACGTCCGGACGGAGACGCTCGACGAGGCGCTCGAGGCCCTCTCGCGAGGAGACGGCGACGCGAAGGTCCTCGCCGGCGGCCAGAGCCTCGTGCCGGCGCTGAACATGCGCCTCGTCCGCCCCACGCTGCTCGTGGACGTCAACCGAGCCGCTGGCCTCGACGAGGTGACCGACGAGGGCGGAGCGCTGCGAGTCGGCGCCACGGTGCGGCAGGCGGATCCACGCCTGCACGCACACCCGCTGCTCGCGGAGGTCCTCCCGCACGTCGGCCACGTCGTGACGCGGAATCGCGGCACGGTCTGTGGCTCGCTCGCCCACGCCGATGCGGCCGCCGAGCTTCCCGTCGCACTCATCCTCGCCGGTGGATCGGTCGTCGCGGCTTCGATGCGCGGCCGCCGGGAGATCGCGGCGGACGAGCTCTTCCTAGGCCCGTACACGACGGCGCTCGACCCGGACGAGCTGATTGTCGAGGCCGTCTGGCCGGCCGTCGCCCCAGAGGAGCGCTTCGCCTTCGAGGAGCTCGCGCAACGCGGAGGGGACTTCGCCCTCTGCACCGCCGGGGCACGCGCGCGCGGCGACGACCTTCGCGTCGTCGTCGGTGCGGTGACCGACCGGCCGACGATGCTCGCCGTCGACCCCGACCGTCCCGGGGAGTCGGCCGCCTCTCAGATCGAGACGTGGGGTTCGGTCCACGCGTCGCCCGACTACCTGAAGCAGCTCGTGCGCGTCCTCGTCGACCGCGCCGTAGCCCGCGTGAGAGAGCGACGCGCGTGATCCCCGTCGAGGTCACGGTGAACGGCCGTCGGTACGTCGAGGAGGTCGAGCCGCGGCTCCTGCTCTCCGACTTCCTCCGGCATCGGCTCGGCCTGACCGGGACCCACGTCGGGTGCGAGCACGGCGTCTGCGGCGCGTGCACGGTGAAGCTCGACGGCGCCGCCGTGCGTTCCTGCCTCCTGCTCGCGGCACAGGTGGACGGCGCCGAGATCGTCACCGTCGAGGGGCTCGCGGGCGAGGGAGCGCTCACCCCGCTCCAGGAGGCCTTCCACCGCCACCACGCGCTCCAGTGCGGCTTCTGCACCCCCGGGATCCTGCTGGCGGCCGACGAGCTGCTCTCGCATGACCGCGCCCCCACCCGGGCCGAGATCGTCGACCTGCTCTCGGGGCAGCTCTGCCGCTGTACCGGGTACACGGCGATCGTCGACGCGATCGCAGAGGTCGCGGGCGCGTGAACCTCGCGCTCGGTCTCCTCTCCGCGGCCGAGCGCGATCCCCGCGCGGAGGCCCTCGTCGGGCGGGACACGAGACTGACCTACGCGGAGCTCCGCGAGCGCGCCGCGAGGATCGCCGCAGGCCTCGCGCGTCGCGGGGTCGGGCACGGGCACCGGGTCGCCTGCGTCCTCGCGAACGACCCGGAGACGGTCGAGCTGTACTGGGCTTGTCAGTGGCTGGGAGCCGTGTTCGTCCCGCTCTCGTACCGGGTCGCGCGGGCCGACCTCGACTACTGCATCGCGGACTGCGGGGCCGACGTCGTCGTGCGCGAGCGGGGCGAGGTGCACGAGCTCGCTGGCTCCGACGAGCACCCCGGCGCGCTCGACCACGACGACGCGGAGCCGTCCATCCAGCTGTACACGTCGGGGACGACCGGGCGGCCGAAGGGCGTGCCGCGCTCGCATCGCGCCGAGCGCGCGAGCGGGCTCTCGCAGGTGGTCCACCACGGGCTCGAGCCGGGCCATCGGACACTCGGCGTCATGCCGCTCTACCACACGATGGGCGTCCACTCGATGCTGGCCGCGGCGTCCGTCGGTGGCTGCTTCGTCGCCCAACCGACCTGGGATGCCGAGGTCGCGCTCGAGCTGATCGGACGCGAGCGAGTCGACACGCTCTACCTCGCACCGACGCTCTACTACGACCTCGTCCACCATCCTCGGCTCGTGGACGCCGACGCGTCCACCGTCCGCGCTGTCGCCTATGCGGGAGCGCCGATGCCGAGCGCCCTCGTCGAGCAGGTCGCGGAGGCGTTCGCGCCCGAGATCTTCGTGAACCACTACGGCTCTACCGAGATCTACACGTTCTCGGTGCAGCGCGACCAGCGGGCGAAGCCGGGCTGCGCCGGCCGCCCCGCGCTCAACGCGCGCCTCCGGCTCGAGCCGGAGGGCGAGGGCGAGATCCTCTGTCACATGAGCTCGGACGAGGCGTTCTCCGGCTACTGGCACCGACCGGACGCGGACGAGAAGGCGATCCGCGACGGCTGGTACCACACCGGGGACGTCGGTCGCATCGACGAGGACGGCGACCTCTGGGTCGTCGGGCGCGTCGACGACATGGTCATCTCGGGCGGCGAGAACGTCCACCCGGTCGAGGTCGAGGACATCCTCGCCCGCGCGCCCGGAGTGCGCGAGGTCGCGGTCGTCGGAGCGCCCGACGAGCGCCTCGGACAGCGCGTCGTCGCCTGCGTCGTCGCCGACGAGGGGGTGACGGCGGAGGAGCTCGACGCGTTCTGCCTGTCGTCGGACCGGCTCGCGCGCTTCAAGCGTCCGCGCGAGTACCGGTTCGTCGACGAGCTGCCGAAGAGCCCGTCTGGGAAGATCCTGCGGCGCATGCTGAGGGACGAGCAGTGAGCGGATACGACGGCTTCCGCGTCGAGCGCGACGAGCGGGGCGTTGCCACGATCACGCTCGACGTCCCCGGGAAGCTCAACCGCGTCTCCATGCCCGCGCGGGACGAGCTCCGGGCCGTGTTCGACGAGCTCGACCGCGACGAGACGATCCGCTTCGTCGTGCTCGCGGGCGCCGGCGAGGCGTTCACGGCGGGCGGCGACATCCCGGGCTTCCTGGAGCGGTCCGCGTGGGACGTCTCACGCCTCGCCGACAACGTGGCCGCGCCCGAGCGCTGCACGAAGCCGGTTGTCGCGGCCCTGCGCGGTTACTGCTTCGGGGTCGGGCTCGAGCTCGCGCTGGCGTGCGACTTCCGGCTGGCCGCTGACGACGTCCAGCTCGGCTTCCCGGAGGTGACGATCGGGATGATCCCCGGCTCGGGCGGCACACAGCGGCTCGCGCGCCTGGTTGGGCTCGGACGGGCGAAGGACATCGTCATGCGCGGCCGGCGCATCGACGCCGGGGAGGCGCTCGCACTCGGTCTCGTCACCGAGGTCGTTCCAGCCGACGAGCTCGACGCCGCCGTGTCCCGCCTCATCGGGGAGCTCTCGCGCCACTCGCCGCTCGCGCTCGCGATGGCGAAGCGCGTGCTGAACCACGCGTACTCGGGCCCGCTCCCCCTCGGGCTCGAGCTCGAAGGCCTTGCATACGGCCTCCTGCAGCAAACCCACGACTTCCGCGAGGGCGTCGAGGCGTTCACGGAGAAGCGCGCGCCAGAGTTCCGCGGCGAGTAGCCGGCCCGGTCAGGCGCGCTCATCCAGCTACGGTGGGCGCGTGGCCGAGGTGACCTTCATCTCCGACGAGCGCCCCGACGCCGAGGCGCTGGACGCGTACTCGCGAACGGTGAGCGCCGTCGCCGAGGAGGTCGGCCCCTCCGTCGCCAACCTGCGCGTGACTCGACGCGTCAGGGGAGGCCGCTTCGTGGACGGCGGCGGCAGCGGCGTCGTGATCACGCCCGACGGCTTCATGCTCACCTCCGCGCACGTCGTCGACGGCACCCGCCGCGGGATCCAGGCCTCGTTCGTCGACGGCCGGGAGGAGACGGCCGAGATCATCGGCGCCGATCCGCTCTCCGATCTCGCGGTGCTGCGCGCCGACGCGGACGATCTCGCTCCCGCGACGCTCGGGGACGCCGACCGACTACGGGTCGGCCAGCTCGTCGTCGCAATCGGGAACCCGTACGGCTTTGCGAGCTCCGTGACGGCGGGCGTCGTCTCGGCGCTCGGCCGTTCGCTGCCAACACGAGCGGGGCGCATCGTGGACAACGTGATCCAGACCGACGCCGCCCTCAATCCGGGGAACTCGGGCGGAGCGCTCGCTGACAGCCGCGGTTTCGTCGTCGGCGTCAACACCGCGGTCGCGGGCGTCGGGCTGGGACTAGCGGTGCCCATCAACGAGGCGACGCGCCACAACGTCGGCGCGCTCATGAGAGACGGCCGCTTCCGGCGGGCGTACATCGGCATCGCGGGCGGCCCGAGGCCGCTCCCGCCGAGGGTCGCAGCGGAGCTGGGGCGTCCGACGGGCGTCGAGGTGGTCGACGTCGTCGCCGTCAGCCCGGCGGCGGACGCCGGGCTACGCACGGAGGATCTCGTCGTCGCGGTCGGCGGCGCGGCGGTCGGGGACGTCGCCGATCTCCAACGCCTCATGACCGAGGAGCTGATCGGAACTGCCGTCGACGTCGTCGTCGTCCGCGAAGGGCGAGCGCTGACGCTCCGGCTCGTCCCGGACGAGCTCGTCGTCTAGCACCAGCCCGCCGTTACGTCCTCGTTACCGGCTCGAAACGGACTGGACGGATCGTCCCTCCACACGACCGCAGTGGGCGGTCGCGGAGGGAAAGGAGTTCCCCATGTCACGCAAGCTCCATGTGATCGCGCTCGCGGTTTCGCTCTTCGCCGTGATGGCTCCAAGCGCGCATGGCGACGACTGGTTCCGGGACGCAGCACCCGCCCGGAGCGACCGGGTACCGGTCGATTCGCTTGCCGCGAGCTACCTCCGGGAGATGGGACTGACTCCCAGCCAGATCGAGTCCTGGGCAGTGGGCGTCTGCTCGCAGGAGGTCAAGCCGGCTGACTGCTTCCCGTCTTCGACGTCCAACGCACCTGTCGCAGTCCGGTCCAACGCCTTCGATTGGGCAGATGCCGGAATCGGTGCCGGAGCCACGCTGGGCCTCGTTCTGTTGCTCGCAGGGCTGGGAGCCGTTCTCGTGACCGGTCGCCAGTATCGGCGGCGGCACGTCGCGAGTGCATGAGCCGAGGTCGCGTGATCGTTCGCCTCGCGCAGGGCGCGCCGGTTTCGGCCCGTCCTGCGCGAGGCGTCGGGTCGCCATCGACTCACCGCCCCTGGACAGCTCGTGAGGCAACGTCTTATCGTCGCTCCATCGGCACACGCGGGCGGACACCGTGACCATCTCGGCTGATTCCCCCATCGGGAGCGAGCTCGTCGGCTATCGGGTCGAGGGTCTCCTCGGCAGGGGAGGGATGGGCGTCGTCTATCGCGCCCACGACCCGCGCCTGAAGCGCGACGTCGCCTTGAAGATGCTCGCCCCGGAGGTATCGCAGGACGAGCGGTACCGCGAGCGCTTCCTCGCGGAGACGGAGCTCGCCGCCTCCGTCGAGCACCCCAACGT
>JBKOYF010000015.1:0-9532 GCA_046725305.1 Actinomycetota bacterium
GAACGGCACGCAGTCGTAACAGAGGCGCCGTTTTCACCCGCACTGTGCGGTATGCTCTGACAGAACCGCTCGCCGGCGATCAGGCGAGCGTCAACTCTCGGAAGGAGCGGCACGGAACCAACGTGCTGCGTGAATGCACGAGGCGACGACCATCCCGACGCTGACGTCGGACACATCCGAAAACCTGACCGCTGCGGCCCACCGGGCCGAGTCCTGGTTCGGCGAGCCGTTCCTGCAGCCCGACGAGGACCCGCTCCAGGCCCTCGCTCCAGGCACCGCGCGTCGCGCCGCGCTTGACGACGCGCTCGCCGAGATCGACACCGGCCTCCCGAAGCCGTCCGCGCGCTGGAAGGTTCGCTACGGGCTCATGCTCGGCCTCGAACGCGTGCTGACCGAGGACCCGCCACGAACGGCGGCGCGAACCGAGCTCCGGCGCCACCAGGTCGACGCGCTCGCCGGGATGCTCGCCGAGCTCATCGCCTCGACGCAGCGGTCCGCAGAGGAGAACGGGAACGGGAACGGATACGCCAACGGGGCGACCGCCGAGGTCGAGCTCGACGAGGAGGCCGAGGACGACGACGACGCGGGGTACGTCGACGAGGACGCGCTCGAGGACGGGTTCAGGGGATCCGATCCCGGGGCCGTCAGGCGGTACCGGTTCCGCCACCCCACCGCGTCGGGGAAGACGATCGCCGCGGCCGGGTTCGTCGAGGCGGCTCGCCACCTCGGCATCCTCATCCTCACGCACCGCCGCCTGCTCGTCTCGCAGTTCAAGCGCGACCTGACGACGGAGGGCTACGGGGACCGCTTCACCGATCCGATCCTGGCCGGCACGACAGCCAAGACCAAGAGCCCGATCACGATCCAGACGTACGCCTGGTTCGCACGGCACGGCTCGGAGCTTGACCGCACCGCGTACCACCTCGTCATCTGCGACGAGGCGCACACGGCCCTCGGAGAGAAGACGAGCGCGGCGATCCGGTCGTTCTCCGAGCCCCTGTTCATCGGGATGACCGCGACGGAGCAGCTCATCGCGAAGCAGGTCTCCGACGTCTTCCCGGCCTCGGTCGACGACCTCCCGCTCGGCGACGCTGCGCGGCGCGGGTTGATCGCACCCCTCCGCTGTCTGCGCGTCCCTCCGGCCGCGGCGATCAACTCCGTGCCGATCGTAGGCGGGGACTTCGAGGAGCGAGCCCTCGCGGCCGCCCTCGACCACCAGGCGCTCAACCAGGCGGCGGCGAGCCTCTATCGCGAGCGCTTCGGCTCGACGCCGGGCATCGTCTACGCCGCGGGCGTCGAGCATGCCTACAACCTCGCGCAGGAGTTCCGTGCGGCCGGGCTGAAGACCGAGGCGGTCTCCGGTCGAACACCTCCGGCACGACTGGCGGAGACGCTCGCCGCCTACGAGCGCGGAGAGATCAACGTCCTGATCAACGCGATGCTCCTCGCGGAGGGCTGGAACTCGCCGCGGGCGACGGTCTGCATGCACCTCGCTCCGACCGCGTCGCGGAGGGTGTACCAGCAGCGCATCGGGCGGATCATGCGCATGCACCCGCGCAAGGAGGCCGGTGTCGTCGTGGACTTCGTCCCCAAGGGCGCGACGCACTCGGAGCGTGTCATCTCGCTCCACGCGCTCCTCGACGCCGACTTCTACCGGGAGGGCGCACGCGTGACTCCGGCGCCGAGGCGCCGCCAGCAACGTCGTGCACGGCGGAAGCTGTCACCGGTCCCGTGGCTCGTCCCTGTCACACCCGACGTCGCCCGTCGCCTGAACGTCATCCAGCGCGAGTGGCAGCGCATCGACCCCAAGTACCTCGACGACGACGAGCAGCGGTTCTGGGCCACGATCGCAGGTCGCCAGATCCGGTTCGACCAGCGCGCCGAGTTCGCGAAGAAGTTCGCGGAGGGACGAGCGGACAAGGGTGCGCTCGAGCAGTTCCTCGCCACGTGCGCAGCCGAGAACCCGAATCGACGCCTCCGGATGACGGCGCTCATGGACCGCGTGGCGACGCCGATCGACCGCGCGGACTTCGACGATCTCGTGACGCTCGTGACGCAAGCGCCGCCGTGGGAGAAGGACCGAGCCGCCGGCGTGCGCGTCCTCCTCCGGGCGATCGGTGAGGGCAAGCCCCTCGCGCCCGACCAGATCCTCGCGCGCTGGACGTGGCGCCTCGCGCGGGCGACGCGCAAGGTGCAGGATCGCCGAGTCTCGACCGAGTTCCCGGAGGCGAAGCGTCTCCTCGGGGCCGCCGCGAACTCGCGCGGCTACCGCCACGAGGAGAACGTCAACCGGCTCGTCCAGGTCGCCCGCGAGATGCCGCTCCCCGTCGGCGCTGCGCTGCTCGCGTCGGCCGATGGCTACACGCCGCGGGCCAATGCCGCCCTCGATCACGCACGCGAGGAGTTCGGCACCATCGGCGAGATCGCGAACGCGCTGGCCGACAACCTCCCCGCGCCGAAGCTGACAGCGCGAAAGTCGAGACGCCGCCGGCGCAAGCGCAAAGGAGCCCCGCAGGCGGAGGCGGCCGCAGCAACGACCGACGGCGCTCCGCAGAACGAGACGCCGACCGAGGTCGTGCCCCTCGCCCTCGTCGAGCCGACGGTTCCCGAATCCTCCGAAGACGCGGCCTAAGGTCGCCGCGTCCTTCTTTCGCTAGCCCGGTCCTCCGGACTCCGGGGTGTCGCCGTTCGCCTCGCGGTCGCGAAGGAAGCGGGCGATCTCCTGCGCCAACGCCTCACCGGACGGGAAGTCCTGCGAGTCCTCGAGGAGCTCGAGGGAGTCCGCGCGACGTTCGAGCTCTTCGACATAGCTCGCCGTGTCCGAGTCCGTCGCGACAGCTTGGGATACCTGGTCGACGTACTCCTCTGACGCCTCGTCGAGCTCGCTCACGTCGATCTCGGTCGAGAGGACGCCCGCGAGCCGCTCGCAGAGCGCCTTCGCCGCGGGCGGGCTCGGCGCGAGCTGGACGTAGTGCGGCACCGCCGCCCACAGGCTCACGGAGGGGATCCCCACCCGACGGCAGGAGTCGAGCAGCACACCGACGATCCCGGTCGGTCCCTCGTATCGCGAGAGCTGCAGACCGAGCTCGTCGACGAGCTGCGGATCCGTGGCGGCTCCCGTGACCGGGGCAGGCCGCGTGTGGGGCACGTCGGCGACGAGCGCGCCGAGCGTGACCGCGAGCTCGACGCCGAGCTCCTTCGCGAGGTCCGTGACGAGCGCGCTGAACGTCCTCCACCGGTAGTTCGGCTCGACGCCGACGAGGAGAATCGCGTCGCGGTTCGCGTTCGGGATCCGCGCCCGGAAAAAGGTGTTCTCCGGCCACTCGATCTTCCGCGTCCGACCTTCCTCGAGCGAGACGAGTGGCCGAGTCGCCTGGAAGTCGACGAACAGCTCGGGGTCGATCTCGGCGAACTTCCTCGCGCCCCAGAGCCGCGCGAGGTAGCCGGCAGCGAGCGTCGCGGCCTGGCCGCCGTCGTTCCACCCGCGAAAAGCGCCGATGAGCACTGGTCGCTCGAGCGTGGAGGGACGCTCGTAGATCTTCAGCTCACGGGCCACCGAACAAGCCTACTGCCGGGTCAGCGGCCTGGGCGGCCGCCAGAGCGCGTACGCGAGCGCGAGGCTCAGCGCCCAGATCGACGCCGCAAGAGCGACGTGCACGAGGACGAGGCCCCACGGCAGCGCGTTCCGGTACTGGACCTCGCCGACGATCGCCTGCGCGATCAACACGACGAGGAGCCCGACCCAGACGCGCATGAGGCCGGGATACCGCGGGCACAGCCGCCGCAGGAGCCACCCGACGACGAGGACGCCGATGCCGAACGCCGCGGCAGCGCGAACGTGGACGTACACGGTGTCGACGATGCCGAGACCGAGGCGCTCGACGTCGTCGCTCGACCCTGGATGGGGCCCCGACGCCGTGGCGACCGAGCCCGTCACGACGAGCGCGATGCACACCGGCAGTCCCGCACCCGTCACGAAGAGCCGGAACCAGGGCGGCCCGGCTGGCGGCGCGAGACCGTCCCGGAGACTCCATGCCTCGAGCGCGACGACGAGGGCGAGGCCGAACGCGGCGAGGCCGAGCAGGAAGTGCGTCATCACCGCCAGGGGATGCAGGTCCAGCGCGATCGTGATGCCCCCCATCGGGATCTGCGCGGCCGCGACGAGGAAGGCCGCGAGCGCGCCGTGCCGTCCCCAGCCCGAGAGCCCTGCGACACGTCGCGACGACAGCCAGGTCACGAGCGTGAGGACGATGCCGACGAGGGCGACCATCCGGTTGCCGAATTCGACGAAGGCGTGGAAGCCCTGCTCGGGGTACGGCTTGTCGCCGCAGCGCGGCCAGTTCTCACATCCGAGGCCGGAACCGGTCAGCCGGACGAACGCCCCGGACGTGATCACGAGGAAGAGCGCGACGCACGACGCAGCCGCGATCTTGAGGAAAGCGCTCGCCGACACCGAGCGAACGCGGATCGCGGCGACCGCGGTCACCGTAGGACGACGCCGTCGCCTTCCTCGACGCGGCCGATGCGCGCGCAGAAGAGGTCGGCACCGGCGAAGGTCGCCTCGAGCACGGGCGCGCGGTCGGCCGGGATCGACACGAGTAGTCCCCCGGCCGTCTGGGGATCGAAGGCGAGCGCCTCGATAACGGGGTCCGCGTCGCTGTGGACGCTCTCGCGCACGAAATCCCGATTCCGGCGATCGCCGCCGGTCCGGACGCCCGCCGCGGCGAGCTCCGAGGCACCAGGAAGTGCGGGAAGCGCATCGGCGTCGACGATCACGCGGACGCCGCTCCGCGAAGCGAGCTCGTGCACGTGGCCGAGCAGGCCGAAGCCCGTGACGTCCGTGACCGCACTCGGCTCGAACGGTCGCAGCACATCGGCGGCGCGCATGTTGAGCTCGAGCATCGACTCGATCGCCGCATCCAGCGCCGCGGGAGAGGCGACGCCGTCGCGCTGCGCCTGCAGCACGATCCCGGTGCCGAGCGGCTTCGTCAGGAGGAGGACGTCGCCGGCTCGGGCGCCGGCCTTCGGCCAGATCCGATCGGGATGCACCGTCCCCACGACGGCGAGCCCGTACTTCGGCTCGGGGTCGCGGATCGTATGCCCGCCGGCGAGGATGGCGCCCGCCTCGCGGACGCGCTCGTCGGCGCCGGCGAGCACCTCGCCGAGGACCTCGACGGGCAACTCCTCCGGGAAGGCCGCGACGGAGAGAGCCAGCAGCGGCACTCCGCCCATGGCGAACACGTCGTTCAGCGCGTTCGTCGCAGCGATCGCGCCGAACGTCCGTGGATCGTCGACGAGCGGCGGAAAGAAGTCGACGGTGAACACGATCGCGCGCTCGTCGTCGAGTCGATAGACGGCGGCGTCATCAGCGGGATCGAGACCGACCAGGAGGTTCTCCGACTCCGCCGGGACGAGCCCTGCGAGCACGGTCTCGAGCCGCCCGGCCGCGTACTTCGCTGCGCAGCCACCCGCCCGTGCGAGCGACGTCAGCGCGACGGTCTCCACGGCGAACACTGTACGCGGAAGGAAATCCCCGCGAGCGGCCGAACAGGGCGAATGGAGAGATCCATCCCCTTCTCCTCTCCCCCTGACGCAGCGGCCGCCGCCCCCTCGGCGGCCGCTTTATATGGCGGGGGGAAACGATGTTTCCCCCCGCCTGCCCCCTTCCTCTGCGCAGCGGGTGATCAGCCGTTTCTGGCCTACGGGCGAGTGAATCGCCCTTCGGCCCTCGACCCCCGCGAAGGCTCAGCCTCTCTTAGAGATACTCCTGCCGGTGAAGTCGGCACTCGTCACCGGAGGGTCCTCGGGAATCGGGCTCGCGATCGCGCGTGCACTTCGGGCCGACGGCTTCGAGCTCACCCTCGTCGCCCGGAGGCCCGAGCCGCTCGAGGACGCGGCAGAGGAGCTCGGCGCGCACGCGGTGCCGGCGAACCTCGCGGAGCCGGAGGACTGCGTCCGCGTGGTCGCGGCGCACGCCGCGCGTTACGGCGGCATGGACGTCCTCGTCAACTCGGCCGGGATCGGCATCGGAGGGCCGTTCGCCGAGCAGGACACGAAGCGCATCGCCCTCCAGCTCGACGTGAACCTCCGTTCGACCATGGTCGTCACGAGGGAGGCGCTCCCGCTGCTCCGCTCGTCGAGGGGCCAGATCGTCACCCTGGCGTCGATCGCGGGGACGATTCCGACGCCGGGCCTCGCCGTCTACGGCGCGACGAAGGCCGCCCTCATCGCGTTCACGAACTCGCTGAACCGCGAGGAGGCCCAGCACGGCGTCCGCGCGACCGCAATCTCACCCGCGTTCGTCGCAACGCGCATGACCGAGTGGACCGGCCTTCCGGGAGAGGAGCAGATTCAGCCGGACGACATCGCGACGCTCGTGCGCGCCGTTCTCGCGTTGAGCCCGATGGCGCGTGTTCCGAACATCGTCGTCGAGCGCCTGGGCGACGCCGTCTAGCTCAGCCTCCGGTCAGCATGTCTCTGACCGCGGTCTCGAGCTCCTCGACCGAGACGCTGCCCTCGAACCGAGCGGCGATGATGCCTCCCGCGTCCACGAGGAAGGTCCACGGCTCGGTCGGCAGCCGCCACTCCTGCATCCAGCGGTTGAGGCCGTTCGCCGGGTCGTTCCCCTCGTACACCTCGACGTGGATGAAGCGGACCCGTTCGCCTTCGAACCGCTTCGAGACCTCCTCGAGGACGTCGACCATGGGCCCGCAAGTGCGGCTCGTGCAGAACTTCGGGGTCGCGAACGTCACGACGAAAGGCACTCTCGCCCGCAGCGAGCCCGCGACCGAGTAACGGAGCAGCGTCTTGTCGGGAGGCGTGCGGGTCGTGAGCGCAGACAGATCACCGTGCGTGGACGCGAGCGTCGGCGTAGCGGAGACAGGTGCCGGGTCGCCGACGTCGGGCGGCGGGTCGTGCTTCACAACGACGACGTTGCCGAGGGCCTGCACCTTCGTCGACCCTCCCTCCGGCTCGGCGAGGAGCCAGTACTTTCCGGGTCGGGTGAGGCGGAACTTCGCGACGTAGAAATGCGTCGAGTCGGCCTCTGCGCCTCCGGGCACGCCGATGCGCTCGACCTTCGCCTCCGTCTCGAGGAAGGGGGCTCGATCGAGCGCGTCGGAGACCCATACGCGAGCCTTCGGAAGCGTGACGGGCCGACCGTCGGCATCGACGACGAGGAAGGACACGCGCACGCTCCCCGGCTCGTAGCTCTCGGTACCGGGGACGACGGCGACGTCGTCACCAGGCGCACGCCAGAGTTGCTCCAGCGTCTCACCCCCTCCGGGGACCGTGGTCGCCTCGTTCCCGCCAGACCCGCCGCAGCCGACGAGGAGCAGGCACGACAGCACGGCCACTGCCGCAGCGGGGCGCATACGCGCCCGAGTGTAGCCCGGGGATTCCTAGAGCCCGTCGGGCCAGGAGTGGCGTCCACCACCGCATTGCCCGAGCCACGCGGCCAGCAACGCGAGGTTGACGAGCAGGAGAAGCAGCCTCGGCTTCATAGCGACCTCCTCTCTCTAGAAGCGGATTTCCTGGAGCGCCTCTGCGGCGTTCCGGTAGAGACGTGCGGCCCCGCGGTCGTCACCTCGACGCGCCGCGAGATCCCCGAGAGCGACCCACGCCTCCGTCCGGTGGCTGATCGACGCCATCTGCTCTGCAGCAGCGTCAGCCGCCCGGAAACACACTTCCGCCTCTTCCAGTCGTCCGCGCTCGAGCAACGCTCGTCCCAGTACGAGCTGCGACGGACAGACCTCGTGGAGGTAGTCCTCCCGACCCTGCAGCAGATCCAGCGCTTTTCGCGCCAGATCGTCCGCCTGGTCGTACTCGCCACGGTTCAGATGAACCCGGGCGATCCCCTCGAGCGCCTGCGCGGCGTCCGCGGGGGAATCGGAATCCAGCGCCCTCGAATAGGACGCCTTCAGGTGCTCGACCGCATGCTCCTCGTCTCCCAGGAGGAGCGTGAGGCCGCCCAGCATGAGCAGGAGCCGTCCGACGCTCCGCTCGTCGTTCAGCTGCTGGCACAGCTCCTTCGCTCGCTGTGCGTAGCTGCGGGAAAGAACGTAGTGGCCCTGCCTCTGCGCGATGAGCGACGCCTGCGTGTACGCGCGGGCGATGGCGCCGCGATCGCCGACGTCCTGTGCGAGCTCGAGCGCCCGCTCGGCGTCGTCGCGCGCCGCGACGTAGTCGCGCATGACGCGGTGACAGCGTGAGCGCCACTGCAGGATGTCCGACCGGAGCGCACTGGCCGGAAGACCCGGACGCTCGGCGAGCTCGAGCGCCGAGTCGAAGAGCGCGGTCGCCGTGGAAATGCTCGAGAGCTTGTAGCGGCAGACGCCGATGCGCATAAGGACGTCCGCACGATCGAGGTCGGAAAACTCGGGACGCTCCGCGCTCTCGCGCGCGATCACGAACAGGTCGAGTGCCTCGCGCACCTGACCGAGCTCCTGGAGTGCCCACGCCTCGCCGGTGATGGCACGAACCTCGACCGTCGCGACGCCGACCTCCTGCACCGCCGGCCGCACGGCGCGGAACGCCTCGACGGCCTCCTCGTAGCGATGGGCGGCGGACAGCGCCTCCGCACGCTCGAGCTCCGCTTCGAGCTTCGTGCGGGTCTCCGTCGAGACGCCGGAGGCGAGGAAGGCGGGGTCGACGCCGAGCCGCTCGGCGAGCCAGTCGATCGTCGTGTCGGTCGGCCGGGTCTTGCCGCGCTCGATCTGGCTGATGTACTCCTTCGAGAACCGCTCGCCCGCGAGCTGCGTCTGCGTGAGACCGGCCGACACGCGAAGCGCGCGAAGGCGCTCGCCGAGACGTGCGCGCGCGCCGGACGTGGTCGGTCCAGTTGCAGTCGGCCCTGATGCAGGGGTCAGCGCGGTCTCGTGCATGCCCATTTCAGTCAATCCGGTTTCGTGCCAGGTGCTCTCCCCCGCCGGGGGGATGTGCGGTTACCACTTGCGAGTGAAGTAACCGTAGCCCAAATCACTTGACCTGGCTACTTGACTTTTCCAGACACGGCTCCTATAGTCAGGCCCACACCGCAGACGATCGGACGCCAGATCGGATGCGCGGGCACCACCGCCGGATCCGCTGGCGGGTGCAGGACGAGCGTGGCTGGGCCGCAGAGCCACGATTCGCCGGCTCGCCGCCCCGGAAAGGGGTCGCCTCGAACGGGAAACGCCCCCGGAGCCGCAGCCGGGGGCGTTTTCGTGGTCGCGGGGGGAAACGACGTTGCCCCCCGCGTGCCCCCTTCCTCTCGCCGTGCAAAGACACGCCGCTGCTGGCCTACGGCGGACTGAATCCGCTTCCGCCCTCGGGCGTGTCGACCGACAAGCGTTACTTGGCTACGGGTTCGGCCGCCGTGCGTTGGGGTCGGCGCCCCGCTTCTTCGTGAGGACGTACGAGCACCCAGGCGACGATGGCTCCCAGGGCGGCGATGCCCGCGGCGACCAGGAGAGCCCGCTCGAACCCACGCATGAAGGCCTCGGGCGTTCGCTCCCCGCCGGCTTCCGCGGCGACGATCGCCCCCATCAGCGCG
>JBKOYF010000055.1:0-4009 GCA_046725305.1 Actinomycetota bacterium
GCGCCGGCACGGCGCTGTCCCTCGGTTTCGTCACGACATTCCTCACGGTCGTCGTCGTGCTGCCGCTCGCGGCGTTGACCTGGGAGTCGACCAAGGACGGCGCAGGCGGCTTCTGGGACGCGGTCTCGAGCCCGGAGGCGGTGGCGGCGCTGAAGCTCACGATCGGGGCCGCCGCCGCCGTGTCACTCCTGAACGCGGTGCTCGGGACCGTCACCGCGTGGGTCCTCGTCCGGGACGACTTCCGCGGGAAGTCGCTCGTGAACGCGATCATCGACCTGCCGTTCGCGTTGCCGACGATCGTCGCCGGTCTCACGCTGCTCGCGCTCTACGGCCCGACGTCGCCGATCGGAGTCAACGTCGCCTACACGCGAGCCGCGATCGTGCTCGCGATGATGTTCGTGACGCTCCCGTTCGTCGTCCGCACCGTGCAGCCGGTCCTCGAGGAGCTCGACCCGGAGCTCGAACAGGCGGCCCACTCGCTCGGAGCGTCGCGCGCGACGACGTTCCGGCGCATCGTGCTCCCGAACCTGCTGCCCGGGATCCTCTCGGGCGTCGCGCTCGCCTTCGCGAAGGCGGTGGGCGAGTTCGGCGCCCTCGTGATCATCACCGGGAACATCCCGTTCCGCACCGAGGTGTCGTCCGTCTACATCTTCGGGCGCATCGAGAGCGGTGACTCCGCGAGCGCCGCGGCGGCCGCAGTCGTGCTGCTCGCGCTCTCCTTCGTGACGCTGCTCTCGATCGGAGCGATCCGGCACTACGCGACGAGGCACGACCGTGCGTAGGCTCGGGCTCCAGCGAGTCGGGCTTCGCCTCGTCGCGCTCGCCTACCTCGCCGTGATCCTCGTCGGACCGCTCGCGATCGTCTTCTGGCGAACCTTCGAAGACGGCTTCGAGCCCGCGTGGGACGCGCTGACGACGCCGGAGACGATCCACGCGCTGAAGCTGACGCTGCTCATCACCGCGATCGCGGTGCCGATCAACACTGTGTTCGGGATCGTGTGCGCACTCGCGATCGTGCGGCGGCACTTCCCGGGCAAGGGCCTGCTGAACGCGTTCATCGACCTTCCGCTTGCCCTCTCGCCGGTCGTCGTCGGGCTGTCGCTGTTCTTGCTGTACGGGACCGACGGCTGGTTCGGGGGCTGGCTCTCCGACCACGGGATCCCGGTGCTCTTCGCCCTGCCGGCGATGGTCATCGCGACGACGTTCGTCTCGCTGCCCTTCGTCGCCCGCGAGGTGGTCCCCACCCTGCGCGAGATCGGCGACGAGCAGGAGCAAGCAGCTCGAACGCTCGGCGCGAACGGCTCGCAGACGTTCTGGAGGGTCACGCTCCCGTCGATCCGCTGGGCCGTGATCTACGGCGTGATCCTCACGACTGCCCGCTGCCTCGGCGAGTACGGGGCGGTGGCCGTCGTCTCGGGGCGCCTCCAAGGCGAGACGGAGACCGCGACGCTCCGCGTCCAGGAGCGTTGGGAGAGCTTCGACCTCGCGGGCGCCTACGCCATCTCGATCGTCCTCGCGCTGATGGCGATCCTCGTCCTCGTAGCACTGACCGTCATCCGACCCAAGGAGGAAGCGACCTAGCCATGTCGATCAACGTGCGCAACGTCTCGAAGCGGTTCGGCGAGTTCGTCGCCGTCGACGACGTCTCGCTCGAGGTCGAGAGCGGGTCGCTGACCGCGCTCCTCGGGCCGAGCGGCTCGGGCAAGTCGACGTTGCTCCGCATCGTGGCCGGCCTCGAGACGCCGGACAGCGGCCAGGTGCTGCTGTCGGGCTCGGACGCGACGGGGCTCGCGCCGCAGAAGCGGAACGTCGGCTTCGTCTTCCAGCACTACGCGGCGTTCAAGCACATGACCGTGCGCGACAATGTCGCCTTCGGGCTGAAGGTGCGCAAGCGTCCGAAGGCTGAGATCACGGAGCGCGTCGACGAGCTCCTGAACCTCGTCCAGCTCCAGAACTTCGGGGATCGTTACCCCGCCCAGCTCTCGGGAGGGCAGCGCCAGCGGATGGGCCTCGCCCGTGCTCTCGCGCCGGAGCCGCAGGTCCTGCTCCTCGACGAGCCGTTCGGTGCTCTCGACGCACGCGTCCGTGCGGAGCTGCGCGAGTGGCTGCGTCAGCTCCACGACGTCGTCCACGTGACCACGGTGTTCGTGACGCACGACCAGGACGAGGCGATGGAGATCTCGGACCAGATCGCCGTCATCAACCACGGCCGGCTCGAGCAGGTCGGGAGCCCGCGGGAGCTCTACGACAAGCCGGCGAGCACGTTCGTCATGTCCTTCGTCGGCGACGCGCAACGGCTCGGAGACGTCCTCGTGCGCCCCCACGACGTCGAGCTCCTCGACGAGCCGGCGGACGAGGCGCTCGAGGCAATGATCGTGCGCGTGACGATCCTCGGCAGGGACGCGAAGGTCGAGCTCCACGACGCGAGCGGCGCGGAGATCGTCGCGCTCATGACCCGGGACCGGTTCGACGAATCTGGCTTCTGGCGCGGTCAGACCGTCTGGGTCCGCCCGCGGCACGAACGGGTATTCGCCGCGTCTTAGCCTTCGAAGAGCACGGCAACGCCCTGGCCGACGCCGACGCAGAGCGTCGCGAGCCCGTAGCGGCCGTGACGCCGGCGAAGCTCGTGGAGGAGCGAGACGACGAGGCGGGCACCGCTCATCCCGAGTGGGTGCCCGAGAGCGATCGCGCCGCCGTTCACGTTCACCTTCTCCTCGTCGAGGCCGAGCTCCCGAATGACCGCGACGCTCTGCGATGCGAACGCCTCGTTCAGCTCGACGAGATCGAGGTCCGCCGCAGTGATGCCCGTGCGCTCGAGGAGCTTGTGGACGGCTGGTATCGGCCCGATGCCCATCACGCGCGGGTCCACACCGGCGACCGCGGAGCCGACGAACGCGCCGAGCCGCTCGTGGCCAAGCTCGCGGGCGACCTCCTCGCTTGCGATCACGAGCGCCGCAGCGCCGTCGTTGATTCCGCTCGCGTTGCCGGCCGTGACCGTCCCGTCCTCGCGGAAGGCAGGCTTCAGGCCTGCGAGGGCAGCGGCATGCGTCTGCGGTCGCGGGTGCTCGTCGACGCCGACCCCGCCGACCGGGACGAGCTCGTCGGCGAACCTGCTCGCCGCGTTCGCGGCGCTCCAGCGCTCCTGGGAGCGGAGCGCGAACGCGTCCTGGTCTTCGCGCGACACGCCGTACCGCTCGGCGACGTTCTCCCCGGTCTCCCCCATCGACTCGAGCGGGAAGAGCTCCTCGAGCCGCGGGTTCGGGAAGCGCCAACCAAGCGTCGTGTCCCAGACGGTCTGATTCCCGCGCGGGAAAGCCGCCTCGGGTTTGGCCATGACGAGCGGCGCGCGGCTCATCGACTCGACCCCACCCGCGACCGCCAGCTCGACGTCTCCGGCGATCACCGCATGGCACGCTGAGACGACCGCGGACAGTCCAGAGGCACAGAGGCGATTGAGCGTCACGCCCGGCACCGAGTCCGGCAGCCCTGCGAGGAGCGCGGCCATGCGGGCGACGTTGCGGTTGTCCTCGCCGGCCTGGTTCGCGCAGCCGAGGTAGACGTCGTCGATCGCCGCGCCGTCGACCCCCGCACGCTCCACCGCTGCCGCGATCGCGACCGCGGCGAGATCGTCCGGGCGGACGCCCGCGAGCGCGCCGCCGTATCGCCCGATCGGCGTGCGGACGGCGGACACGACGACTGCGCGCGCCATGCGTCCGACGTTAGCCGACGAAATCGATCTCGACGGCGGGAAAGGCACCGAGCGCCTCGCCGCGTCGTAACAGCTCGGTGACCGCCTTGCGGCCCTCGTCACCGTAGTCCTGCGTCAGCTCGTTGACGTACATGGCCACGAACCGGTCGGCGACCGCCGCATCGATGCCACGGCCGAACTCGAGCGCGTACTCGAGCGCCTCCGCGCGGTGGTCGAGTCCGCACTGGATCGCGTCGCGGAGCACGCCCGACACCTCCGCGACGATCTCGTCCCCGAGATCGCGTCGCACGACGTTGACGC
>JBKOYF010000046.1:0-18246 GCA_046725305.1 Actinomycetota bacterium
TCTCGCATGCAACCTGGATGCTGCAAGGCATGCGCGACAACGGAAGACGCTTCGAAGGCATGGATTTGGACGAGGCTGGACGCCGCCTTGCTGCCGTCCGAGACGACGGCCGATCGCTAGGAGAGTTCTCGCCCGAACCGATAGAGCAAGTGATGCCTCACGATATTGAGCGGGCCGAGGAGTCCGTTCGCGCGCTCGAAGCGCTCGGCATCGACTTCGACTAAGAGCCCAAGGGCGGGTGTGCACGAGGGTGTGCATCAGGCGCGCAAAGCGGCACTTCCGACACGAATGGCCCGCGCAACCAAGCCAAAATCCGCTTAGCCACACGGGCCGGAGAGGCCCATACGGGATTCGAACCCGTGCCGCCGCCGTGAGAGGGCGGTGTCCTAGGCCACTAGACGAATGGGCCGTGGCGGACGCCTAGGGTACCGAATCGACGTACCGGGGCGACGCCGTCAGGCGGCGGGCTCGGGCTCGCGCGTGTCGAGCCGCGCCTCGAAATCGCGGCGGATACTCTCGCCGCTCGAGAGGACCGTCTCGTAGCGGGCGCGGCGTGGTGGCAGATTCACGATGCGGACGTTGTCGTCTCGGTCGCCGTGACAGCGCGCGTATGCGGCGGCCTCGTCAAGGGGCCGAAGGCGGTCGCGCTTCCGCTGTCCCCACACGTTCCCTGGACACCTACCAGATGGACGGGTCGAGCGAAAGATGCGGATGCGGACGGCCTTCGCACTTTGCGACGAATTGCGCGAGCGCGACTACAGCGCGGCCCAGCGACAGCTCCACGGGCTCCAGTCGCGTCCGGAGCGCACGAAGTAGCGCCGAGCCGCGAGCGCCTGCTCGTGCGCGGAGGCTCCGTGGCCGAAGAGCCGGCGTGCGTACGCGCCCATCTGGAAGAGCCCGAGGTACTGGCCGTTCTCGGCGGTCGTGCTGAGGCGCGACTCGCACCGGGCGACCGCGACCGCCTCCTCGCAGTAGGAGCCGAAGACGTCGCAGATCGCGGCCCTCGGAGACATCGCCGCATGCCGGCGCGCGTCTCGGTTCGCCGACGCTCTGCGGAGCGCCGCCACCGTCTTCGTCAGCGCGCGGGCACGCCGTTCCGCATACACGAGCGCGGCGTAAGCGGTGTCCCGCTGCTCGCGCGAGTTCATGAGCGAACGGTGCGTGTGGAAGAAACGGATGGTGCCGCGGTAGTGGCGCAGGGCCGCGAGCTTGCGCTCGAGCCGTTCGTCGAGGGTCCGTGCCCGATGCTTCGCGGGCGTGGACTTCGATGATGCGGAGGAGCTTGCCTGGATCGTTGCCGCAGCGGCCTGCGTGGCGAGAGCGAGCGCAAGCAGGCCTACGATTAAGGCTCTCAGGACGGATACCTCCTGGACGGGGACAGGGGCGCGGCCCGCACGGGAGCCGCTCGTGTCGCTCGATCGGGCAACCGTACACGAGGCGGCACGAGCTGGGCCGTCTTGGCTTACAAATCGCTAAGGAAACATGTCACGAGCGTAACCGCTCGTGACAACAGCCAACCCGAGGCGTCAGGCTGCGGGGCAGGGATTCGAACCCCAACTTCCTGGTCCAGAGCCAGGCGTCCTGCCGTTAGACGACCCCGCAACGGCCGAGGGAGTGTACCCGGTCGCTATGGCCCCTTCGGCTCTCCGATCTCGAGCCGGTAGGCGGGAACGAGGCGCTTCTCGGCCTCGGTGTCGATGCGTGCTACGACCTCGACGTACGGCTCGAGGCCCGATCCGCGAAGCTTCGCCTTGAGGAGCCCGTCGACCTGGTAGATGCCGGAGGAGTTGTTCATCACGATCTCGACCATCACCGGCCGGGCGTCCCCGTCGGTGATCCTCACCTCGTCGATCGCGGCCGCCGAGAGGGAGTGAATCGACACCGATCCCCGCTCGAACGGGATCCGCGAGCGTCCCTTCGCCATGTCGAGCGCGTCCGCGACGCGGAGCACGCCCGCCTCGAGCGAGAGCGGCTCGCCGTCCGCTCGGTGGCTCGTGATCGACTGGAGCGCCTCGGAGACGATCACCGTGAGCTCGGGCTCCTCGTAGAGGCCCTCGAGCAGCTCACGCATCTTCGGCTCCGCGAGGAACAGGCTCCAGTCCTCGTGGTCGCGCCGGTGGATCGACATGCCGATGTCGTGGAGGAGCGCCGCGAGGAAGACGACCACCTCCGAGTCGTCGTTCGTGAGTCCGTAATCGCGCTCGAGCGACGGCTGCACACCGTGCTTCACGAGCTGACGGAGGAGCTTCAGCGAGATGTTCGTGACGATCTGGATGTGCACCCATGAGTGGTCGTTGATCTGGAGCCGGACCACGGCATTGACGTTCGAAACGTGCCACCACGCCTTGATCTGCTCGTCCGCGTTGACGCGCTCGAGGACGCGCCGGAGCTTGCGGTTGCCGCGCGCTGGCACGCGCAGCTGCATCGGGGCGACGGCCTCCGCAGGTGTGAGCCGCGCCTCGGCGACGATGTCGGCGGGTGGGACTTCGACGACGTCGTCAGGCTCGGGGTCGGTCGCCATCGCGTGAGCTTAGAAGCTTGCCGTCGCGCTCGCGTTACGCGACCTCGGCGGCCCAGTCTCCGTAGAGCTGCGTGTACGCCCCCGGCCGGTCGATGAGCTCGTCGTGGGTGCCGACGTCGACGATGCGGCCGTGGTCGAGGACGACGATGAGGTCGGCGCGCCGGATCGTCGAGAGGCGGTGCGCGATGATGAATGCGGTCCGGCCCAGCAGCAGGCGACGCAGGCCTCGCTCGATGCGGCGCTCCGTCCCGATGTCCACCGACGACGTCGCCTCGTCGAGGATGAGGATGCGCGGGTCGGCGAGCAGCGCGCGAGCAAAGGCGACGAGCTGACGCTGACCGAGTGAGAGCTTGAAGCCGCGCTCGCCGACGTGCGTCTCGTACGACTCCGGCAGCTCCGAGACGAATGCGTCGGCGCCGACGGCCTGGGCCGCAGCTTCGATCTCCGCTCGCGTTGCGCTCGGTCGGCCGAACGCGACGTTGTCGGCGATCGATCCCGCGAAGAGGAAGCCCTCCTGGGGCACGATGCCGAGCTGCGTGCGAAGGGATGCCTGGCGCACGCCGCGGAGGTCGTGTCCGTCGATCGTGATCCCGCCTTCACGCGGGTCGTAGAAGCGCGCGAGCAGCTTCGCGATCGTCGATTTCCCGGCTCCCGTATGCCCGACGAGCGCCACGGTCGTGCCCGCGGGGACGTCGAGGTCGAAGTCGTGGAGGATGTCGGGGAGGTCGCCGTAGCCGAAGCGGACGTGCTCGAAGCGCACGTGTCCGTCGATCGTCGGGAGCGCGTCGGCGTGCTCCGCGTCCACGATCTCCGGCTCCTCGTCGAGCACCGACGTGATCCGGTCGAGCGCGGCCGTCGCCGAGAGGAACGTGTTGTACAGCTGCGAGAGCTGCTGGACCGGGTCGAAGAAGTTCCCGAGGTAGAGCGTGAAGGCGAGCAGCGTGCCGATCGTCATGTCGCCGTCCACGACGAGCCAGCCGCCGACCCCGAGGACGATGGCGGTTGCGACCGACGAGAGGATGTCGACCGCCGGGAAGTAGACGCCGTTGAGGATCACCGTCTCGTAGTTCGCCTCGCGGTACCGCTCGTTCACGCCACGGAAGGTCGTCTGGCTCGTCGGCTCGCGGGTGAAGGACTGGACGACGCGCATGCCGGAGATGTCCTCTGCCAGAGTCGCCGTGACGAGGCCGAGCCGCTCGCGGACACGGCGGTAGGCGTGGTTCGAGCGCGAGCGGAACCACGCCGTCGCGAGACCCATCAGCGGGAGTACGACGAGCGTCGCGAGCGCAAGGCGCCAGTCGAGGAGGAAGAGGACGACAATCGTCCCTCCGAGCACGAGCGTGTTCTGGACGAGACTCGAGATGCCGTCCGTGACGAGCTGGTCGAGTGCCTCGACGTCGTTCGTGATGCGGCTGACGATCGCGCCCGTCCGGTTGCGCTCGTAGAAGCCGAGCGACAGTCGCTGCAGGTGACGGAAGAGCTGGATGCGAAGGTCAGCGAGCGCACGCTCGCCGACCCAGCCCGTGACGTACGTCTGCGCTCCCGACAGAACGAACGCTGCGACACCCGCGGCGACGAAGGCCGCGACGATGACGCTGAGCTCTCCGAGGTCGCGCGCCTCGATCCCTTCGTCGACTGCGAGCTTCGCGAGGTACGGCGGCAGGAGCGCGACCGCGGTGTACGCGATCAACGTGACGACCGCAAGCGCCGTCCGCGCCGGGTACGGCCGCGCGAGCCGGACGAGGACGCGGAGCCGGCGCCGGGTCTGTCTCCACGACCAGTCCTCGACCTGGGCTCCCCGCTCGTCCGTGAGGTGCGTCCCGAACTGCCAGACCTTCATGAGCGTCTCACCCCGCCACCACCTGCTGGAGCAGGCCGTGCTCGTGGATCTCCCGGAACACCGGGCTCGCGTCGAGGAGCTCCGACTGCGTGCCGCGCGCCGTGATCCTTCCGTGGTCGAGCACGACGATTTCGTCCGCGAGCGCGATCGTCGAGAGGCGGTGGGCGATGATGATCGTCGTCCGGCCGCGCATCACTTCCCGGAGCCCGGCACGGATCCTCGCCTCCGTCGTCGCGTCGACGGACGCAGTCGCGTCGTCGAGGACGAGGATGCGCGGATCGATGAGGAGCGCCCTCGCGATCGCGATCCGCTGGCGCTGACCGCCCGAGAGCGTGATCCCTCGTTCTCCGACGACGGTGTCGTACCCGTGCGGCAGCTCGAGAATGAAGTCGTGGGCCTGCGCCGCGATCGCCGCCTGCTCGACGGCGTCGGCGGGGGCATCGGGCATCCCGAGGGCGATGTTGTCCCTGATCGAGGCCGAGAACAGGAACGGGTCCTGCGAGATGACGCCGATCTCACGCCGCAGCGAACGCCGCAGCAGGTCGCGCCCGTCGACACCGTCGACGAGTACGCGCCCGGCTGTCGTCTCGTAGAAGCGCGGCACGAGCGCCGCGAGCGTCGTCTTGCCCGACCCCGTCGGGCCGATGAGGGCGATCGTCCGTCCGGCGGGTATGTCGAGATCGACACTCTCGAGCACAGGGCGCTCGGGGTCGTAGCCGAACGACACGTTCTCGAAGAGGACGCGGCCAGGTCCCGCCGGCAGCGGCAGGGCACTTGGCCGGTCGGAGATCTCCTCGGGCTCGTCCAGGATCTGGAAGATCCGCTCGCCGGCCGCGATCGCGCGCTGCGCCTGGCCGATCCACATGCCGAGCATCCGCAGCGGCATGACCAGCATCGCGAGCAGGAGGTTGAACGCGAAGAACGCCCCCAGCGAGAGCGATCCCGAGATCACCATGCGCCCCGCGGCAAGGAGGACGAGGGCCTGCGCGAGCTGCGGGAGGAACGTCAGGAGCGGGACGTAGAGCGCGCGCTGCCGGTTCGCGGCGAGTGTCTTCGAGAACACCGCGTTCGCGGCATCGCCGAACTGCTCGGCGCGGCGCTCCTCCTGTGCGAACGACTTCACGACGTGGACGCCGGTGATCGACTCCTCCGCAACTGTCGAGACGTCGGCGAGCGACTGCTGGACGTCGCGGAGGACGGGGTGGGACACGTGGCTGTACCGGAACGCGGTCAGCGCGATCACGGGGGTGATCGCGAGCGCGACGAGCGCGAGCTGCCAGCTGTAGAAGAACAGCACCACCGTCACGACGACGACGGTGACGACGTGCTGGGCGAAAAAGATGAGACCGTAGCCGAGGAAGAAGCGCACCGACTGCAGGTCGATCGTCGCGCGCGACATGAGCTGCCCGGTCTGGCTGCGGTCGTAGAAGCCGAACGAGAGTCGCAGGAAGTGGGAGTAGAGCTCGTCGCGGAGGTCGTACTCGACGGCCAGCGCCTGCCGCCCCGAGATGACGCGGCGCCCGTACATGAGCCCGCCGCGGACGAGCCCCAGGAGCACGATCACCGAGACTTCGAGTACGAGGACCTGCGTGTCGCGGCCGCCCGAGAGCTCGTTGATGACGGCGCCGGTGAGGACCGGCACGAGAATGCCCGTCACCTGGGAGGCGATCGCGAGGAGGGACGAGACGAGGAGCGAGACGCGGTACGGGCGCAGGAAGCCCAGGAGGCGCGCGAACGTCTGCCGCCGCGCGGGCGTGGGGCTTCGTGGCTCGTCCACCGACACGGCTTCGTAGGGTACGGATCGTGCTCGAGGCGGTGCCCAACGTCTCCGAGGGGCGGGACCCGGCGGCCGTCGAGGCAATCGGAGCTGCGTTCGCACGCCATGCCGTGCTGCTCGACGTCCACTCGGACGCCGACCACCATCGCTCGGTGTTCACCCTGGCCGGGCCTGACGAGGCGCTCGTCGAGTCGCTGGTCGAGGGCGTCGCTACCACCGTGCAGCTCGTCGACTTGCGGCAGCATGCAGGCGTCCATCCGCGCGTCGGCGCTGCCGACGTCGTGCCGCTCGTGCCGCTCGCGCCGGGCGAGATGGACCGCGCTGCGGCAGCTGCTCGCACGGTGGCGGCGCGGATCGGAGGAGAGCTCGGCCTCCCGGTGTTCCTCTACGGCGAGGTCGGCTCCGGGCGGCGTCCGGCGTTCTTTCGCCGCGGCGGGCTCGACGAGCTGCGGCGCCGCGTCGATTCGGGGGAGCTCGTGCCGGACGAGGGTCCGAGCCGGGTTGACCCTCGCTCCGGCGCGGTACTCGTTGGCGCTCGGCACGTGCTGGTCGCCTACAACCTCGATCTCGCGACGCACGACGTCGCCGTCGCGATGTCCATCGCCGCAGCCGTGCGCGAGTCCACCGGCGGCATGCCCGGCTTGCAGGCAATCGGCCTGCAGCTGACGGGTTCCGGCCGCCTACAGGTGAGCATGAACGTGATCGATCTGGAGCGGGCGCCGGTGCA
Source organism: Actinomycetota bacterium (assembly GCA_046725305.1). Lineage (GTDB taxonomy): Bacteria > Actinomycetota > Thermoleophilia > Gaiellales > Gaiellaceae > GMQP-bins7. The sequence continues at coordinate 6,866 of JBKOYF010000046.1, forward strand.
CGAGGTCGTCGAGCGCGTGCGACGCGAGGCGGCGTCGCACGGTGTCGCGGTCGTCGCCGGCGAGCTCATCGGCCTCGTTCCCGAGCGGGTCCTGCGGGAAGCCGCGGCTGCCGGGGTCGAGCTGCCCGGCATCGACGAGTCGCAGGTGCTCGAGCGCCGGCTCGGATCTAGACTCGCGGAGTGGCCGAACCGATCGTCCTGACGGGCGAGGACCTCATTCTCGCCGACGTGTGGGCGGTCGCGATCGACGGGTCGACAGCGACGCTTGCCGACTCGGCGAGGGCCCGGATGGGCTCCGCCCGAGAGCTCGTCGAGGAGGTTCGAGGAGAGCACACCTACGGCGTCAACACGGGCTTCGGGCGGTTCGTCTCCGCGCACATCCCGGAGGAGCTCGCGGAGGAGCTCCAGCTCCGACTCCTGCGCAGCCACGCGTGCGGCGTCGGCGAGCCGTACCCCGACGAGGTCGTCCGGGCGGCGATGCTCCTTCGCGCGAACGCGCTCGCGAAGGGCTTCTCGGGAGCGCGTGTCGCGACCGTGGAGCTCCTGCTCGAGTGCCTGAATCGCGGCGTTCTCCCGCGCGTGCCGGCCCGCGGGTCGGTGGGAGCGAGCGGAGACCTTGCTCCACTTGCCCATCTCGCGCTCCCTCTCGTCGGCGAGGGCCACGCGACGGTGGAGGGCGAGCTGCTGGACGGCACCGCGGCGCTCCACGCCGTCGGGCTCGAGCCGATCCGCCTCGCGAGCAAGGAGGGGCTCTCCCTCGTGAACGGCACGCAGTTCATGGCTGCGATGGCCGCGCTCGGGGTCGTTCGCGCGCGCCGACTGGCGGGCACGGCCGACCTCGCCTGTGCGCTCTCGCTCGAGTCGCTGCAGGGGTCCCGCACAAGCTTCCGCCCCGCCGTGCACCGTGCGCGCCCGCTCAAGGGGCAGCAGGAGTCCGCCGCGAACGTCTGGCGCCTGCTCGAGGGCTCCGCGATCATTGAGTCCCACCTCTGGTGCGACAAGGTGCAGGACGCATACGCGCTTCGGTGTGCGCCGCAGGTGCACGGCGCGTGCCGGGATCTCCTCGACTACGTTGCGGCGACGATCGAGGTCGAGCTCAACGCCGCGACGGACAACCCGCTCGTCCTCCTCGACGAGGGTGACATCGTGTCGGCCGGGAACTTCCACGGACAGCCGCTCGCGTTCGCCCTCGACGCGCTCGCGATGGCGGTCGCCGAGCTCGCGAGCATCTCCGAGCGGCGGATCGAGCGGCTCGTCAATCCGGCCCTCTCCGACGGCCTCCCGCCATTCCTCGTGGAGGAGGGCGGCCTGAACTCCGGGTTCATGATCCCGCAGTACGTCGCGGCCGCGCTCGTGTCGGAGAACAAGGTGCTCGCGCACCCCGCGAGCGTCGACTCGATCCCGACGAGCGCGGGCCAGGAGGATCACGTGTCGATGGGCAACGCCGCCGGACTGAAGGCGCTCAGGGTGCTCGACAACGCGGAGCGTGCGCTCGCGATCGAGCTCCTCGCGGGGGCCCAGGCGATCGAGTTCCTCGCGCCGTTGCAACCGGGCGACGGCGTCCGTGCGGTCCACGACGTCGTGCGGGGCCTGTCGAGACGCCTGGACGAGGACAGGTCGCTCAGCGCGGATATCGAGCTCGTCGCCGACGCGATTCGCTCGGGCGCAATCGTCTCCGCTGCGGAGTCGGAGATCGGCGCGCTCGCGTGACGGAGACACGTCCGCCGGACAGCGTTGTCGATGCCCTCTGCGGCGACCTGAGCGCGATTCGCGCGCCCCGCGGCGGGACGTTGAACGCGCGCACCTGGCAGACCGAGGCGCCGCTTCGGATGCTGCTCAACAATCTCGACCCCGAGGTCGCCGAGCATCCTGAGCGTCTCGTCGTCTACGGCGGCTCGGGACGTGCTGCGCGGAGCCACGAGGCGCTCCGCGAGATCGTGCGGACGCTCCTTCGGCTGCGCGAGGACGAGACGCTCCTCGTGCAGAGCGGGAAACCGGTCGCGGTGTTCCGAACGGGCGAATGGGCGCCCCGCGTGCTGATCGCGAACTCGCTGCTCGTTCCCCGTTGGGCGACATGGGACGAGTTCCGCCGCCTCGAGGCCGAGGGGCTGACGATGTTCGGCCAGATGACCGCGGGCAGCTGGATCTACATCGGCACCCAGGGAATCCTCCAGGGCACCTACCAGACGTTCGCGGCCGCGGGCGAGCAGCACTTCGGCACCTCGGACCTCTCGGGTCGGACGATCCTGACGGCAGGTTTGGGAGGAATGGGCGGTGCGCAGCCGCTCGCGGCGACGATGACCGGTGCGGCGATCCTCTGCGTCGAGGTCGACCCGAGCCGGATCGAACGACGACTCGAGACGCGCTACCTCGACGAGGTCGCCGACTCGCTCGACGACGCGCTCGCGCGTGTGCGCGCCGCAGCGTCGGGAGGGAGGGCACTCTCCGTGGGCCTCCTCGGGAACGCGGCGGTCGTCCTCCCTGAGCTCGCGGCCCGCGGCGAGCACTTCGACCTCGTCACCGATCAGACGGCCGCACACGACCCGCTCACCGGGTACGTGCCGGCGGAGGTGCCGTTCGAGGAGGCCGAGTCGCTCCGCGCCCGCGACCCGGAATCGTACGTCCGGCTCGCACGCGAGTCGATCGTCGCCCACGTGCGGGCGATGACGGACTTCGTCCGGGCGGGCTCTCATGTTTTCGATTATGGCAACAACCTACGAGGGGAGGCCTATGCGGCTGGCCTGGAGGACGCCTTCGCGTATCCGGGCTTCGTCCCCGCGTACGTCAGGCCGCTCTTCTGCAGGGGGATCGGACCGTTCCGGTGGGCCGCACTCTCCGGCGATGCCGCCGACATCGCGGCGATCGACCGCGAGCTCGCGGCCCTGTTCCCGGACGACACCCTCCTTCAGCGGTGGCTCCAGCTGGCCCCGGAGAGGGTGGCATTCCAGGGGCTCCCGGCGCGGATCTGCTGGCTCGGCTACGGCGATCGCGCACGCGCCGGCCTGGCCATCAACGAGCTCGTCCGCTCGGGCGCGGTGTCCGCTCCCGTCGTGATCGGTCGCGACCACCTGGACGCAGGCTCGGTGGCGTCCCCGTACAGGGAGACGGAGTCCATGCGGGACGGGTCGGACGCGATCGCCGACTGGCCGATCCTGAACGCCCTCGTGAACGTCGCCGCGGGCGCGACCTGGGTGAGCGTCCACCACGGAGGCGGCGTCGGCATCGGCAATTCGATCCACGCGGGGATGGTCGTCGTCGCCGACGGCACGGACGACGGCGCCTCGAGGCTCGAGCGCGTGCTCACGACCGATCCCGGGACGGGGGTCGCCCGCCACGCGGACGCCGGCTACGACGAGGCGCGAGCTGCGGCGCGGGAGCACGCCCTCGACCTTCCCTCGCTCGCTGGCGACCCGACGTGAGGGTTCTCCTCCGCGACCTCGCACAGGTCGCGACGCCCGCGGGGGGAGCCGCGCCGTTGCGCGCCGACGCGCTGCGAGACGTCGAAGTGACGAGCGAGGCGTACGTGCTCTGCGAGGACGGACGAATCGTGGCCGTCGGGCCGATGCGCGCGCTCGACCCGCTCGATGGAGACGTCGAGGAGGTCGACGGGCGGGGCCTCTCCGCGATCCCGGGGCTCGTCGACTGTCACACGCACGCGTGCTTCGCGGGCGACCGCGTGGAGGAGTTCGCGCTGCGCAGCGCGGGTGCCTCGTACGAGGAGCTGCACGCGCGCGGCGGCGGAATCCTCTCGACCGTGCGCGCGACGCGCGCCGCCGGCGAGGACGAGCTCGCGGCCGCGCTCGCCGAGCACGTCGAGTGGATGCTCCGCGCGGGGACGACGACCTTCGAGGCGAAGTCGGGGTACGGGCTCGACCGCGAGACCGAGCTCGCGCAGCTTCGGACCGTGCGCGCCGCCGGCGGGGTACCGACGTGGCTCGGGGCGCACGCCATCCCGCCCGAGTTCGCCGACGACGGCGCAGACGCGTACCTCGACTTCCTCCTCGCCGACGTCCTGCCGGAGGCGGCGTCGCTCGCCGAGGCCGCGGACGTCTTCCTCGAGCGGGGCGCATTCGACGCCGAGCAGGCACGGCGCTACCTCATCGCATGCCGCGACGCCGGGCTCGCGCTCCGCCTGCACGGCGACCAGTTCACGGAGTCGGGCGCCATCCCGCTCGCGATCGAGCTCGGTGCGCGCTCGGTGGACCATCTGGAGGCGACGGGGCGGGTGGGCGTCGGCGCGCTTGCGGCGAGCGACGTCGTCGGGGTCCTCCTGCCCGCGTGCGCGCTCTTCCTCGGGCGGCCGATGCCGCCCGCGCGTGCGCTCGTCGACTCCGGCGCCGCCGTCGCGCTGGCGACGGACTTCAACCCGGGGAGTGCGTTCTGCGAAAGCCTCCCGCTCGTCTGCTCGCTCGCCGCGACGCAGATGGGGCTCGCCGCCGAGGAGGCCCTCTCCGCGTGCACCGTGAACGCGGCGCACGTGCTGGCTCGCGCCGACCGAAAGGGTCGGATCGCACCGGGGTTCGACGCGGACATCGTCCTCCTCGCGGCCGAGGACTGGCGCCACCTCGCGTACCACCTCGGCGGCCCCGTGGTTCACACGGTCGTCGCAGGAGGCCGGATCGCGTGGAGCAGCCGGGCATAATCCGGGCGCGATGGCCACGAAGAAACAGCGGCGACGCCGCGCGAAGGAGCAGCGCCACGACTACGTGTGGGTCGACGACGAGGGGAACGAGGTCGACCCCGCGGACGTCCCGGACGACAAGGCTCCTGGCTCCGCGCGTCAGGCGCGAGGCCAGCGACAGCCGCAGGCGCCGTCGTGGACCAGGACCTTCAAGCGCGCGCTGATCTTCGCGCCGATCATGTTCGGCACGGTGTTCCTGCTCTCGCCGAAGCTCGCGACGACGACGAAGATCACGCAGACGTTGCTGATCGTCGGCATCTTCATCCCGTTCAGCTACTTCATCGATCGCTTCCTCTACCGATCGTTCCTTCGCCGCGCGGGGCGCGCCCAGCAACCGGCCGGCCGCCGCGGGAGCTGACGTCCCGCGCGAGATGGGGCTCCGCGTCGAACAGCTCTCGCTCGGTCCGATCGGGACGAACTGCTACGTCGTCCGGCAGGACATGGCCGCGTCGGGGGCGGCCGTGGTCGACCCGAGCGGAGACGCCGCCGAGCTGCGGCTGACGCTCGCGCGCCTCGGTGCGCACTGTGCGGGAATCCTCGTCACGCACGGCCACATCGACCACCTTCTCGGTGTCGCGGATCTCGCGGACGGAACCGGCTCGCACGTCTACATGCCCGAAGGGGAGAGGAGCTCGCTCGAGGCTCCGGACCCGATGCGGACGCTCGGACCCTTTACGCTGCGCCCGTACGTCCCCGACGTCCTGCTCGAAGGCGGGGAGACGATCGAGGTCGCGGGCATCGCGTTCGACGTGATCGCGGTGCCGGGGCACTCGCCTGCCCATATCGCCTACCACGCGGAGGGATGCTTGTTCTCCGGGGACGTGCTCTTCGCGGGCTCGGTCGGGCGTGTGGACCTCCCCGGCGCCGACTGGGACACGCTCATGGGCTCCATCCGCCGGCTCCTCGACACGCTCCCGCCCGAGACCGTCGTGTATCCGGGGCACGGGCCGATCACGACGCTCGGCGAAGAGCTCGCGCGGAACCCATTCCTCGCCGAGCTGCGGGCGTCGTGACGCGCTTCGAGGCCCCGCGGGGCACACACGACATCCTCCCGTCGGACTTCCCGCGCTGGCAGCGCGTCATTGGGGAGTTCGAGGAGCTGTGCGGCCTGTACGGCTACAGGCGAATCCACACGCCGGTCTTCGAAGACACGGAGCTGTTCGTCCGCACGAGCGGACAGGGGTCGGACGTCGTAAGCAAGGAGATGTACACGTTCACCGACCGGGGCGGCCGGTCGCTGACCCTGCGCGCCGAAGCGACCGCGCCGGTCGTCCGGGCGTACTTCGAGCACGGAATGCACCGCGAGCCGCAGCCCGTGAAGGTCTACGCGTACGAGACCATCTACCGCTACGGCAGGCCGCAGAAGGGGCGCTTTCGCGAGCACTGGCAGCTCGATGTGGAGGCAATCGGTTCCGACGATCCGGCGGTCGACGCCGAGGTGATCCAGCTCTTCGACGCGCTACTCGGGCGGCTCGGGATCACCGAGTATCGCCTCGAGCTGAACTCGATCGGCGACCCGAACTGCCGGCCCCGGTACTTGGACGAGCGCTTGCAGCCGTGGCTCGACGAGCACTCAGGGGAGCTCGACGAGGCAACGCGGGAGCAGGCCGCACGCAATCCGCTGCGCGCGCTCGACAATATCTCGGCGAAGCCCCCGCAGGTGCAGGAGGTCCTGCTGACGGCCCCCGCGATCGGCGAGTCTCTGTGCGACGCCTGCCTTGAGCACTTCGCCGAGGTGCAGCGCTTCCTCGACGCGTACGGGGTCAGGTATCGCATCGTCCCGACGCTCGTACGCGGCCTCGACTACTACACGCGCACGACGTGGGAGTTCCTCGGCCCGGAAGGCGGCTCCCAGAGCGCGCTGTCGGGCGGTGGTCGCTACGACGGTCTCGCCGAGGAGCTCGACGGGCCGCCCACGCCGGGTGTCGGCTTCGGCGCGGGGGTGGAGCGGCTCCTGCTCGCGCTCCAGGGCGACGAGGTGGAGCCGCCGGGAATCGACGTCTTCTTCGTGTGTCAGGAGGGCGGCGACCGGGGAGCCGTCCTCGCAGCGATGAAGACTCTGCGCGCCAAGGGGGCGAGGGTGGACATGGACTACGCGCGACGGTCGGTGAAGGGGCAGCACACACAGGCAAGCCGACTGCGCGCGAAGCATGTCGTCGTTGTTGGCCCCGACACGGATCTCGCCGAAGAGCTTGCAAGGCTGACGCTTTGAGCTGGCGCGACCTCATGTGCGGCGAGCCGCGTCCGGAGCACGTCGGCGTCGCGCTTACGCTCGCCGGCTGGGCCGCCCGTCGGCGCGACCACGGCGGCCTCGTCTTCGTCGACCTGCGCGACCACACCGGGGTCACACAGCTCGTCGTGAACCCGGAGCGGTCGCCCGGCGCCGCCGAGGTCGCGAAGGAGATTCGCAACGAGTTCGTGCTCCGCGCGCGGGGGGAGGTCGTGGCGCGATCCTCGGAGACCGTCAACCCGGCGATGGAGACCGGCGCCGTCGAGCTGCAGGTGGACGAGCTCGAGATCGTCTCGCGCTCGACGCCCTTGCCGTTCCAGCTCGACGAGGAGAGCGTCGACGAGACGCTGCGCCTGCGTTATCGCTGGCTCGACCTCCGGCGGGAGAGACTCCAGCGGAACCTTCGCCTGCGTGCCCAGATGGTCTGGATCATCCGCCGGGAGATGCAGGAAGCCGGCTTCCTCGACATTCAGACCCCGATCCTCTTCAAGCCGACACCCGAGGGCGCGCGCGACTTCGTCGTGCCGAGCCGGCTGCAAAAGGGGCGGTTCTTCGCACTGCCGCAGAGCCCGCAGATCCTCAAGCAGCTGACGATGGTGGCGGGCTTCGACCGCTACTACCAGATCGCGATCTGCTTCCGGGACGAAGACCTGCGCGCGGATCGCGTTCAGGAGATCACCCAGCTCGACGTCGAGATGTCGTTTCCCGACCGGGAGAAGCTCTACGCCCTCGTGGAGCGGGTGTTCGCCGCGATCTGGCGCGAGTGCATCGGCATCGAAATCGACACGCCCTTTCCGCGCATGAGCTTCGCCGAGGCCGATCGGCGCTTCGGCTCGGATAGGCCCGACACGCGCTTCGGCCTCGAGATCGAGGATGCGACCGAGTCCACCCGAGCGTCCGAGTTCGGCGTGTTCGCTGGGGCCGAGGCCGTCCGCTTCCTGCGCGTCCCGCGCACGTACTCGCGGAGCGAGCTCGAGACTCTCGAGATCGTTGCCAAGGAGCGCGGAGCGAAGGGTCTGGCGTACCTCGTGCGCGACGCGGAAACCGGTGAGATCCGTTCCCCGATCTCGAAGTTCATCTCCGAGGAGGAGCTCGAGGCGTTGCGCCTCCAGCCCGGACAGTCGCTCCTCTTCTGCGCCGACGACTGGGAGACGACGTCCCGCGTGCTCGGGCACCTGCGGCTGCACCTCGGGCAGGAGCTCGGCCTCGTCGACGACGAGGACTTCACGTTCACGTGGATCGACGCGTTTCCGATGTTCGAGTGGGACGAGGACGAGAAGCGGTGGACTGCGGTGCATCACCCATTCACGCGCCCGACCGACGAGTGGAAAGACCGGTTCGACACCGACCCACGGCATGCCCTCGCGTACGCATACGACCTCGTCGTGAACGGGAACGAGCTCGGCGGCGGCTCGTTCCGGATCCACGAGCCCGAGCTCCAGGCGCGCGTCTTCGGCACGCTCTCGCTGAGCGCGGAGGAGCAGAGGACGAAGTTCGGGTTCCTGCTCGACGCGCTCGCCATGGGCGCGCCGCCGCACGGCGGGATCGCCCTCGGGATCGACCGCACGGTGATGGTCCTCGCGGGCGAGCCGAACCTGCGCGACGTGATCGCGTTCCCCAAGAACCAGGCCGGGCTCGACCCGATGAGCGGCGCGCCGTCGGAGGTCGCGCACGCCCAGCTCGACGAGCTCGGGATCCGGCTCGTCGAGCCGCCCGCGTAGCCGCCGCTTCGGCCACACTAGGCCGCGTGCAGCACGCACTCGCGCAGCGACTCCTCGTCCTCGCCGCCGTCGCGCTCCTCGCAGCTGTCGCGTCCGTCGCGATCGTCTCCCAGCGTGGGACGAACGAGAGCGCCGCTGCGCTCACGAGCGCTCCCGCGCCGGCAGGGTGGAACGTCGCGTTCGCCGGGTCGCGCGGCCCCACGGGCGATGCACAGCGGACGACGTGCGGTCAGGTGCTCTCCCCCGAGTCGCTCGGCGTGACCCATCCCGTTCTCCCCTGCGGCGCCAAGGTGATCCTCCGTTCGGGCAACAAGCAGGTGCTCACCGAGGTGATCGACAACGCGCTCGTCGAGCCGGGCCGCCAGCTCGAGGTCACGGACAAGCTCGCGCAGCTGCTCGGGATCGAGGGGACGGTAGAGCTCGAGTGGCGCTTCGCCACGAGCGGCGCGAACGGCTAGCATCGGGCGTGCTCGACCCTGTGCGTGGCCGCGGCCTCTACGTGAACCAACAGACACGTAAAGGGAGCCCGCGTCGGAGCTAGGCGTTGCCGACGCTCCGCACGGCACCCACCTGGCTGAGCCAGGTTCGCAACGGCCGTGGTTCATCGGCAGGGTGGAGCATGGTCCTGCGCAAGCCCGCGAATCCGCAGCAGCGGATCCGCGGTCTGCGCCAAGATCCCTGGCGCGCAGCCGCAAAGCGGCCGCGATCGCCGTTGACCCTGCCGCCGCGAGGTGCTCGCTAGCCTGACCGCGTGACAACTGAGGTTTACGGTGACGCCACGCGTGGCGGCGAGTGGGCGGCCGCTCGGCTCACGGTCGACGGCGAACGCATCGTCGCCGCGGACGCGCCGGGGCTCGATCGGCCACTCCCAGGCCTTAGGCTGCTCGACGCGGCAGCGGTCGGGGGTGACCCGCTCGCGGTCGAAGCGCTCGCGTCCGCTCTGGGCGAGGTGTTCCGGGCCGAGCCTCGGGCTGGCCGCGTCGCCGTGGCCATGAGCGGAGGCGTCGACAGCGCGGTGACGCTCCTGCGCGCGGGTCCGGAGGCGATCGGCGTGACGCTCCGCCTCTGGCAGGACCCGGCGGCGCCGGACACTGAGCGTGCTTGCTGCTCGCCCGCCGCTGTCGCAGCCGCCCGCGCCACCTGTCACGGGCTCGGCCTCCCGCACGTGACGCTCGACCTGCGGGCGGAGTTCAAGCACACGATCGTCGATCCGTTCACGCACGCGTACGAGGTGGGGGAGACGCCGAACCCGTGCATGCGCTGCAACGGGGCGTTTCGATTCGACGAGCTCCTCGCGTTCGCGGAGCGAGCCGGCGCGGCCGAGCTGTGGACGGGTCACTACGCGCGCATCGTCGAACGTGACGGACTGAGGCTCGTCGCGCGCGCGGCCGACGCGAGCAAGGACCAGTCGTACATGCTCGCCGCCGTCGAGCCGCGGCTCCTCGAGCGCGTGCGCTTCCCGCTCGGCGAGCAGACGAAGGACGAGACCCGGGCGGAGGCCGCCACTGCCGGGCTCGCCGCCGCGGGCCGTCCCGAGAGCCAGGAGGCGTGCTTCTTGGGCGGGGACGACTACCGCGCGTTCCTCGAGCGCCGCGGGGTGAAGAAGGCAGCCGGTCGGATCGTCGACGCAGAGGGCACCACGCTCGGCTCGCACGACGGCCACTGGCGGTTCACGCCTGGCCAGCGTAGGGGGTTGCGGATCAGCACCGGACGCCCTCTGTACGTCCTGCGGACGCGTCCTGCCACGAACACGGTCGTCGTGGGAACGCGGGCGTCACTCGCGACGAGGAGGGTCGAGACGCACGGCCGCCTGTACGTACCCGTCACGGCGGTGGAGGCGAAGCTTCGCTACCGCTCCGCGTCCGTTCCCGCTTCGGTCACTGCCACCGCGGACGGATTTTCGCTCGAGCTCGCCGAGCCCGCCTACGGTGTGGCCCGCGGCCAGTACGCGGTCGTGTACGACGAAGGTGCGGTCGTGGGCGCCGGGCTGATCAGCGACGTTGCCTGAAGCGAGCAACTAGCATCCTCCCGCATGAGCGTGCTCGCATCGACCCCGGGCGACGTCCTCGACTACGCGCTCGCGGCGTTCTTCGTCGTCACCGGGGTGGGCCTCGCGTACATGCTCGTCCGCATGGGAGGGACGTTCGCGCGGCTCTCCTCCTTCATCAAGGGCACGGAGCGCGACCTGCTCCCGGTCATCGTCAAGGCCGGCGGGACGGTCGACCGCGTGAACGACCAGCTCGACAAGCTCGACGTCGTCACCGACAGCGCGGTGTCCATGGCCGACAGCGCCGACACCGCCGTCCGCGCGGTCTCGACGGCGATCACGACGCCGGTAAAGAAGGTGAGCGGGCTCGCCGCGGGCGTTTCGCACGGCTTCTCGGCGTTCCGCGCGCGGCGTGACGCCGGCGAGGCGGTGCGCGTCGCCAAGGATGCGGCGGCGCAGCGCGAGAACGAGCTCGACGAGGAGCTCCGCAAGGCCGGTCGCGCGGAGCCGGACGGCCCGCCGCCGGCTGCGTAGCGTTCCGGGCCTCTCCGGCACCCGCTCGTAGAATTCCGTGATGCGCACGTCAGCCGAGCTGCGCGAGGGCTTCCTCTCCTTCTTCGAGGAGAAGGGCCACCTTCGCGTGCCCTCGGCGTCGCTCATTCCGCGTGCCGACGACCAGTCGAGCCTTCTCACGACCGCGGGCATGCAGCCGCAGATGCCCTTCTTCCTCGGTCTCGAGCCACCGCCGGCGCCCTATACGAC
>JBKOYF010000022.1:0-16761 GCA_046725305.1 Actinomycetota bacterium
GACACCGTCGAAGAACACAACGCGTGCGACTGCCATGAGAGCCTCCTCGTCGAGTTGTACGAAGCCTATTCCCGGAGCGAAAGCGACGCTCGGAAAGCCTCGATGCAGGGATTGCACGCGAGCTCGCGGTCGCCGATGGTGAGCACCATGATCTGGCCAGTTGCGGCACTGGCAGTCGGCCTTTTCGGTTTTCTGGTCATCTACGGCTCGATCGTCCAGTCACGGCTGGCATCGAGTCAAGACGCACGCGAACCGAGCTAGGGCCCACTCGCCTCCGAAGGTCCCGACACCTCTCGACGGTAGTCGAGCAACTCGCGCGCGACCGCGAGCAGAGATCCCGCGATCGGGATGGCGAAGAGCGCGCCGAAGATGCCGGCGAGCTGTGCGCCGATGAGCACCGCGCATAGGACGACAAGGGGCGAGAGCTCGACCGTGCGACCGTAGACGAGCGGCTGCAACAGCTGGTTCTCGAACTGCTGATAGGCGATGAAGAAGGCGATGACGATAAGCGTCCGCATCCAGTCCGTCTCGATCGCGACGACGGTCGAGGCGATGATGGCGGCGATCGTCGCTCCCGCCAGCGGCACGAGATCGAGAACCGCGACGACGAGCCCGAGGGCAATCGCGTAATCGCTGCCGACGGCGAACAGCACGATCGTCGCGAGCGTTCCCGCGACGACGCTGATCGCGAGGTTGCCCGTCGCGTAGCCGCTGATCGACCGGTAGATGTCCCGCCCGACCCGCTCGAACCGCGGTCGCGCCTCGATGGGAAGAAGCCCGAGCAGCATCGCGATCGCGCGCGGTCCCTCGAGCAGCATGAAGAACGTGAGGAAGGTGATCGTCACGATACCCGCGACGGCCGTTACCACACTCCGGACGATGTCGAGCGCAGGCTGGCTCAATCCGAGGACGCCTCCGACGCCGCGCTCGTCGATCGCCGCACGGATCCGGTCGACGATCTGGTAGCGGTCCTGGAGGAACCCGAGCGGACCGCGGCCGGCGGTGAGATCGTCGATGAAGTCCGGCACCGCGTTCACGAAGTCGGTGACCTGCGAGACGAGCGGCGGGATCACGAGATAGCCGATCGCCGTGATGCCGAGGAGTGCGAGCCCGAAGACGAGCGACGCGGCCCAGCCCCGGCGCAGACCGCGGCGCTCGAAGGCCTCGACCGCAGGGTTGAGCGCGGCTGCGAGCACGCCCGCGATGAGGATCCACGTGAGCACCCTCCATGCGTTGTAGACGAGCAGCAGGACCAGGCCGACGAGGACAACGATCCCGAGCACCTGCAGGACCGTTCTCGGACGCACGACCACGACGCGAACCTCGGGAGCCGCCATGGATCGTCAGTTCGTCGCCGCGGGCGCTCTTCCCTCCGGCCGCTCGGCGCGGAGCGGCGTTCCTACGCGGCCACGGACGGGAGGCCGGCGAGCGCGAGGGCGACCTCGTCCTCCGCGTACGCGTGGTCCTCGAGCTTGCCGGCGGCGTAGTCGATGTAGGCCTGCATGTCGAAGTGCCCGTGCCCGCAGAGGTTGAAGAGGATGGCCTCTGACACGCCCTCATCGCGACAGCGGACGGCTTCGTCCATGGCCGCCTTCACGGCGTGGTTCGCCTCGGGTGCGGGGATGATCCCCTCGATCCGCGCGAACTCGACACCCGCCGCGAAGACCTCCGTCTGCGTGTAGGCACGGGCCTCGATCAGGCCGAGCTCGTGGAGGTGGCTCACCATCGGCGCCATGCCGTGGTAGCGGAGGCCTCCGGCGTGGAACGGCGGCGGCACGAACGTCGAGCCGAGCGTGTGCATCTTCACGAGCGGGGTCAGGTGGCCCGTGTCGCCGAAGTCGAAGGCGTACGTGCCCTTCGTGAGGCTCGGACAGGCGGCGGGCTCGACGGCGATGACGCGGATGCGCGACTCCTCGCGCAGCGCACGCCCGATGAACGGGAAGGAAAGGCCGGAGAAGTTCGACCCGCCGCCGGTGCAGCCGATGAGCACGTCCGGGTAGTCCTCCGCCTCGTCCATCTGCATCTGTGCCTCCTCGCCGATGACGGTCTGGTGCATGAGGACGTGGTTGAGGACGGAGCCGAGGGAGTACTTCGTGTCCTCGTTGGGTGCCGCGGACTCGACCGCCTCCGAGATCGCGATCCCGAGGCTCCCGGTCGAGTCGGGGTGCTCGGCGAGGATCGCGCGGCCCGCGTTCGTCTCCTCCGAGGGGCTCGCGACGACCCGTGCTCCGAACGCCTCGATGAGCCCGCGTCGATAGGGCTTCTGGTCATAGGAGACCTTGACCATGTACACGTCGACCTCGAGCCCGAAGACGGCTCCGGCGAACGCGAGCGCCGAGCCCCACTGGCCGGCTCCCGTCTCCGTCGTCAGGCGCCGGACGCCCTCCGCCTTGTTGTAGTAGGCCTGCGCGACCGCGGTGTTCGGCTTGTGCGACCCGGTCGGCGAGACGCCCTCGTACTTGTAGTAGATGCGCGCCGGGGTCTCGAGGGCCCGCTCGAGGCGACGGGCGCGGTGGAGCGGCGTCGGCCTCCATTGCCGGTAGACCGAGCGGACCTCCTCGGGGATCGCGATGAGCCGGTCCGTCGAGACCTCCTGCAGGATGATCTGCATGGGGAAGAGCGGCGCGAGATCGTCGGGGCCGACGGGCTGCCCGGTGCCGGGATGGAGCACGGGCGGAGGCGGCGACGGGAGGTCGGCGGCGATGTTGTACCAGGCCTCGGGCAGGCGGCTCTCGTCGAGGACGTACTTCACCTGGTCGCTCATGTCGCGCTCCTCTCCTCGGTCGGACGGGGTACCCCGAGTCTGGCCGAGACCGCCTCGGCGGGCAAGCGGTAGGCTCAGCCGCCGATGGGGGTGCTCGCGTCGACCGTTGCCCGCGACGAGACGTTCGAGCGCCGGCGCGCGTCGATGGAGCAACTGGTCGCGGAGCTGCGCGAGCGCTCTGCGCTGGTGGCCGCAGGTGGCGGCGAGAAGGCCGTGGAGCGGCACCGCTCGCGCGGGAAGCTCACCGCGCGCGAGCGCATCGACCGCCTGGTCGACCCCGGGACCGCCTTCCTCGAGCTGAACGCCCTCGCCGCATGGGAGCTCTACGAGGGCGACGCCCCCTCCGCAGGGATCGCAACCGGAATCGGCGTCGTGGAAGGCCGGCAGTGCGTGATCGTCGCGAACGACGCGACGGTCAAGGGCGGTTCCTACTACCCGCTCACCGTGAAGAAGCACCTTCGCGCACAGGAGGTCGCTCGCCAGAACCGGCTCCCGTGCATCTACCTCGTCGACTCGGGCGGCGCGTTCCTCCCGCTCCAGGCGGAGGTCTTCCCCGATCGCGACCACTTCGGGCGGATCTTCTTCAACCAGGCACGGCTCTCGGCGCTCGGGATCCCCCAGATCGCCGTCGTCATGGGCTCGTGCACCGCCGGCGGGGCGTACGTCCCCGCGATGTCGGACGAGACGGTGATCGTTCACGGCACCGGGACGATCTTCATCGGCGGCCCCCCGCTCGTGAAGGCGGCGACCGGGCAGGACATCACGGCGGAGGAGCTCGGCGGCGCGGACGTCCACACCCGGCGCTCCGGCGTGGCCGACCACTTCGCGACCTCGGACGAGCACGCGCTCGCCATCGCACGCGAGATCGTCCGCAACCTCGACCCTCCGCTCCCTCCCCCATGGGAGCTCGCTCCGCCCGAGCCGCCCGCCCTCGACCCGGCGGATCTCTACGGCCTCGTTCCCGAGGACTTCCGGCACGAGCTCGACGCGCGCGCCGTGATCGGCCGCATCGTCGACGGCTCCCGCTTCCACGAGTTCAAGGAGCTGTACGGCACCACGCTCGTATGCGGGTTCGCCCGGATCGAGGGCTATCCGGTCGGGATCCTCGCGAACCAGGGCGTGCTGTTCGCCGAGTCGTCGCAGAAGGGCGCGCACTTCATCGAGCTCGCTTGCAAGCGCCGGGTGCCGCTCGTCTTCCTCCAGAACGTCACCGGATTCATGGTCGGCAAGGAGTACGAGGAGGGCGGCATCGCGCGCGACGGAGCGAAGCTCGTGATGGCGGTGGCGTGCGCGGAGGTGCCGAAGTTCACGGTCGTCATGGGTGGCTCCTTCGGCGCGGGCAACTACGCGATGTGCGGCCGCGCATACGAGCCGCGACAGCTGTGGATGTGGCCGAACGCGCGCATCTCCGTGATGGGGGGCGAGCAGGCGGCGACGGTGCTCACCATGGTCGGCGACGCCGACCCCGACGAGATCCGCGCGACCTACGAGGCCGAGGGCAACCCGTACTACTCGACCGCACGCCTCTGGGACGACGGGATCATCGACCCGCTCGACACGCGTCGCGTGCTCGCGCTCGGCCTCGCCGCCGCCGCCAACGCGCCGGTTCCCGAGACGACCTTCGGAATCTTCCGGATGTAGCCGTCACGCCGTAGGCTTGGCGCCATGACCACGATCGAACTGTCCGACGAAGAGCTCCGGCTCGTCGTTTCGGCCGTGCGCTCCTACCTCGACGACTTTGGCCACGAGGAGGCCGACCTGCTGCGAAGGCTGAAGGAGCTTCTCCGGAAGCTCGAAGCCGCACCCGCTGCGTGATCGTCCGCCTCCTCATCTGGAACGTCTTCGAGTCGAAGACGAGCATCGACGAGCTCCGCGAGGCTCTCCCGCAGCTCACGCCGCCCGACCGCTGGATCTGGAACGAGGGGTCCGACCGCTTCGGCGGGATCGTCGTCGGCGACGACCTGCCCGAAGCGATCGGCTGGGCTCAGGATCTCGTCGGCTCGGAGCCCGACGTCTACGAGGAGTGGGATTCCGAGTAGGAGAAGACGTCCGCGGCCCACGCGTCGACCTCGTCGCGCTCGTCCGACGTGAGCGCACGGAGCGGTGCACGCACGACCTCCTTGACGGGAACGCCCTGGCGCGCGAGGAGCCGCTTGAGGGCAGCCTGGCGGGGGAACCGCTCGACGAACCCGCGGAGCTCGCCGAGCCGGGCCGCCCCGCCGGGCGTGGGGTCACGGACGACCGCCGCCACCTCGGCCGGGAACGCCGAGGCGAGCGCCGAGACGGCCCCGAGCGCTCCCCGAGCCATGCCGTCCGCGATGAGCGCCTCGGGCCCGACGAAGATGTCGAAGCCCGGCAGCACGTACTCGGCGAAGCGCTCCCACGGCGTGTCGGAGACCTTGAGCCCCACGACGTTCGAGGCGTCCTGCCGAAGACGCTCGAGCACCGCGGGCGCGATCGCGTAGCCCGTGGTCGCCGCGAACTCGTAGACGTAGAACGGCAACGGGGCACATGCGGTCGCGGCGGCGAGGAAGTGGCCGTACTGCGCCTTCTCGTCGAGCTTGAAGTACGGCGGGCCGATGACGACGACCGCGTCAGCGCCGACCTCGGCCGCGTGCGCGGCGAGCGTCACCGTGTCGGCAGTCGTCTGCGCACCGCAGTGCACGGCGACCTGCAGGCGCCGGTCCGACGCCTGGAGGAAGAGGTCGGCGACGCGCCGGCGCTCCTCCACGCGGAGCAGGATGCCCTCGCCGGCCGTGCCGAGCGCGAGGACGCCGTCGAGGCCGGACTCGACGTAGAAGTCCGCGAGGGGGCCGAACGCGTCCTCGTCCACTTCCGTTCCGTGGTCGCGAAGCGGCGTGACCGATGCAGCGAGCGCACCGTGGAGGACCGACGTCACGCCGGCGCCTCCCCTGCGCGGACGCGCCGCACGGTCTCGGCGATCCGCTTTTCTCGCGTGTCGGCGCGCTTCGCGCCCTCGACCCACTCGACGTACTCCCTGCGATGCGTGAACGAGAGGCGGTCGAAGCGCGCTCGCGCATCCGGACCCGCCGCGAGAGCCGCCTGCAGGTCGTCCGGGAGCTCGATCGTCCGTGGCTCGGAGTCCAGCTCCATGGTCACACGAACGCGGTCGCCGGCGTCGACCCCGGTCGCGGCCTTCACCGTGCGGTTGACGCCGATGAAGGCCTCGCCGCCGTAGACGCCGGGCGTGGTCCTCCACGTGTGCCCGCGGATCGTGACCTTCACGGGCGGGCGCGCTCGTCCGAACGACTCTTTGACGTCGAACGGGACGCGGAGCATGGTCGCCGTCTTCCCGACCCGCTCGAGCTCCGCCGTGAAGCTCTTCTTCGTCACGTCGAAACCATAGGGTGCAGCCGATGGGAGCGTTGAAGGTGGTGCGCGACGGGGCCGTGCTGCGCGTCATGCTGGCGCGCCCCGAGCGGCGGAACGCATTCGACGCGGCCCTCATCGCAGAACTCGCCGAGACGTTCTCCGCGGTCGGCGACGCGCGTGCGGTGCTCCTCGACGGGGAGGGGCCCTCGTTCTGCGCCGGCGCCGACGTCGACTGGCAGCGGGCGGCGATCGATCTCTCCTACGAGGAGAACATCGAGGACGCGATGCGCCTCTACCGGATGCTCGAAGCCGTCGACTCGTGCCCGGCGCCGGTCGTCTGCCGCGTGCACGGCTTCGCCCTCGGCGGCGGCTCGGGCCTCGTCGCCTGCGCCGACATCGCCATCGCGTGGCCCGACGCGGTGTTCGGCTTCACCGAGGTGCGCCTCGGGGTCATTCCCGCCGTGATCTCGCCGTTCGTCCTCCCGAAGATCGGAGAGGCCGCGCGTCGCTACTTCGTGACCGGCGAGCGCTTCGACGCGGAGACGGCCTTGGGCATCGGGCTCGTCTCCGAGGTCTCCGAGGACGCGGGTGAGCGGGCCGAGTCGATCGTCGAGGAGATCCTCGCAGGAGGACCGATCGCAGTCCGCGAGGCGAAGCGGCTCGTGCGCGAGCGCCCCGCCGGGATCGAGACCGCGCACATCGCGGCCGAGAGGCGGACGAGCGCGGAAGGGCAGGACGGCTTGCGGGCGTTCCTCGAGCGGCGCGATCCCGCGTGGCGCACCCGCTCGGGCTAGCGCCCGCGCTCGTCGAGGTACTTCTTGAGGCCGAGGAACGGGAGGATGAACGCCGCCAGCACCGACCCGAGCCAGACGATGACGGTCGCGGCGATCCAGGTGCCGGCACCGTCGATCGAGAGCCCGTCCGTGAGGAGCGTCGTGACGATCAGGGAGACGAGTGTCGCGATGAGCGCCACGCCTCCGAGGACGGGCGCCGGGCTGCGGCGAAGCACGCTGATGAGGAACGGCTGGAGCAGCGCGAAGACGACCGTGTAGATGACGACCGAGACGACGAAACCGGTCGCATCGAGGCTCATGCCGTCGAGGACGGCCGCGGCGACGATCAGGCCCACCCCGTTCGAGGCGAACGCGATCAGGAGGCGGACGAGGAGACGGATCACGGGCTCTCCCACGTGAACACGACCGACTCGGCCGACAGCTCCACAGGGCCGTGGTACACCGCCTCCACGTTCGTGCCGTCGGGATCGAGCACGTACGCCGCGTAGTAGCCCGCGTGGTACTCCCGTTCGCCAGGCGCTCCGTTGTCCCGCCACCCCGCCTCGAGCGCCGCCGCATGGAAGCGGTCGACGGTCTCGCGATCGCGGGCCTGGAAGGCGATGTGCAAGCCCCTCGTGGGCGTCCCGTCGGCGGACACGAAGAGCTCGTCGGCGGAGAACCAGCCGTCCCCTTCCCCCGTGAGGCCGCGTCCGAGCGGCTCGAGAACGCTCGCGTAGAAGCGCTTGCTCAGCTCGAGGTCGCGCACGCGAAGGTGCACATGGTCGAGGAGCCTCCCGGCATGCGCCTCGGGCATGGGCGGCAGACTATCCCGGATGCCCGTTCGCAGGCTACTCGTGGCGAATCGCGGGGAGATCGCCGTGCGCGTGTTCCGCACGTGTCGATCGCTCGGAATCGAGACCGTCGCCGTCGCGGCGCGGGACGACCTCGCGAGCCTGCACACGCGCTTGGCCGACCAGGTCGTCGAGATCGCGAGCTACCTGCATTCCGAGGAGCACCTGCGCGCAGCGGCGCGGGCCGGCGCCGACGCCCTCCACCCCGGGTACGGCTTCCTCGCGGAGAACGCCGACTTCGCCGAGGCCGTCGAGGCGGCCGGGTTGACCTGGATCGGCCCGGCGCCCGAGGCTCTGAGGCTGGGAGGAGACAAGCTCGCCGCGAAGCGGATCGCGCGGGAGGCGGGCCTGCCGGTCCTGCCCGACGGCACTCCCGAGGAGATCGGCTTTCCCCTTCTCGTCAAGGCAGCCGCCGGGGGAGGCGGTCGCGGGATGAGAGTCGTCCGCTCGCCCGACGAGGTCGAGGACGCGCTCGCCGCAGCCGGGCGCGAGGCGGTGGGAGCATTCGGAGACGGCTCGCTCTACTGCGAGCGCTACCTCGAGCGCCCGCGACACGTCGAGGTGCAGCTGCTCGCCGACGCCCACGGGACGGTGCTCGCGCTCGGCGAACGCGACTGCTCGGTTCAGCGTCGACACCAGAAGGTGCTCGAGGAGGCTCCCGCACCCGGTTTCAGTGACTCGCTCCGAACCTCTCTCCACGAGGCCGCTGTCGCCTTCGGGCGCGCGCTCGGCTACCGCAACGCCGGCACCGTCGAGTTCGTCGTCGACGGGGACGACTTCTACTTCCTCGAGCTGAACGGCCGCATCCAGGTCGAGCACCCCGTGACGGAGGCCGTGACGGGGCTCGACCTCGTCGAGCGGCAGATCCGCATCGCGGAGGGCGAAGCGCTTGCAGCGGACGGTCACGAGGCGATCGGAAGCGCCGTCGAGGTACGGCTCTATGCGGAGGATCCGAGGACGTTCCTCCCCCAGGCCGGCCGCATCGAGCGTCTGAGCTTCCCGGACGCGATCCGAGTGGACGCAGGCGTGGACGAGGGAGACGAGATCGGCCTTGCCTACGACCCGATGATCGCGAAGTTCGTGGCGCACGGTCGCGACCGTGAAGAAGCGCTCGACACTCTGGCGGGAGCGCTCGCAGCCGCCGAGGTCGAGGGCGTCGTCACGAACCTTCCCTTCCTCCGCTGGCTCGTCGCTCACCCGGTCGTGCGGGCCGGCGAGGCCACGACGGCGTTCCTCACCGAGCATCCACCGCTGTCCGCGCCACCCCCCTTCCGGCTTCCGGGTCCGTTCCGCACGCCCTGGCGGCTCAACCTGCCTGTGCCCCCTCCTGCCTCACCCCCGGACGTCGACGCCGAGTCGCTGCGCGCAGGCGTCGCACTCGGTGAGAGCACGGTCACCGCGCCGATGCCGGGCACGGTGATCGGCGTGGAGGTCGCGACGGGCGATGAGGTGCGGGCGCACGAGCCGCTCGTCGTCCTCGAGGCGATGAAGATGGAGATCCCCGTGCACTCCCCGTTTCCCGGGAGCGTGAAGGCGGTGCACGTGTCGGTCGGCGATCGCGTCGCCGGCGGCACGCTGCTCGTCGAGCTCGAGGCCTAACGCTACGTTCCCGGCTTCACGACCATCAGGAACACGATCGCGAAGAGCACGAGGACGAGCAGGCGCCCGACGAGGACGAGGCGGTTGACCGCCGCGCCGAGCTCGGGGCTCGGCCCCTCCGTCGCCATACGCATCCCCACCTGGTTCATCGCGCGCGTGATGTATCCGAACCCGGTGAACGCGACGACGGCCCAGCCTATGAGCCCGAGAACGATGAACCACTCACCCCAGTCCCAGTTCCCGTCATCGGTCAGCAGGATCCCTGTGACCAGAACGACGAGCGACGCGGGCATGAACACCCACGGGCCCACGACGGCCATGTCCCGGCCGAGGGCGGCAGAGCGGGCCGGATCGCCGGAGCGCTTCGCGAGCGCGCCCAACACCTGGGCGACGACGGCTCCTCCCAGCCAGACGGAGACGCCCGAGAGGTGAAGGAACAGCCAGAGCTCGTACCACGTCATCGACGAGCTGCTAGCCCCGAACCTTGTCCAGCACCCACCCGACCGTGACGTTGACCGCCCAGACGACGATCGTCGCGCCGACGTACGTCCAGAACCCGTCGATCGAGAAGTTCGGTGTGAGCCACTCGGCGAGCGCGAGCATGAGCACGTTGATTGCGAAGTACGCCAGCCCGAACGTGACGAGGATGAGCGGGAGCGTCAGGATCGCGAGGATCGGCTTGATGATCGCGTTGCCGATGGTGAGGATCGCGGCGGCGAAGAGGAGCGATCCCCAGCGTCCGATCGAGACGCTCGAGAACATCCAGTCGACGACGATGAGCGCGAGGATGTTGACGCCCCACCGGACGAGAAAGGCGATCCAGATCATGTGAGCCTCGCGAGCGCCCCGGTCAGAAGATCTTCTGGAGCTTCATGGCAGCTCCGATGTCGCCCTTGATCTTGAGCTTTCCGGTCATGTAGGCCGTCGTCGGGTTCTGCTCGCCCGCCACGATCTTCTCGAAGTTCTCCTCGCTCGTGGAGAACGTGCAGTCGGCGTCCCCTGCGCCTTCGGTGACCGTGATCGCGCCGTCGGCGACCACAACCGTCCAGACGCCCGCGCCGTCGATGTCGAACACGTACGTGTTGTTCATCCCCTCGATGCGGTCGGGAGTAACTCGGCTCGGAAGCCCCTCGAAGAAGTCCTGGACGGCGCTCATCGTCTCGCGTGTCCCTCCTGGTTCGCGAACGGCCGGAGCCTATCGCGCGGCTAGGATCCGCGCGGCGTGGACCTCGACCTCACTCCCGAGCAGGAGCTGATCCGCGACACCGTCAGGACCTTCGCCCGGGATCGTGTTCAGCCCGTCGCGGCGGAGCTCGACCTCACCGGCACCTTCCCGTACGACATCGTGTCCGAGCTCGGGGAGCTCGGCCTCATGGGCCTTCCGATCCCCGAGCAGTACGGGGGTGCGGGAGGCGGCACTCTCGCCTACGCGATCGCCGTCGAGGAGCTCGCGCGTGTCGATTCCTCGGTCGCGATCACCGTCGCCGCGCACACGTCGCTCGGCACGATGCCCATCCTCCTCTACGGGTCCGACGAGCAGAAGGAGCGCTGGCTGCCCGACCTCGCATCCGGCCGGAAGCTCGCCGCGTTCGGCCTCACAGAGCCGGATGCCGGCTCCGACGCCGGCGCCACGCGGACGCGAGCCGAGCTCCGTGACGGGTCGTGGGTCGTGAACGGCTCGAAGCTCTTCATCACGAACGCCGGCACCGACATCACCTGGGGAGTGACGATCACGGCCAAGACGGGTGACGACGAGATCTCCAACCTCGTCGTCGAGAACGGCACGCCGGGGTACGTCGTCTCGGGGCCGATGAAGAAGCTAGGCTGGCGCGCGTCCGACACACGCGAGCTCTCGTTCGAGGATTGCGCCGTACCCGAGGGCAACCTGCTCGGCGAGCGCGGAGAGGGCTTCAAGCAGTTCCTCGAGATCCTCGACGGCGGGCGGATCTCGGTCGCCGCCATGGGCGTCGGCCTCGCACAGGGCGCCTACGACCTCGCGTTCGCGTACGCGCAGGAGCGCCAGCAGTTCGGCAAGACGATCGCCTCCTTCCAGGCGATCCGCTTCAAGCTGGCCGACATGGCCACCGAGATCGAGGCCGGCCGTGCGCTCGTCTACAGGGCCGCGTGGCTCAAGGATCAGGGACGCCCG
This sequence comes from Actinomycetota bacterium, assembly GCA_046725305.1. GTDB lineage: Bacteria > Actinomycetota > Thermoleophilia > Gaiellales > Gaiellaceae > GMQP-bins7. Next base: position 11,470 of record JBKOYF010000022.1, read on the forward strand.
TTCGCGCGCGAGGCTGCGATGGCGAAGCTCTTCACCGGCGAGCTCTCGAACCGGGTCGCGAACGCGGCTCTGCAGATTCACGGCGGCTTCGGCTACATGGAGGAGGCTGCCGTTTCACGCCTCTACCGCGACCAGAAGATCCTGGAGATCGGCGAGGGTACGAATGAGGTGCAGCGGATGGTCATCGCTCGCCATCTCGGTCTGTAGCGCTGTCAGCGTCCTCGTCTTCGCCGGGTCGGCGTCCCCGCACGTCATCGCGATGCCGACCTACATCCCGAGCAAGGGGTCCGAGTCGATCATCCTGGAGGTGCCGAACGAGCGCGCCGACCCGATGACGAGCTTCGTCGTCACCGTGCCGTCGGGGATCGAAATCGAGCACGTCCATCCTGCTTCGGGCTGGGCCGAGGTGGTCGACGGGTCGACCGCACGGTGGACGGGAGGGTCGCTGCCGGCTCGCAAGCAGGTCGACTTCCGGTTGACCCTGAAGGCCGACGTCGAGCCGGGAGCGGTTGCCCTCGACGCCGAGCAGCTCTACGGCGACGGCGGCGTCGTCACGTGGCCGGTGAGCATCACGATCACGCCCCCTGCCGAGAGCCCCTCGCAGAACCTCGCGCTGGCCGGAGTCGTCGGCCTGATCGGAGTGCTCGTCATCGCCGCGGTCGCGATGCTCGCGATGCGGCGCCGGTCACCGGTCCGCGGTAGCGAATAGTTCCGTCGCCCGCGGCGCGTTATCCGCGCGGAGTACGGGAACCGAGGTCCAGTCCCCTCCCCCCCGACAGGATGGTTCTCGTCTACGCGCGTCCGAATCTGCCGGTTTCTGGCCTACAGTGAATCTGTGCCGGCACCGCCAAACGGCCGTGGTTCGGCCTCGAGACTCGGGTACGTTCCGGCGCTCGACGGCCTCCGCGCCGTCGCAATCACGCTGGTGGTAACCCACCACGCGTTCGACTGGCCGTCGGGCGGTTGGCTGGGCGTCGACCTCTTCTTCGTGCTCTCAGGGTTCTTGATCACGACCCTGCTCCTGGAGCGTCGAGGTCGGGAATCGATTGGTCGCTTCTATCAGCGCCGGGCGCTCCGGCTGCTCCCTGCACTCATCCTGCTGCTGATAGTCGCGCTCGCGGTTGACCAATCCCTCTTCGGAACGCTCGCGGGCCTCGGCTATTTCTCGAACCTTCTCATGGCGGCTGGCCACCCAGCAGAGTTACCTCAGTCGTTCTCGCATCTCTGGTCGCTTGCAGCCGAGGAGCAGTTCTACATCGTCTGGCCCTTCGTCCTCTATTTCGCGATCCGATTCGGAACGCGGGCTTCCTTCGCGATCGCCGCGGGCGCGGCAATCGTCTCAACTGTGCTCGCGTTTGGGCTGTTCGCCGCGGAAGCATCGGGGTATCGACTCTTCTACGCTCCCGACACTCGTGCCGCGCCGATTCTCGTCGGCTGCGCGCTCGCCCTCGCTCTCCAAATGAGGCCGCTCTCGCTCAGGCGACTCGAGATCCCGGCGCTGGCGCTCGTGATCGGGCTCGTGCTCACGATGGACTACGCGAGGCTGAGCGTCTCAGGTCCGCCGATCCTCCTGTTTGCCCTGGCCGGCGCTGTCCTCATCGTCCGGGCACTGCATCATGACTTCGGCGTCGGCCGCGTCCTCTCGCTTGCACCATGTGTGTTCGTCGGCCGGATCTCGTACTCGCTCTACCTCTGGCACTGGCCGCTCTTCGTATGGCTCGGCGTCGCTGGCGGCTTCGAGCTCCTCGACCTCCCCGTCATCGCGCTTGCCGTTGTGCTGGCGATCGGCTCCCACTACCTCATCGAACGGCCATTCCTTCGAATCAAGCCAGCAGCCCGGCCTCGCACCTCTTCGCGCACTGTCATCGGGCCGGATCCTTTGCCCGACATCGCCCGAGCGTAACGCCCGTCCGCGTGTCGGTCCGGGCCTGGGTTCGCTCCGTTCACGTGTCGCCGCAGTGCCTCGACCTCGCCGAGGCTGCACACGTAGCCCGAGACAGGGCATCGCCTGTCCGCAGCAAGGCGTTGGGAGAGCGGCGCCCGGTCTAGGATGAGCGTGCTGAGGTGATCGTGTTGACGCGCCGGTTCGCTGCACTTGGAGCGGGGTTCGTCCTTTTGCTCCTCGCAGGGACGGGCTCGAGCGCTCAGGCAGAGAAGAGCACCGCTACGGCACGGTGCGCGCCAGGGTCGACTTCTGCCGTCATCCGCAAGCGACAGGTCTGCCTTCGAGCCGCCGCGGCCTGTCGTCGGCGCTTTCAAGCGCAGTACCGTCGACACGGTTACGTGTGCAAGTCGGGCTTCCTCTGGTACGACTGGAAGCCGCTTCGACGGCCGCTCCACATCCCGACTCTGCCTTTGGGCAGCCCGTGCCCAGCCACCGTGCCACACGGGACTATTGGCCAACGCGGCGCGGTGGACATTCCAGGAACGGCCGCGTTTGGTCCGGGGCCGGCCTTCCCGGTGGGCCTGACTGCCGAAACAGGGAGCGCGGCCCTCGGGCTGACGTGGGCACCGACAGCCGATGACCCGTACGAAGGCTGGTGGGGAACGAAGGTCCTCTGGAGCGTCCCGCGTTACTACGGCGCGGTGCTCATCCGCGGCGGTCAGCTCGACGGGACGAACGCGATGGGATTCGATGTCGGCCCCCGGTGGACTCGAACCGTGCTGACTGAGCTCAGGTTCGTCGGGCCGGAGATCGGGCTCCATCCAGCGGCGACATTCGTTCATGCTCCGGGCTGCTTTGCGTACCAGATCGACACGCTGCGATCGAGCTACCTGATCGTGTTCAAGGCACGGCCCGGATCGTAGGGCTCCCAACACTTCAAGAGAGATAGCGGAACGCGCTGATACCTTCGCGCGTCGTGATCTTCACCCAGTTCGTCGACGACGCGCTCGGCTGCGCCTCGTACCTCGTCGGCGACCCGCGCACGGGCGAGGCCGTCGTCGTCGACCCCGCGTTCGCGATCGAGCAGTACCTGGACGAAGCGGAGCGGCGAGACGTCCGGATCGTCCGCGTGATCGAGACGCACACACACGCCGACCACCTCTCCGGGCACGGCCGGCTCGCGCTCGACCACGGGATCCCCGTGAGCATCCACCCAGCCGCCGAGGCCGAGTACCCGCACGACCCGATGGAGGACGGAGCGGAGATCGTCCTCGGCGACGTCGTCCTCCGCTGCATCCACACGCCGGGACACCGGCCGGAGCACTGCTGCCTCACGGTGAGCGACGGGACCCGGGGCCTGGAGCCGTGGATCGTCCTCACGGGCGACTCGCTCTTCGTCGGGGACGCCGCACGGCCCGACCTCGCAGTCGACGCAAAAGAGGGCGCGGAGGGACTGTTCGACTCCCTGCGGCGGATCATCGAGCTCGGGGACGGCGTCGAGGTGTACCCCGGGCACGTGGCCGGATCGCTCTGCGGCAAGGCGATGAGCTCGAAGGCGTCGACGACGATCGGCTACGAGCGTCGCTTCAACCCCGCCCTCGCGTACGACGACGTCGCACTGTTCGTCGCCGAGTCCGCGGCGATCTCGACCCCGCGTCCGCCGAACATGCACCGCCTGGTCGAGCTGAACCGCGGTCCGTTCGTGGGCGCGCAGCCCGAGCCGCAGGAGCTCGTCGCGCCGCCCGAGGAAGCGCAGATTCTCGACGTCCGCCCGGTGGACGCATTCGCGGCCGGGCACCTCGCAGGTGCGCTCAGCGTCCCCGTCTCCGGCAGCCGGTTCTCGACGAAGGCGGCATTCGTCCTCGACGACGGCCCCGTCGTCGTCGCGGCCTCGACGCCCCACGAGGCGGTGGAGGCGATCCGCGGCGTGCGCTCGGTCGGAGTGCTGGATATCGCGGGGTACGTCCTCGGGGGAGGGCCGGAGCCGCTCGGACTCGTTACGGTGGACGAGCTCGACGCACTTCTCGAGGCCGGCGCGGAGCTCGTCGACGTGCGGGAGAAGGACGAGCGCGACTCGGGCTACATCGCAGGAAGCCGCAACATCCCGTACCGGCTGCTCGCCCTCGGCGAGGCCGACCTCCCGCGCGACAAGCCGATCGTCACGATTTGCGAGTCCGGGCCGAGGGCCGCCATCGCCGCGAGCATCCTGGCCGCACGTGGATTCGACGCGCACCCGGTGGTCAGCGGCGGCATCGACTCCTGGGTCGAGGCCGGGAAGCCGACCGTCGAGTTCCGGCGCTGCGGCGGCGGCTAACCGGTGCGCGCGAGCAGCCTCGGCCAGCGCGGCCGGCTGGGCAACGGCGGCCGGGGCAGCGCGACGAGCTCCCGGGCGAGCTCCGTCTGCCGTGTGTCGTCGCGGAGCACCCCCTGCCAGATGCTGTCGGACTGGTTCTCGTCGAGAGCGTTCATCCAGTACGCCTTCCGCGGGATCGTGACGAGCGGCACGGAGCGCCGGCGCCCGGTAAGCGCGAACGAGAGATCGACCATGTTGACGTCGGGCCAGTCCCGGACGTCGAAGCGGAGCGTCGAGGTGCGGAACGCGACGGAGTCGCTTCCGAGGAGATCGACCTCGGTCGCGCGCTCGCGCGGCGCGCGACGGTGCAGCACCTTGAGGTCGCCCGCGTAGGAGGTCACCTTGGGCGGTAGCAGGCCGCCGTGAACGCCGACGGCAGCTCCCGGCCAGCGACCGAGGTGCGACTCGAGCGTCTTGCAGTAGTCGGCGGGATAGAGCACGTCGTCGTCGAGGCCGAAGAAGGTGCACGCCTCCTCGTCGAGCGCGAGCGCCAGGAACTTCCCGTTCGCGCGCAGGTCGCCCAGGTCCTGCGAACGGAGCACCTCGATCCGCTCGTGTTCCGCGAAGTCGGGCACCGTGTCGAAGCGGTCGAGGAAGACCCACAGGCGCGAGACCTGCGGAAGGATCGACTCGATCGCGCGGGGGGCCGTCGTCGCGCGGGAGGGCATCGTCGCCATCCCCGCGACGGGCGGAAGGCCGTTTCGGCGACTCACCGGGCGGTGAGCGCGCCTCGCTCGGTGGCCTCCACGAGGTCCTCGAGTGCCCGCTCGACCAGCTCGGGCGCGAGAGCCTGCGGGACGGCCGGAACGATCGCCGCCCGAGCACGGAGCTGCTCGGAGAGGACCTTCTCCTCCAGCCTCGCGACCACGAAGCGGCGGAACCGCTCCTTGCCGAGGATCCTGCGGAGGCGCGGATACGTCGTCTCCACCCCGCGCAGGCGGTGCTCGGCAGCCCACGCGTAGCGGATGTCGTCGCGGTCGAGGGAGACATCCCAGGTCGACTCGAAGGCGTCGAGCGACTCGACGACGAAGCGGTCCGACCATCGGAACAGGAG
>JBKOYF010000018.1:0-3641 GCA_046725305.1 Actinomycetota bacterium
CCCCGACACCGGGCGATCCTACGAGACGATCGTCAACGGCTTCCGGATGGTTCCGGCTCTGGTCGCCGCGACCGCCTCGGCGAGAGCGGCGATCGCGAGCGCCCCCTCCGATTCCGGGCTCAGCTCGGAGACCGTGGCGCCCTCGTCGGCGGCCTCGCGCAGCAGCGGATCGAGCGGGATGCGCGCGAGGAGCGGGACCCCGATCTCGTCCGCGAGCGCCTGACCTCCGCCGGCGCCGAAGAGCTCCTCTCCCGACCCGACGAGGTACGACATATTCTCCACCGCGCCGATGACGCGCATGCCGGTCTTCTGCGCCATCTGCGCCGCCCGCACCGCAACCTGCTGGGCTGCCGGCTGCGGCGTCGTGACGACGAGAGCCTCCGCACGCGGGAGGAGCTGCCCGAGGGACATCGCGACGTCGCCGGTCCCGGGTGGCATGTCCACGAGGAGCGTGTCGAGATCACCCCAGTGCACATCGGAGAGGAACTGCTCGAGGGCCTTGTGCAGCATCGGCCCGCGCCACATGATCGGCGCGTTCTCGTCGAGGAAGAACCCGATCGACATGAGCTTCAGGTCCCCCCGAACGGGCGGGACGATCATGTCGTCGACGGCGATCGGCTTCTGGTGCACGCCGAGCATGTGCGGGATCGAATGGCCATAGATGTCGCCGTCGAGGACCCCGACCTGCTCGCCGAGCCCCGAGAGCGCGTACGCGAGGTTCGCGGTGAGCGTCGACTTCCCGACGCCACCCTTCCCCGAGGCAACCGCGATGACGCGGGTCGCCGGCGAGAGCGAGATCGTCCGGTCGTCGGTGCGGCCGCCGCGGAGGTGCGAGACGAGTGCAGCCTTCTCCGCCGGCGACATGACGTCGAACCCCAGGCGCACGCGCGTCACCCCCGGCACCTCGCCGACGTGGCGCGTGACCTGCTCCGTGAAGGAGTCCCGGAGCGGACAGCCGGCGACCGTCAGCGCGATCGTGACCGAGACCGAGCCGTCCTCCTCAACGAGCACGTCACGGACCATGTCGAGCTCGGTGACGGGCCGGCGCAGCTCGGGATCGATAACGCTCTCGAGCGCCACGAGGATCGCATCGCGGTCGGGTCGCATCCCGTCGAGCGTAGCGACTACGGAGCGCGAAGCGCGTCCCCGAGCAGCGAAACGAGCGCGGGCGAGCCCGCCGCCGCGACGCGCGACCGCGTCACCAGGTCGAGCGGAGCGGAGGCGAACGGCGGGTCGTCGAACAGCTCGATGGCGAGCCCGCACTCACGGACCAGGAGCTGTGCGGCGGCGATATCGACGGAGCGGGCGGGCTTCAGCGAGACGACCCCGTCGACGCGACCCGCGGCAAGGTGGCAGAGCGACAGCGCCAGCGACCCCATCACCCTGAGCCTCGCAGCGAGGTCGGTGACCCTCGCGACCGTGCCTGCGATGGCCGGCGTCGTCGTGCCCTCGAAGGAGAGGATCTCGAGCGCGTCCTTCGGCAGCTGCGCCCCTAGCGGCGCGTCGCCGAGGAAGGCGCCCCGTCCGCGCTCCGCCGTCCATTCCTCCCCCGTGCCGAAGTCGTAGACGTATCCGAACACGACGTCGGCCATTTCGGAGCCTTCGGCGACTGCGAGCGAGAAGGAGAAGAACGGGATCCCGCGCTTCGCGTTCACCGACCCGTCGATCGGGTCGACCACGACCCTGCGGTCGCCGCCGGCGCCGAACGCCCTCGTGCCGAGCTCCTCCGACACGAGCACGAAGTCCTCGTGCAGTGCGGCGAGCCGCTCGACCACGACGTCCTCCGCCGCCTGATCGATCGCGGTCGTGTCGTCGCCGCCCTGTCCGAGCCGCAGGACCGGCTCGCGCTCGACGCGACCGGGGAGGTGCTCGAGCACTCCCCGGATGTCCGCGACGCACAGCCTGCAGGTCTCCAGCCACGGCGTCATGCGTCGAGCGGGTGGAAGAGGAGACCCGAAAGGGGCTTGGGGTAGAAGTAGGTGCTCTTCTGCGGCATCCGCTCGCCACGGCGAGCGACGGCGAACACCTCGTCGATCCGCGGCTCGCGGAGGATGAACGCGACGTCCGCGGCGCCGTCGTCGACGGCAGCCGTCGCCTCGTCGGCACGAGGCGTGTACCGGATGCCCTCGAGCCCGTGTCGGTCGACGAGGGCCGCATCGAGGTCGCCTTCGGGACCGCGGACGAGCTCGACCCTCCCTCGCCGATAGCCGATCGCAGCAGACTGCCCGCTCGGCACCTCGCCGAGACGACGCAAGCCCTCGTCGAGGTCGGGGCACGGCTCACCCTCGCGGAGCGCATCCAGATCGGGGCGACCGACGAAGAATCGATGGGTCGGGAACACGTGGAGGCCGGGATCGTCCGTCGAGACGACGATGCCCATGATCCGCGACCACACACCGAGCTCCTCCCCGAGCTCGACCGCACTCTCGTACCGGTGATGCCCGTCGGCAATGAGGAGTTCCCCGACGTCGAGACCCTCTCCCACGCCGTCGATGCGCCACAGACGCGTCCCGTCGACATCGACCTCGGGCTCCGATTCGGGGAGGGCGACGTCGATCGGCCTGTCGGCGAGGAGCAGGATCGCCTCTGGCTGCACGCGCGTCGCGCGAAGGAGGTCGAGCCGGTCGTCGCGGATCCGCGGGTGCGTCCGCTCGTGCGGAAGGACCCGCCCCGCGGAGTACGGCGTCGCGGGAAGGGAGGCGATGAGGCCACGGCGGGTGCGCTCGACGCCGTCGGGCCCGACGTACGTCTCGACCGTCAGCCACATCGAGGCAGCGTCGTCGGGTTCCAGAATCCCGTCTGCGAGCCACTCCCGATAGAGCCGGGCTGCCCCCTCGATCGACTCGGGGAGGGTGACGTGCGCGACGTTGTACGGGCTCCGAGCCAAGAGCCGCGCACGCTCGTCCTCGTCGACGGTGTCGTAGGGCGGAGCCACGAGATCCGCCAGCGGTCCGGCCGCGCCGGAGTAGCGGACGGCGCGGAACGGCTGGACGTCGGCCATCGCGGCGAGCGTACCAACGGTCTTCATAGACTCAGGACGTGACCACGATCGCCGAGCTCGCCGAGGACAGGACCGTCGAGGGCGTGTTCGCGGTGACGAGGAAGGAGCGGCGACGGACGCGCGCGGGGGCCGCATATCTCGCGCTCGAGCTCGCCGACTCGAGCGGGCGCGTCGACGCCCGGGTCTGGAACGACGTCGACCTCCTCGACGGCCGCTTCGCCGAAGGCGACGCAGTGCACGTCCTCGGGCGCGTCGAGCGGTTCGGCGGGAAGCTGCAGGTCCAGGTGCGTGCGGTCGAACCCGCCGAGGAGGTGGACAGGGCGGCGCTCACGCCGACACTCCGACGAGATGCAGAGGAGCTCGACGGCTTCTTCGAGTTCCTAGCGTCCGAGATAACCCATGAGGAGCTGGCGACGGTCGTCGACTCCTTCGTCCGCGACCCCGCGATCCGGACGGCGCTCCGCTCGCTGCCCGCCGCGGGCGCGGACGCCCACCATGGCTACGCGGGCGGCCTCCTCGAGCACACGGTGGGGGTCGCGACCCTCTGCCGCGAGACGGCGCAACTGCACCTGCGCCTCCGCGACGATCTGCTCCTTGCGGCGGCGCTGCTCCACGACGTCGGCCGGATCCGCGAGCTCGG
>JBKOYF010000135.1:0-6558 GCA_046725305.1 Actinomycetota bacterium
TGCCGACGCGGTCCCGTCGCTTCTCTCGGTCCTCGGCCACGACGACCCCTTCGCACGGAACAGCGCTGCGGAGGTGCTCCAGGACATCGGCTTCGTCGACTTCCTGGCGCTCGACGATCCTCGCGGCCAGCTCCTCGAGCGCATCGACGCCGCCGGCGGCGAGCGCTTCCGTGAGGCGACAGAGGTACGGCTCGCGGGCGCCTCGACGAAACGAGAGGAGGCCGCCGCATGACCGAGACGGCCCTCGAAGTCACCGTCCTCGTGTGCCTGGGCTACCTCCTGCTCACGAACCTGACCTACGTCGCCCTCGTCGTGGTTGCAGCCGTCGAGAACGTCGTGCGTCGCCACGAGGAGGCGAGCCAGGACTTCGACGTGCTCGGCGCCTCTCGCTTCACGATTCCGGTGAGCGTCGTCGTCGCCGCCTACAACGAGGAGTCCGCGATCGTCTCGACCGTGGACTCGCTCCTCGACCTCGACTACCCGGAGTTCGAGGTGATCGCGGTCAACGACGGCTCGGGCGACGCCACCTTGGCGCGCCTCGTGGACGCTTTCGAGCTCGAGCCGTACGAGGTGTTCGTCCGGCACGTGTTCCCGACGGAGGACGTGCGTGCGATCTACCGCAGCGCCGCACACCCGCAACTCGTCGTCGTCGACAAGGAGAACGGCGGCAAGGCCGACGCGCTGAACGCCGGCCTGAACGTCGCACGCTATCGCTATGTCTGCGGCGTCGACGCGGACACCGTCTTCGATCGAGAGGCGCTGCTCAAGGGCATGCGAAGAGTCGTCGAGGACCCCGCGCGCATCATCGGCGTGACGAGCCATCTCACGATCGCGGAGAACCCGGAGCTCGTGATGTCCGCCCCGCTGGGACGGCGCCGGTCGACCGGCGGCCGTTCATGGCCTACCAGCACCTCGACTATCTGCGCGCGTTCTTCAACAACCGCCTCGCGTGGTCGAGGCTCGGCTTCATGCTCTGCTCCGTCGGCGCGTTCCAGATCTGGCGCCGCGACGTCCTCGAGGAGGTCGGGGGCTACTCGCGCGGCTTCACGTGCGAGGACATCGAGCTCACGTTCCGTGTCCACGAGCGCTTCCTGCGCAACGGTCGCGAGTACGAGATCCACTGCCTCCCCGACAACGTCGGGACGACGGAGGGGCCGGACACGGTCAGGAAGCTCGTCTCGCAGCGCGAGCGCTGGCAGCGTGTCATCGACGAGACGGTGTGGCACTACCGCGGGATGTGGTTCCGCCCGCGCTACCGGAGCGTCGGTCTGATCGGCGCCCCGTTCTACCTCCTGACGGAAGTGCTCGCGCCCGTCTTCGAGGTGCTCGCCGTGCTGACGCTCGGCGTCGCGGTCGCGCTCGGTCTGTTCGACCCTGCGGTCTTCGTCGTGATGCTCGGCGCCGTCGCGTTCCTCAACGCGGCGTTGACCGCGTGCGCCATCCTGCTCGACGACGTGCAGTCGCGCACGTATCGGGTCCGCGACCTCGCGTGGCTCCTGCTGCTCGCGCCGCTCGACCTCGTGCTGTACCGCCCGATCATCGTGTGGGCTCGCCTGAAGGGCTCGTGGAGGTTCCTCCGCGGCGACAAGGCGTGGCACAAGTTCGAGCGGAACGTGCGCACCGCCTGAAGCGATACGTCAGGGGAGCGCCGCCAGCACGTCGTCGGCGTGCTCGGCCGGCTTCACCTTCCGCATCACCTTCGCGACGTTGCCGTCTGCGTCGATGACGAACGTCGACCGTTCCATGCCCATGTACGTCTTGCCGTACATGCTCTTCTCGACCCATGTGCCGTACTGGTCGGCGACCGTGTGCTCCTCGTCCGAGAGGAGCGTGAACGGCAGACCGTACTTCTCCCTGAACTTCACGTGCTCGCGCGGGCCGTCCGGACTGACGCCGAGCACGACCGCTCCCTTGCGCTGGAGCTCGCCCCAGACGTCGCGGATGCCGCATGCCTGGGCCGTGCAGCCGGGCGTGTCGTCCTTTGGATAGAAGTAGAGGACGACCGGCTTCCCCCGGAATTGCGAGAGACGTACGCGCTCGCCGGCGTCCGACGTGAGCGAGAAGTCAGGAGCTGGACTACCTTCCTCGATCAACGGTGCCTCCGTTCGTCGGGCCGTGGGGTCGTTCACGACGGCAGCCACCCCTCGCGGTACGCCGACCGCTGCTCCGGCCCGAAGCGGGCGTAGGCCTCCCCCGGCTTCGATGTCTCCTCGAGCACGCTCGCACCGTGCTTCGCTGCCATCTCATTCACCGGATAGAGGGCCTCGAAGCCACCCACTCGGCTGCCGGCCATGACGACGACGCACGGGCCGTCACCGGCGCCGACGAAGACGTGCTGCGTCCACGGCGGGCAGTGGACGAAGTCCCAGGCCTTCAGGAGGCGCTCCTCCCCTTCGATGAGAAGCACGCACTCGCCGGAGACCACGAGGAAGTCCTCCTGGCCGCGCTCGCCGTGGTACATGCCGTTCCGCTGACCGGGCATGAGAACGTGGACGCGGAACCCGAGCTGGGTCCACTCCTGCCCCCCTTCGAAGTCGGTGTCCTGCCCGCGCTCATCGCTCCGGATCCACGACCCGTCGCGCGCGTTGAGCACGAACCAGCCCTCGCCCTGCGGGATGAGCCCGGCATCCGTCTTCTTGAGCTGTGCCTCCGGAACGGAGTCGGTCATGACGTGACCTCGGAGATCGTCGGCGCGGTCATGCGGACATACTGTCGAAACGAGGGAGCGAGTCGGAGCCTCAGTTTCCCCAGAGCGGCCGCACCTCGATCGTCCCCATCTGCGCCACAGGATGCCCAGCGGCGATCTCGACGGCCTCCTCGAGACTGCCGCACTCGAGGATGTCGAATCCGCCGACCGCCTCCTTGGTCTCGGCGAACGGTCCGTCGGTGACCATCGTCTTACCGTCCCGGACGCGCACCGACCGGGCTCGCCGGGGCGGTGCGAGCTGATCGCCGGTGACCCAGATGCCACGTGCCTGGAGGTCGTCCAGCCACGGGAAGCTCTCCTCGTCCATCGTCTCGTTCGGGCCCGGCTCGGTCAGGGCAGCCATCTTCTCGGCGTCCCAGCAGACCAGCATCAGGTACTTCATCGTCGCTCCCTTCGGTCGTGTGTCTTGGCGTCTTCGCACCTACGACGGATGCACGACGCCGAGATCGACATCGACCTCGCGTCGAGCATCTATGGTGCCCGCCGTGCTGACCGTCCACGTCGCGCTCGGTGTCGCGGTCGTCCTCGTATGCGCGGGCGCGGCGGTCGTCGGCCTCGTCGCGTACCGGCGCGAGACCGGTGCCGGCCCTCTCGTCTCGAACGCGCTCGTCCTCGCGCAGACGCTGCTCATCGCGCAGGCGGGGGTCGGGCTGCTGCTGCTGTCGGACGGACGGCGTGCTCCCGAGCGTCTCCACTACACGTACGGGGCGTTGGCGCTCGGTGTCGTGCTCTCGCCCTGGTTCTACGCGCCGGAGGCAGGGCGTCGGCGCCTGCTCTGGTTCGCCGCGACGACCCTCGTCGCCGGGGCGCTCGCCATCCGTGCGTTCACGACGGGCGGGTTGTGAGAGGCCTCTGGGATCGCATCCCCCCGCTCGCGCGCGGGCTCGGGATCGTGGCGGTGATCGCCCTCGTCGTCGTCGTGCTCTCGCTCGAGCCCGTCGTCGCGACGGTGGGCGGGATCCTCCAGATCGCGTTCTTCCTCGCGATCGCGCTCTTACTCTTCCTCATCTGGCGCGAGCGCCGGGGCGACCTGGAAGCCTGGTCCGAGTGGAACCGGAAGCTGTTCTACGCCGCGATCGTGCTCGCGGTGCTCGCCATCGGGCTGGCCATCGGCTACGGGCTCCCGGAGAGCCGGGACGCCTTCGCGCTCGTGGTCGTGCTCGGCGCGTGCGTGTACGTGATCGTGCGCGTCTGGCGCGCCGAGCACCGCTATTGAGTTCCGCAGATGGGCCGCCGCTCCCGCGGCCGCCCATCGCGACAGTCATAGACGCTGGCTACGCAGGTTCATCCGTGGCGGCTGGGGTCTCGGACGGGCTGGGTGCGGGCCGCTACGGAAGGGCGAAGGCCGGCCCGGCCCGGACCGTCGGCGCGGCCGGGTTCACCGGGTGGACGAGCTTGAGCGTGTAGCGGTACGTCCCGGCCTTGAGCAGGCGCGACCCGAGGTCCGCCTGGACGGGCACGCCGACCTCGGCCGACCCCTTCGTCGCGAGCTTCGTCGCGTGCGTCACGGCGTTCTCCAGCCGCACCCAGTAGCGGCAGTCGAGGTCGCACGTGAAGCTGACGCGGAAAGCCCCACGCTTCGCCGCCGACCGTGTCCCGAAGCGCAGGTTCGTCGCGTGCACCGGGAGCTCGACTCCCGGGCAGCGGGTGATCGAGCCGCCGGTCGTGCGGTTGAGCGCCTTGGTCACCATAGGTCGGCTCGTCTTCGGTGTGCCGTCGACGTAGTAGATGCCCGACTGCCAACTCGCCCGCGCGCGCTCGTCGCGTGAGAGGAACAGCAGCATTCCTTCGACCGTCGGCTGACAGAACGCCAGTGCGAGCGCCTGCTCGTAGTAGGCGGCCTGCGTCGCCTCGCTCACCGGCTTGGTGGTGGTCGGCTCCGTGCCGGTGTACAGCGAAGCCTTGCTCGCCGGGATGTCCGACTCGACGCCGTACTCGCCGTAGAGGATCGGAAGTGTCGAGCCCGGCTGCGCCGTCCCGTCGAACGCCTCGCCGAGGAGCCCGACGAGCTTGTCGTAGTCCGCCACTCCGATGGACGTGTTGAGCGGGTGCGCGACCGCCGGCCCGACGCTCGAATTGTCGCCGTAGACGTGGATCGCGAGCGCGTCCATGACGGGTCGCGTGCGGCCGCTGGCCCGGTAGGCGGCTCCCAGGCCCTGGATGAAGGTCGTCGGGGAGTGCGTGGGACGGGAGCCGTCTGCACGGTCCGTGCCTCGGGGAGAGACCGCCCCTCCGTACACGGTCACCGAGCTCGAGACGCTCTTGATCGCGTCGTACGTCCGGCTCAGGAGAGCGAGGTACGCCGCGGGCGACGCACTCGAGCCGTCGAGGGCGAACTGCGGCAGCCAGAAGCGGTTCAGGTTGGGCTCGTTGCCGACGATCACGTGATCTACCGATGGAGCCTCGCGGACGATCGCCGCGGCGTAGGAGGCGAAGCCGGCCCGAGCCTCCTCGGTGAGCGGCGTCGTCGCGGAGCCGGGGCTCATGACGGTCACGTAGAGGCGCACGCCGTTGCGCTTCGCGGCATCGCTCACGTTGCTCAGGATCTTCAGCTCGTCGCCGCTCGGCGTCGAAAGACCCGGTCGCCAGAAGCTCGTGATGCGCACGGCCCGGAACCCGGAGACCCTCAAGGTCGTCATCCTCGCCTCGGCCTCGACGAGGGTGTTCGCGCGCACGTCGTCTTCGACCGCGCCGACGACGAGGCCCGGCCCGGCGGTCGCAATGCCAGGCGCCAGAAGCGCGGCGAGCGCGGCGACGGCGGTCAGGAGCCCTATACGCATGGGGATACGCTAGCCCGAGAATGCGAGAAAACCTTGAAGGGAAGCTGCGCACGCTGCCTCGCGAGCCCGGTGTGTACCTCTTTCGCGACGACGGGGGCGAGGTCCTCTACGTCGGGAAGGCGAAGTCGCTGCGTCCGAGGGTACGGAGCTACTTCCAGCGCGGTGACGTGCGGCTGGGCGCCGCACAGCTCGTGGAGCGCATCGAGGATGTCGAGGTCATCGTCACGCGCACCGAAGCCGAGGCGCTGCACCTCGAGCAGAACCTCGTCAAGCGCCACAGGCCGCCGTTCAACATCAGGCTCCGTGACGACAAGTCGTTCCCGTACATCGCCGTGACGCTGACCGACGAGTTCCCGCGTGTGATGTTCACCCGCGAGCGGCATCGCCGGGGGACCGTGTACTTCGGCCCGTACGCGAACGCGAAGAAGGTCCGCGAGACGCTCGACGTGCTCAACCGCGTTTTCCGCTTTCGCCCGTGCGAGGGGCCGCGCCCGGGCAGGCACTCCGGGATCCCATGCCTCGACTTCCACATCGACCGCTGCTTCGCTCCGTGCATCAGCAACATCAGCGCCGAGGACTACGGAGAGATCATCGACGGGGTCATCGCCTTTCTCTCGGGCGATACGAGGACGATCCAGCGACAGCTCGAGGCGCGGATGAAGGAGGCCGCAGACGAGGAGCGCTTCGAGGAGGCGGCGCGCTATCGAAACCGGCTCTTCGCCGTTCGTCACCTCGTCGAGCGACAGGCGGCCGACCGGCGCGCGACCGGAACGATCGACGTGATCGGCCTCGCCGTGAACGGCGACCGCGCGGCGGTCCAGGTCTTCCCGCTGCGGGACGGGAAGATGATCGACCGTTACGGGTTCCATCTCGAGAACACCGCGGACGAGGACGAGCAGGCGGTGCTGGAGGCGTTCGTGACCGAGTACTACGGCTCGACACCGAGCGTTCCGCCCGAAGTGGTCGTCCCCGCAGGGATCCCGGACACGTCTGCGATCGCCGAGTTCCTGAGTGAGCGGCGCGGAGCCCGGGTGGAGGTGCGCTCGCCCGCGCGCGGGGAGAAGAAGCGGC
>JBKOYF010000056.1:0-4590 GCA_046725305.1 Actinomycetota bacterium
CAGCACGTACCGTGTGCTGCCGCTCGCGCTGACGCCGACCACGGCGTCGGCCGGGCCCACGTCGAGCGCCGCGACGTCCCCGCGGCCGGCGCCCCGGTCGTCTTCGGCCGCGGCCTGGACGAGCGCCGGCGCGGACTCGCCTCCGGCGACGAGCGCGACCACGAGACCGGGTGCCGTGGCGAACGTCGCCTCGCACTCTGACGCGTCGAGCGCGGCGAGGCGTCCGGACGAGCCGGCTCCGACGTACACGAGGCGTCCTCCCGAGCCAATCCGCTCGACGACGGCATCGACGGTCTCTGCGATCTGCGCAGCGGCCGAGCCGACCGCGGCGGGCACGGCCGCGTCGGCGGCGTTCATGAGCTCCACGAGCTCGATCGTCTCCCGACGCTCGTAGCCGGTATGTGGGTCGCTCCCCGACTCGGTTGCAACTGGGTCGTCGACCATCGCGCGAGTCTACGGCCCCCGTGCACGGTGGTCAATACCAATTTTGTCGAAATGTGGTATCGATACGCAGGCATGGCCGCGATCGAGATCGCGAACGTCACGAAGATCTTCCCCGGCGACGTCGTCGCCCTCGACGACGTCTCGCTCCGCATCGAGGACGGGGAGTTCATCGCCCTCGTCGGGCCGTCGGGCTGCGGCAAGTCGACACTCCTCCGCTCGATTGCCGGGCTGGAGGACGTGACGAGCGGCGAGATCTCGATCGACGGGCGCGACGTCACGGACCTCGCGCCGCGCCATCGCGATATCGCGATGGTCTTCCAGAGCTACGCGCTCTACCCGCACATGAATGTCCGCGAGAACCTGGGCTACGGGCTCAAGGTGCGGCGGACGAGCAAGGTCGAGATCCGCCGCCGGGTCGAGGAAATAGCGGAGCTCCTCGGCCTCGAGGACCTGCTCGAGCGCAAGCCGGCGCAGCTGTCGGGCGGCCAGAGGCAACGGGTGGCGATGGGGAGGGCGATCGTGCGGAATCCGCAGGCCTTCCTCATGGACGAGCCGCTCTCCAACCTCGACGCGAAGCTCCGCGTCGGCATGCGCGCGTCGCTCGCACAACTTCACGGGCGACTCGGTGTGACAACCGTGTACGTCACGCACGACCAGGTGGAGGCGATGACGCTCGGCCAGCGCGTCGCCGTCATGCGGGACGGCGGGATCCTCCAGGTCGACACGCCGCAACGCTTGTACGAGCGACCCCGAGACGTTTTCGTCGCCGGGTTCATCGGGTCGCCGTCGATGAACCTCGTGGACGCGACGGTCGAAGGGGACGACGTCGTCGTCGGCCAGTTCCGCATCCCGCTCGATCCGGCCCGGCGGCCGGAAGGGAGGGCGAAAGGCAGCGTGATCCTCGGGATTCGTCCGGAGACGTTCGAGGATGCGTCGTTCGCATCAACCGAGCTGCCGACGCTCGACGTCGACGTGGTCGTGCTCGAGGAACTGGGCTCGGACGCACACGTGTTCTTCCCGGTGGATGCGACCCGCATCGGCATCGGGGAGACGGAGGACGACGACTCGCCGGATCTGATCGTGGACCGGGGAGCGCTCCTGAACGCCCGCGTCGACGCGCGGACGAGCGCTCGCGTCCGTCGCTCGCTGCGACTCGCCGTCGACCCTCGCCGCTTCCACTTCTTCGATCCCGTGACGGGGTCGACGCTGCTTCACGCGTCAACGGTCGCCGATGAGACACAGGCCGTGGTCCGCAGCTGAGCCGAGGTCTTCGACTCTGGTATTGACCACCGATCGAGCTGGGTTACGATGCAGCGCATGACGAAGCAGGCGGAGACTCGCGATCTCGTGCTCGACCTCATCGAGCAGCTGTCCGTCGGCCAGGCGATCCCGTCCGAGCGACAGCTGAGCTCCGACTTCGGCGTCTCCCGCCTGACGGTTCGCGCTGCCCTCGACGACCTCGTGCGGGAGGGATACCTCGTGCGGCGACGAGGATCCGGCACGTTCGTGAGCGAGCCCAAGATCGCCCAGGAACTGACGATGACGTCCTTCACAGACGACATGCGCAGGCGCGGTCTCCAACCGGCGAGCAGGACGCTCGACCTCCGACTCACGCCGGCCGGCGCGAGGCTCGGTCGTCTCCTGCACGTGTCGCCTTCTGAGCTCGTTTTCGTCGCAGAACGGCTGCGTCTCGCGGACGGTGAGAGCATGGCCATCGAGACCGTGCACATCCGTGCATCTCACGTTCCGGGCCTCACCGCGGACGATCTCGAGGAGCGCTCGTTCTACGAGCTGCTGCGGGATCGGTACGGGATCGCCGTGGTCGGCGGAGAGCAGACGATCGAGCCGACCGTCACGGACGAGGACGAGTCGAACGCGCTCGGCGTGCCGCTCCACTCACCCGCGTTCCGGTTCGAGCGGGTGACCCGCTCCCAAACGGGGGAGATCGTCGAGTTCGTGGAGTCGATCTATCGCGGCGACCGGTATCGGCTGATCACGTCCCTCTCGATCCCGCCGGAACGTCGCCGAGCTCGCCGAGCCGATTCCGATGGACGTACGGCGCCGATCTCTGCTCGTCGTGGCTAGTACCACCGCGGCTGCAGGCACCGCATCCGCTGTCTCTTCGTGTACGCGGGCGTTTTTGCCCGAATCCGTTTGACAGATGGGGCTTGACAGCCGCGGCCGAATGTGGAACCCTCCCCCGCGTGGCAGATTGGTATAAACCACTTGAGCACGGTCGGCCCGTGACTGCCACCCTCGACGGAACGGTGAACCGGGTGCTCAGATGCCGCGGGAGAGACGAATGAACGTACGTGTTTTTGCTGCCGCCGCGCTCGTGGCAGCACTCGCAGTCGTGGCCGTAGGCGTGTCCGGGGCCTCGGGTGGCAGTGCCGCGAACACCCTGACGGTCTGGCTCCAGGTGGACGCGCAGTCCGGTTGGCCGGACGTCGTCGCAGCGGCGAACGCCCAGTTCAAGGCGCAGAATCCGGGCTGGGACGTCGACGTCCAGTATCAGACATGGGGCACCCACCTCGCCAAGTTCGACGCGACACTCGCAGGCGGGAACGCGCCCGACGTCATCGAGATGGGGAACACGGAGATGACGAAGTACATGGCGGCGGGCGCCTTCCAGGACCTGTCGTCGCTCTCGTTCCCGAACCAGAGCAACTGGCTCGCCGGCCTCGCAGCGTCGGGGCGCTACGGCGGGAAGCTGTACGGCGTGCCGTACTACGCGGGGTCGCGCGTCGTCACGTACCGCACCGACGTGTTCAAGCAGCTGAAAGCGAAGATCCCGACGAGCATCGCCGAGTTCACGGCGCTCGCGAAGAGGATCGGTGCGAAGAACGACTCGAAGTCCTTCTCGCCCGTCTACATCGCCGGGACGGACTGGTACATCGCGATGAGCTTCGTGTACGACTACGGCGGCAAGATCGCGATGACGCGGAAGGGCAAGTGGGTCGGCACGCTCGACAAGCCTGCCGCCCTCGCCGGGCTCGCCGCGTTCAAGAGGTTCTTCGAAGCTGCGTCGCGAGCGTCGAAGACCACAGACGAGGCCCGGCCACAGCCGTACGACGTGTTCGCGCAGGGCAACGCAGCGGCGATCGTCGGCCCGGGCTGGTTCAGCTGCTGCGTCGGCGACTTCAAGAACCGGACCGCGCAATTCGTGATGCCGAGCCACGTCAAGGGTCAGCCGATCCCCGGCTTCCTCGGCGGCTCGGATCTCGCAGTGCCCATCGGCGCGAACCGGACCGCGGGCGCCGCCTGGATCAGCGCCTTCACGGACAACGCCTCGATGACCGCCCTGCGGGCGAAGGGGAACATCCCGAACACGACGAGCCTGCTCGGCAACAGCGTGAACGAGCGCGCCGCCAAGCGGAGCTGGTTCGTCCCGACGGCGAAGAACTGGGTCAACGTGGAGAACGGGAACGTCCTGCGCACGATGCTCCAGCGAATCCTGACAGGGAAGTCGACCATCAAGGATGCGGCTTCGGTCGCGAGCGACAACATCACGTTCACGCTCAATCAGTAGGGTCGCGAGGATGACGGTCGCCGCCGAGGCCCCCGCCCACCGGTCTCGGCGGCGACCGCACCGCTTGAGGCGGTTGCTCGACGCGTCGATCCCGTACCTCCTGATCCTGCCGGTGATCGCCGTCATCACAGCGATCCTCGGCTACCCGCTCTACAAGCTCGTCACGCTCTCGTTCCAGCAGTACGGGCTCGCCGAGCTGATCCAGCGGAAGGGCGGATGGATCGGGATCGACAACTACACGTCGGTGCTGCACGACGAGATCTTCTGGCGCACGCTGCTGCGCACGGTGATCTTCACGGCCGCCAACGTGGGGCTCACCATCGGCCTCGGCACGCTCATCGCGTTCCTGCTGGTCCGCGTCTCGGCCTGGGTGCGCGTGCTCCTCACCGCCGGCCTCGTTCTCGCCTGGTCGATGCCGGCCGTCGTCGCCGTTCAGGTCTGGTACTGGATGACGAACTTCCAGAACGGGATCCTGAACCACGTCCTGACGCAGCTCCACGTCGGCGACTACGCGCAGCACGACTGGTACGAGACGTCCTTCTCGAAGCTCGCGATGGTGACGTTGCTCATCGTCTGGGGGGCCATTCCCTTCGTCACGATCACGGTGTACGCCGGGC
>JBKOYF010000027.1:0-3003 GCA_046725305.1 Actinomycetota bacterium
CCGTACTGCGAGAGCGAGCGCGAAGCGGTGCGAGCCGCACGTCGCGGCGCAGCGGTCTTACCGTCGTTACGGGCATGGTCCGGGCAGCGGATGCCGACGGGTCCGTACACCATGCAGTCGGGGCAGATCCCCCGCCCGCACTCCGAGCAGGAGACGTAGGTCTCCCGGTCCGGATGTCGATAGCAATGGAGAGGCTCGGCCACCGCGGGCTAGCGTACCCGCGTGCGTGTGGACGTCGTGTTCACTCCGGACGAGGCCGGGGCGGCCCCGACGGGCGTCGTCGTCGACGTCATCCGCGCGACCTCGACGATCTGCCAGGCGCTGGCCGCAGGCTACGAGCGCGTGCTCTGCACGGCCGCGATCGACGAGGCCCGCGCGCTCAGGGAGGTGCTCGGCGACGGTGTCCTCGGGGGCGAGCGCAACGCCGTGCGCATCCCGGGATTCGATCTCGGCAACTCGCCGCGCGAGTACCTCGAGCCCGCGGCGAAGACGCTGTTCCTCTCGACGACGAACGGAACCCGCGCTGTCGTCGCGGCGGCGCAGCGCTGTGAGCGCGTCTTCGTGGCCTCGCTCCTCAACCTCTCGGCCGTGGTCGAAGCCGTCCGTGCGGCCGGGGCGGACGCCGTCGTCGTCTGCGCGGGCGTCCAGGGAACGCTTGCGCTCGACGACGCGTACGTCGCCGGCCGGATCGTCGAGCTCCTCGGCTGGGAGCGCACCGACGCGGCCGAGGCCGCTGCACGCCTCGTCGGGACGTGGGGCGGCGGGGCGGAGGAGGCGTTCCGCGCATCGAAGAGCGGTCGCAACCTGATGGAGAACGCGCCGGAGCTCGAGGCCGACATCCCGTTCTGCGCACGTGAGAGCGTCCTCGACGTCGTGCCGTGCTTCATCTCGATGCGGGACACCGCGGCGGAGATCTCGTGATCGTCAACCGGGATCCGAAGGCGCGCGGCCCGTACACGGCGTTCTCGGAGGTCGCGAGCGCATACGAGCGAGGGCGGCCCGACTACCCGGACGACGCGGTGCGCTGGCTCGTCGGCGACACGCCGGTCGACGTCGTCGACCTCGGCGCTGGAACGGGCAAGCTCACGCGGGCACTCGTCGCCCTCGGATATCGGGTCACGCCCGTCGAGCCGCTCGACGAGATGCGCGCGCAGCTCGACGCAGCGGTGGCGGGGGTGGTCGCGCTCGCGGGAAGCGCCGAGTCGATCCCGGTCCCCGACGCGTCGGCCGACGTCGTCACCTCGGCCCAGGCATTCCACTGGTTCGACCACGCGAAGGCGCTGCCGGAGATCGCGCGGGTGTTGCGCCCGCGCGGTCGCCTCGCGCTCGTCTGGAACTCCCGCGACGACCGCGATCCGTGGATGGCGCGCCTGAGCGCGATCATCGGCAACGAGACGGTGTCGGAGACCGACGTCGTCCCCGCGCTCGACGGCAGTGGGCTCTTCGGCCCGGTCGAACAGGCGCGCTTCATACACGTCCAGACGCTCGATCGAGACGGTTTGCTCGACCTCGTCCTCTCGCGGAGCTACTGCGCGAAGCTCGAGCCCGCGGAGCGCAAGCCGATTCTCGACGCGGTTGCGCGGCTGTACGACGAGACGGCGGATCCGGACGGCGTTCGTCTCCCGTACGTCACCGAGTGCTTTCGCGCAGCGCTGCGCTAGCCCGACTGCTCGAACTCACGGCAGACCGCCTCGACGTTGTTTCCGTCGGGGTCGAGCAGGTAGGCGGCGTAGTAGCGCCCGCCCTCGTCCGAGCTGTATTGCTCCCGGACTCCCGGAGGTCCGTTGTCGCGGGCGCCGGCCTCGACGCCTGCGCGATGGAATGCGTCGACGTGGTCGCGCGAATCCGCGACGAACGCGATGTGCACGGGACCGCTCGTCGTCGGCTCGTCGTCGGTGACGACGAGGTTCGCGAGCTGCGCGCCACGCTCGCTTTCCCAGATCGGAGGGATGCCGAGCGGCTCGAGAACGGTCTTGTAGAAGGCGACGCTCGCACCCGCGTCGCGCACGCGAATGTGGACGTGGTCGATGACGACCCGTGTCCAGTCCCAGTCGACGCTCACGGCGATCGAGGCTAACAGATCGGCGCTTGACAGGAGAACATGTGTTCGTATAGAACATGTGTTCGAATGGTCGCGTGCCTCCTCATCCCGGGATTCGAGCTGAGAGCGGCGCTGAGAGCGCGCCCTCGGCTCGCGCTCGTCCCCGCGGCGCTCGCGCCGGAAGCGGGGGAGGAGCCGCTCCTCGGGCCCGTGACGGCGGCGGCGGAAGCGGCCGGGGTGAGGCCGGGGATGCGCCTGGGGGAAGCGCTCGCGACGTGCCCGTCGCTCGTCCTCGTCGATCGCGATCCGGCCGCGGTCGAGAGGGAGTGGGAGGGTGTCCTGCGGCGCCTCGAGGACGCGGGCTTCGCGGTCGATCCGGCCGACCAGGGAGCGGTCGTGTTCGAGACGAAAGGCGTCGAGCGCCTCTATGGAGGCGTGCAGCCGGCGCTCGAACGCGCACTGGCGGCGGTCGGCTCGACGTGGGATCCGCGCATCGGCGCCGCCGGGAGGCGCTTCACCGCTCTCGCGGCTGCGAGCGTCGCGCGCGCCGGCCAGATTCTCCTGGTCGCGCCGAAGGAAGAGGAGGCGTTCCTCGAGCCGCTCCCGCTCTCGCTGCTCCCGATGGCTCCGAATCGGTACGCGGAGCTGGAAGGTCTCGGGCTGCGCTCGCTCGGAGAGCTCGCCCAGTTGCCGGGTGGAGCGGTCGCGGAACGGCTGGGCGTGGAGGGAAGAACGGCGTGGCGGCTCGCCCGCGGCGGTCGGAGGACGCGGGTGCGTGGACGCAAGCCCGCCTCGGAGCTCGTCGAGGCCCTCTCCTTCCCCGAAGCGATCGCGAACGAGCTCACGCTGCGACGGGCGCTCGGCTCCCTCCTCGAGCGCCTGCTCGCGCGTCCAGAACGGGCCGGGCGGCCGTTTCGAAAACTCGCGCTGGTCGCCCGGCTCGTCGACGGCGGCTCGTGGCG
>JBKOYF010000130.1:0-10633 GCA_046725305.1 Actinomycetota bacterium
ACTGATGCAGTGGGGCGACCGGCATCTTTCCGAGAAACCGCCGCGAGTCGCACGCCGGCGCAGAGACCGCAGCCCCGTCAGAGCCGTCCTCGTTGCCCGCGACGACCACCGCGTCAGTCCAGCTGAAGTCGAGGTCGTGCCAGGCCCCGGGCTCGTGGGTGGTAGCCATTCGGCACGCGGCCCAGCGAGGAGCCGGCCGCGATCCACCCGCTCCGGCCGCGGCAGCTGAGGGGGCTCCTTGTTGTGTCTTCGACTGAGCGGTATACGCCGGGCCACAACGCCGACGCGGTGCGCTTTATGGCTGACCGCTCGGCGGAATCTCATGCTGGCTTCCTTCTTCCGCGGTTGCGACGAGGCATGTCGCTGTTGGATTGCGGGTGCGGCCCAGGCGTTATCACTGTTGGTCTCGCGAAGTTCGTGCCACCCGGCGAGGTACACGGGGTCGATCTCTTCGCAGGACAGCTTGCAGATGCAAGGGTGCTCGCCGAGCGCGAGGGCGCCTCTGTCACCTTTCATGCCGCGCGTCCTCTCACTGACGGCAACCCTCTGACCTACCTAGCCCTCTCGCGTGAGCCCGCAACCGTTTAGCTATCGCGTATCTCGGCCCTCGCCTGACCCCCCAGACAAACCCTCCAGGGGCCGCCTCAGTAGTGAGCGGCTCCACGGGTGAGGTCGTGGCAAGGGCTGTAGGCCCACCCGCTCCCACTGTCGCACTGCGACAGTGGGACAGTGCGACAGTCAGAGAGCGTGAGCCGCACCAGTTGCGGGATTGAGGCCTCCCGAGCGTGCGACAGTAGATGCGACAGTGGGAAGCCGCTAAGGTCCCGAGTGTCGCTGAATGCCGGAAGTGCGACGCTGGGCTGCGAGACCGCGAGCCGTCGAGCGGGAAGCGCGCCTTCTCCTCGTCTCGGTGGGGGGCCTCACTGACGGTTGACGGTGCTCGGCAGGTCGCTATTCCATCTACTGGAGCGGGTTCGCGCTGCGCGCGTGACGGCGTGACGGGTCTGACGGGCACCGTCACGGAGAGCGGACGCACCCGCGACGCCCAAGTTGAAGCGATTCGTGCGGGGAACGCCTTACAGAACGCCGCCGGCCGCGGGAGGCGCGGCAGCATCGGGTGCGCCCTGATCGCCGACCTGCATGCGCCCGAGGTACTCCTCGACGGCGAGAAGATTCTCGCGCCCCCGCTCGACAATGGCGAGAAGCTGGGTCATCGAGGCGACCTCTTCTCGCTGTTCGGTCAAGAACCAGTGCAGAAACTGCTCGCCGACGAGCTCGCCCTCCTCACGGGCGAGCTTGACGAGCTCGATGATCTGCTCGGTCACGCGCTTCTCCTGCGCGAGCGCGAGCGAGACGGGGGCGACGACGTCCGCGAAGTCCGTCTGGGGCGGGTCGATGCCAGGCGTCACGACGCTCTCGTCGGCGTCGAGGAGGTACTGGACCATGATCATCGCGTGGTTTCGCTCCTCGACTGCCTGCCGATAGAAGTGCGCGGCGAGCTGCGGCAGCGACTGCGAATCGTAGTAGACCGCCACTGCGATGTACTGCTGCGAGGCCGAGAACTCGTTTCGGATCTGGTCGTTGAGCTCGGTCGCGAACGAAGAAGCCACGTCGCGACTCTACCTCTCGAAGAGCGCGAGGGGCCGGTGTCTCCGACCCCTCGTCACGTGAGTGTGCGACGCCGTTACGCGTCGAAGGTCTTCGAGAGCTCGATCTTCTTCGGCTTCTGCTCCTCGGGCTTCGGCACGCGGATCTCAAGCACGCCGTTCTCGTAGCGAGCGGAGATGTGACCCTGGTCGACGCCCTGGCCGTTGTCGTTGGCCTCCTCGGTCTTCGTGCGCTCCGCCGACGCGGTCAGCGTGTCGTCCTTGACCTCGATTGCGATGTCGGCCTCGGGGACTCCAGGGAGATCGACTGCGTACACGACCTCCGTCGGCGTCTCCCACACGTCGAGCGCGGGGACCCAAATCTGCGTCGTGCGGCTGTTGCCCTCGAGGAGGCCGTAGCATCGCCCTCGTGCCAGGTGTGCCGAACGAGCTGAAGGGACGGAGCTTCACGACCGTCGCCTCGTGGTCGAGCGACGAGCTGGCAACGCTGCTCGACCTCGCGGACGAGCTCAAGGCGGAGCGGGCGCGACGGCGTGAGCTGCGGCTCTTGCCCGGCCGGACGATCGGGTTGATCTTCCACAAGCCGTCCACCCGGACGCGCGTGGCATTCGAGGTCGGGATCGCGGAGCTGGGAGGCATGGCCTTGTTCCTCCCGGCAGCGGAGCTGCAGCTCGCGAGAGGTGAGTCGTATCGCGACACGGCCCTCGTCCTCTCACGCTTCCTCTCTGCGCTCATGATCCGCACGTATGCGCAAGAGGAGGTCGACACCTTCGCGGAGCACGCGTCGATCCCGGTCATCAACGGGCTGACCGACCTCTCGCATCCGTTGCAGGCGATCGCGGACGCAATGACGCTGCGCGAGCGCTTCGGCTCCCTCGCCGGCCTTCGGCTCACCTACGTCGGGGACGGCAACAACGTCTGCCATTCGCTCATGCGCATCGCGGCCCGGTTCGGGATGCACTTCGTGGCTGCGACTCCGCGGGGCTACGAGCCGAGGCCCGAGTGCGTCGGTGCAGCCTCCGCCGACGCGGCAGCGAGCGGTGGCAGCGTCGAACTGGTCACGGATCCGCTGGCCGCCGTGAGCGGATCGCATGCGCTGTACACCGACGTCTGGTCGAGCATGGGCCAAGAGGCGGAGCGCGGTCGTCGGGTACGCGATCTCGCGCCGTACCGCATCGACGGCGCGCTCGTCGCCGCGGCCGATGACGACGCCGTCGTGCTCCACTGCCTTCCCGCACACGTCGGGGAGGAGATCGCGGAGGACGTGCTCTACGGGCCGCAGTGTCTCGCGTGGGAGCAGGCGGAGAACCGATTGCACACGCAGAAGGCGCTCATGGCCCTCGTGATCCGGTGACGTTCGACGATCACGTGCGCGCCGCGCTCGACGAGCTCCCTCCCGCACTCGCCGGGGCTCTGAAGAACGTCGCCGTCGTCGTCGAGGACGAGAACCCGGACGACCCGGACCTCTTCGGTCTCTACCACGGCGTCCCGCTCCCCGAACGTGGAGACATGGCGGGATTGCCTCCGGACACGATCTCGATCTACCGCGTCCCGCTGGAGGAGTCGTTCCCCGATGCAGGGGAGCTTCGCGAGGAGATTCGCATCACCGTGCTGCACGAGCTCGGTCACTATTTCGGCCTCGGCGAGGAGCGGATCGACGAGCTCGGATACGGCTGATACGAGGCGTGTTTGAGGCGACCTCGGGCAGGGAATGTGACGCGCGTCCGTCGCGTTTTCAGTCGCGTGACACCGAACCAGCTACATACGGAGATCGAACAGCTCTCGGAGGAGCGCCAGGAGCTCTGGCAACGTCTCTCCGAGGGTCTCGACACGTCCGTTCAGGGCCAGATCAAGGATCTCGACGCCCGTCTGCAGGAGCTCTGGCAGGCGCTTCGTACCGAGAAGGCCCGCCTTCGCTTCGGCGAGCGCGAGGAGATCGTCCGCCGCGCACGCGCCGAAGAGCGCCTCGAGCGCGCGGCGTAGGCGAAGCAGGAGAACGGGCGCGCCGCGCATATCATCGACGCGTGGCCCTGTTCGGCAAGCAGAAGCCTGAGCCTGTCTCGATCGGGAGCGAGCAAGACCGGCTGCGCGCGATTCGCATCGCGGCAGAACAGGAGCTCGGAAGACTGCGACGTGAGCTGACCGAGCGTGTGGGCGCGGTCGAGCGGCGCGAACGCGAGCTCGCCGACACCGTCGCGCGACTGAACAGGACCACCGGCCGCGCGCCGACCGGCCACGACGTTGCACTCGAGCACGCGCAGACGGGGCTCGCCGCACATGCGCAGGAGCTCAACCGGCGCGAACGTGACATCGCGGCGCGCGAGAGCGTGCTGTTCAAGATGGAGTCGGATCTCGCTCGCCGCGCCGCGAGCGCCGCGGAGACGCCGGAGGAGCGACTCGCGTACATCGAGAAGCGGCTCGAGGCGCTGCACGAGGCCGAGAAGGCGTTCGCACGGACACAGGCGGAGCTCGCAGCGCGGAGCGCGGATCTCGCGACGCGGGAAGCAGCCCTCGCGGACAACGCAGCGGCCGGGCTCGTCGACGCCGGGCCGGTGATCCCGAGCCGGGCAGAGCTCGACGAGCTGGACGAGCGGTTGCGACGACTCGAGCGCGAGACACGCGAGGCGACGAAGGAGCATGGCTTCGGCGACAGCCTCCGCGCACTCGAGCACAAGGGCCTGCGCGGAGGCTCCGCCGGCTCGTGACGTCTCTACACTGAACCCGCCCGGGGCGTTAGCTCAGCTGGGAGAGCGCCGGCTTTGCAAGCCGGAGGTCGCCGGTTCGAGCCCGGCACGCTCCATGGCTCAACCAAGCCGTTTGAGCTGATGTGAGAACGGTCCTGAGACGTTGCTCGGGCCCTTCTTGTCAGATTTGGTCAGATTCGGCGACGGGCAAGCCGGCAAATGCTGCGCTCAGCTTGTTCGCAATGTCGTCGCGGCCGCGCGCTTCCTCGAACTCGTGCGCGTAGATGTCAAGGGTGACCGGGGCCTGCACGGCGATCGCTCGGGCCCGGTCGCCGAGTGGGCCTGACACTCAGTCCCAGAGCACGTTGAGGGTCGGCGGCTTGCGGAAGACAAGGCCGCGCGGGGCGCTGGGTCGCGCCGTGTCGAGGCGCAGTCCGGGAAGCCGCTCGAGTAGACGGCCGAGCGCGGTCTGCGCCTCGAGCCGCGCCAGATGCATCCCGAGGCAGACGTGTGGGCCGTGGGCGAAGGTCACATGATGGTGAGCGTTCGGACGCTGAACGTCGAAGCGGTTCGGGTCGACGAACACGTCTGGATCACGATTGGCTCCCGCGATCGACAGCGTCACCGGGTCGCCTTGACGGATGCTCGCACCGCCCAGCTCGACATCTTCCGTCGCGTAGCGATCGATCACGGCCGCCGCGGGCTCGAACCTGAGCGACTCCTCGACGGCGTTCGGCAGCAGGCCCGGATCGGCAAGGACGAGGTCGCGCTGCTCTTCGTCGCCCAGGACGTGTATGAGCAGGTTGGCGATCATGCCCTCGGTCGTCTCGATGCCTCCGAAGAGGAGGACGGCTGCATTGGACGCCACCTGCGCGCGCGACAGCCCGCCCGCGTCACCGGCTGCCGCGGCGACGAGGGACGTGTCCGGGTCGCCGTCGAGCACCGGGTCGACGCTCGCGACGAGCTCGGCGAACGCCTCGCTTCCGGCAGGCGGAACGGGTGCTCCGGCGGTTATGTCGGTCACGGCGGCGACGATCGCGTCGTACCAGCCGAGGACGGTCTGAGGCGGCGTCTCCGCGAGGCCAAGTGCGACGATCATCATGCGCACGGACAACGGCCCCGCGACCGAGCGGCGCAGCTCCGCGTGTCCGTCGCCGGCGATCGCGTCGATGAGGCGGTCCGTTTCGGCCTGGACGACGTCGGTGAACCGCTCGCGTACGGCGTCGAGACGGAACGCGCGGGCGAACGGATCCCTGTGTGCGCTGTGTGCATCGCCGTCGAGCGAGAGCATGCTCGGCCCGACGACCTGAGCGGTTGAGAAGCGCGGGTCATCGACCGTGAACGTGCCGGGGTCGCGCATCGCCTGGAGAACGAGATCGCGACGGGTGACGAGCCACGCGCCCAGCGCGGGTAGCCAGGACACGGGCTCCTGCTCGCGCAGCCGCGCCAGTATGGGATGGGGATCCGCCTCGAGCTCCTCGAGCGTCGCGGCGCCGCCGATTGGAAACGCGACCATCGCCCACGAAGACTGCCAGCGTGGCCACAACTCCGGGCTGGAGCGGCTCGCCTGCGTCGGCTATCGCCATCACGTCATTTAGCATCCGGGGTCGGCGGTGAGGACGTGCGCTTCCTGCGCAGCGGCGGCTCGCGCAACGGTCGCATCGGCACGCGCTGAGGTCGCCAGATCTGACATCGACCTGACACGCCTCCAGAAAGGCGTTTGCTCATCGAGGATTCCGAGCGACCTCCGACCATGCATGTCGGAGGTCGGCGACCAGATCACCCACCCCTCGCACAAGTAAGGCGTGCCGGGGCTGGTCGCCGGGGGTCTGGTCGCCGGCGGCTCGGCCGCTTGCCGGTCTCGGACGAGACGCGACGGCGAGGGCGGTATCGTCTGGCAGAGTGCGGGCGAGTCTTCGCGAGCGGGAGCACCGATGAGCCGCGTTGAAGTCCGCGACCTCGGCGAGCCGGAGGCGGTCGTGAGCTATCCGCTCGGGACGTCCAACCAGGTTCGCCTGGCACAGACAGTGGTAACCCGTCACGTCCTTCAGCCGGGTTGGAACTGGGAGGAGCACGCCCGGCCGTTGGTCGGAACTGCCTCATGCGAGCTCTACCACCGCGGGGTGGTCCTCAGCGGACGGATGGGCGTTCGCACCGATGAGGGGGAGCAGCTCGTCATCGGCCCCAACCAGGTGTTCGACCTCCCACCCGGGCACGTGACCTGGGTAGAGGGCGACGAGGAGCTCGTGATGGTCGACTGGGCCGGCGGTGCGGGCTTTGATACGCGGCCGGGCGAGGAGGCGCGGGTGCTGGCCACGATCCTGTTCACCGACATCGTCGACTCCACCGCGCTCGCGCGCGATGCCGGCGACGCGTCGTGGAAACGAACCGCGGCCATGCACGACGACGTCGTCCGGAGCGTGCTCGCCGGGTTCGGCGGCCGAGAGGTCGAGACCGCCGGCGACTCGTTCCTGGTCGTCTTCGACAACGCCGA
Organism: Actinomycetota bacterium; assembly: GCA_046725305.1. Lineage (GTDB taxonomy): Bacteria > Actinomycetota > Thermoleophilia > Gaiellales > Gaiellaceae > GMQP-bins7. Next base: position 6,786 of record JBKOYF010000130.1, read on the forward strand.
GGGCGCCATCCGCTGCGGGCTGGCAATCGTCCGAGCCCTAGATGCGATCCGGCTCCCGATCCGGGTCGGCATTCACAGCGGCGAAGTGGTTGTGAGCGACGACCACGTTCGGGGCCTGGCCGTGCACGCCGCGGCCCGCATCCTCGACCAGGCGGGATCCGGCGAAGTCCTCGTGTCCGGCACGACCCGTGACCTCGCCGAAGGCGCCACCGGGCTGACGTTCGAATCTCGGGGCCGGTACCGTCTCAAGGGCTTGGAGCGAGAGCACGAGCTGTTCGGGGCGACTGACCATACTGATGAACCTACTGGCGGCACCTCCTAGCAGTCCCCCAAGAGCCCTCGTATCCCGTGACACTCAGCAGCGAACTCGCGATCCCCAATCGTCTCTTCTCGCGCCAAAGCCCGGAACGAGCCGGCCGTGTTCGAGCGGCTGCCCCGTGACATCCGGTGCCTGACGGCGTTGTCGCCCTCGGGGCTGGGACGCTTTCTGAGAAGCCACTGAGAGGAGTCGCAGATGCCAGAGCTGATGATCGACTTCATCACGTCGCTCGATGGATACGGGGCAGCCGACGGTTGGCCTGGCTTCTGGGGCCTGGAAGGGCCCGAGTACCTCGCCTGGTTGGAAGAACAGCCCGAGGCGGACTACACGATCTTGATGGGCGCGAATACCTATCGGCTCATGTCCGAGCTGGCCCGCGAAGGCGAACCGGGTACGGATTCCCTCGCGGACATGTCGAAGATCGTCTTCTCGAGCACCTTGACGGAGCCGCTCGCGTGGGGGAACACGCGGCTGGTCACCCAGGACGCCGCCGAAGCCGTTCGCGCGCTGAAGCAGAACGGCACCGAGTCGATGCGCACGATCGGCAGTCTCACTCTCTGTCGCTCCCTTCTGAACGCTGGTCTCGTGGATCGTTTTCGCGTGGTCGTCTTCCCAGTCATCACGGGAAGCACAGGCAAGGACCGAATCTACGACGCGTACCCCGACGTCTCCCTCGACATGGTGAGCAGCCGCCTCTTCGACGGTCGGCTACAGCTCCTCGAGTACGCACCAACGGTTCTGGGTGGGCCATCCCCAGCCGGCAAGGTTGACGCCTCGTAAACGATGGTCGACCAACGTCATGGTGTGCCCGTTTCCAAAACCGACGCTATTAGCGAAGGAGGACCAGCCATGTCACTCGCCCGCGTCCAATTCTTCTCCATTTCGCTCGACGGTTTCGGCACCGGCGAAGGTCAGACCCTCGACGCACCGTTCGGCCATGCCGGCGACAGACTGCACGAATGGATGTTCGACACCCGGTGGTGGCACGAGAGGGTCGGCCAGCCGGGCGGCACCGGCGGCATCGATGATGCCGTCTTGCGGCAGTTCGCTCCTGGAGTCGGCGCCGAGATCATGGGTGCGGGGAAGTTCGGCTGGCCCGGATGGCACGAGGACTCGGAGTGGGAGGGCGCGTGGGGTCCCAACCCGCCGTTCCACACACCGGTCTTCGTCCTTACCCATCACCCGCGCCCCTCGATCGAGATGGAGGGCGGCACGACGTTCCACTTTATCGACGCTTCGCCTGCCGAGGCGCTCGAGACGGCCCGCGAGGCTGCGGGCGGCCAGGACGTACGCATCGGCGGAGGTCCCACCGTGATCCGCGACTTCCTTGCCGCCGGCCTCGTCGACCACATGCACATCGTGGTGGTCCCGATCCTGCTCGGGCGAGGCGTCCGCCTCTGGGACGGACTGGAGGGCCTCGAGAAAGACTATGAGGTCGAGGCCACCTCCTCGCCCAGCGGAGTCACGCATGTGACGTTCGCCCGTGGGGGTGTCTGAACCGCCTCGGTCGAGAACCGGGGCGCGGGGTAGGGCTTGGCTCGAAACGGAGGCATAAAGCCTGACCTTGCTCCCGGAGGCCACCCACGTCCGCTGCCGCGTCCGTCGCTGAGCCGGTACACGCGCTTCTTTGAATCGTCACGCGTGACGTTTCCCGACGAGCGTGACGTTTGTGGGAGGACATGGATTCTTTGATGTAGGGAACCAGTCAGAGACATGGGACTCCTACTCGCTGCGCGGGGATGCCTCCCCCCTTAATGGGCCGGGCGCGGGGAAGATTGCGGTTTCCCTCTGAGATCGGGTCGAGACACCGCAGTCCGGGGGAGGGCACGCGCCCGGCATCACGACCCTAACCAGACCTGCACGGGGATGCGCCGTACCCCTCTTTGCGAAGTAGGTGGCCACCACCCTCCCCCTCGCAACGTGCTCGAGTGTCGGGACCTGGTCGCGGGGGGCGTAATAGGAAGGTGCGAGGTATCCCCACCCCCGCCGACGAGTTCGTCGGGTCGGGGCTGCGAGCCGGGGCAACACTTCTATAGCGTCCTCGGGATGGAGGCAGCCGCAAGGACGCGGAAGTGGACGCTTCTCGCGGTCTGCCTGACGACGTTCATGCTCCTGCTCGACATCACGGTCGTCGTGGTCGCGTTGCCGAACATGCAAGAGCGTTTCGATGCCAGCTTGACGGGCTTGCAGTGGGTCGTGGACGCCTATGCGCTCAGCCTCGCCGCGTTGATCCTCACCGCCGGCGCGCTCGCCGATAGGTACGGGCGCCGCTTGGTCTTCATCGCCGGGGTCGTGCTCTTCACGCTGTCCTCGCTGCTCTGCGGCCTCGGCTGGAGCATCACTGCGCTCGATGTGGCACGTGCGCTCCAAGGGATTGGGGGCGCCGCGCTCTTCGCAACGGCGCTGGCTCTTATCGGTCACGAGTACCGCGGGCCCGACCGCTTCGGAGCGCTTGCCGTCTGGGGCGCCACGGTGGGCGCCGCCGTTGCCTGCGGCCCACTCGTCGGCGGCATCCTCACCGACGGCCTCGGCTGGCGCTGGATCTTCTTCGTCAATATCCCGGTCGGGGTTTTCGCACTCGCCGTCGCCCTCACGCGTATCCCGGAATCGCGGGACGAGGGCGCGCGACACACGGACGTTCGTGGTCTCGTGACGTTTGCAGCGGCGCTGTTCTTGATCGTCTTCGGAATCCTTCGAGGCAACGCCAGCGGCTGGACGAGCGCGGTGATCCTCACGTCGCTCGTCGGCGGGGTGCTTCTGCTCGTCCTGTTCGTCGCTGTCGAGGTGCGTCAGGAACGGCCCATGTTCGACGTGACGCTCTTCCGCCAAAGACCGTTCCTCGGGGTCTCCATCGCGACCTTCTGCATCGCGGCTGGCATGTTCGCGATGTTTCCGTACCTCTCCATCTACCTGCAGGACATCCTCGGCTACTCACCGCTTGCGACGGGTGTGCGCTTTCTGCCGCTAACCGCGTTCGTCTTCTTCGTGCCGCTCGCGACCCGACGTGTGGCCGCGCGCGTCCCCCTCCGGATCATGATCGGCGCGGGGCTCGCGCTCGTCGCCGCAGGGCTCGCGCTGATGTACGGCCTCGATGCCGACTCGGGCTGGACGGCGCTCCTCGCCGGCTTCATCGCCGGTGGCATCGGGATCGGAATTGCGAATCCCGCGCTTGCGGCCGGTGCTCTTCGCGTCGTGGATCCGGCGCGAACGGGGATGGCGTCGGGGATCAGCAACACCTTCCGCCTGGCCGGCGTGGCAGTCGGAGTAGCGGCGCTCGGCGCTCTCCTCCAGAGCCGGGTCGAGAGTTCTCTCTCGACCACGGTCGGCGACAACGCGCACTCCCTCGGTGCCGCGGTGAGCTCGTCCGGGACACGCGCCGTCGCCGATCAGCCGGACCTGGTGGAGCCTGCGAAGACGGCATTCGTAAGCGGCCTCAACGACGTGCTCCTAGCGGGCTCGTTGCTGCTTTTGGTCGGCGCACTCGCCGCGGCTGTCCTACTTCGCAGCCCAGCGCCGGCTCCCGCTGCGG
>JBKOYF010000114.1:0-8430 GCA_046725305.1 Actinomycetota bacterium
GAGTACGCCGGTGCGGTCGGTCAGCGAAACGCCGGTCTGCGCCGTGTCCGCGCGGGGCGGTCGACGCAAGAGGCGCTCGCGCCGTGGTCGGACCGAGTCGCCGCGCTCGGGAGCGAGCTCGTGCGAGCGAGAACGGAGGCCGCCGAGCTCCTCGTCGAACCGTTCGGCCGCGTCGCCGGCGAGCTCGGCCTCGCCGAGGCGACGCTTGCGTACGAGGGGGACCCGCCGACGCTCGCCGACCTCGACGCACGACTCGAGTCCGACCTCGAACGCGGGCTCACCGGGGTCGGCCCGCACCTGCACGACCTGCGGATCGAGGCCTCGGGCCGGGATCTCCGGGCCTTCGGTTCCCAGGGCGAGCAACGCGTCGCCGTCCTCGCCCTGGTCCTCGCAGAGGCGGAGTGCATGCGCGAGCGCGCCGGCATGTCGCCGCTCGTCCTCCTCGACGACGTGCTTTCCGAGCTCGACGGCAGCCGGCGGGAGGCCCTAGCCGGAATGATCTCCCGCGGCGATCAGACGGTCGTGACTGCGACGGCAGCCGCGGCGCTCCCGGGAGAGGCTGCGCAGGTGCTGGCCGTTTCCCACGGGAAGGTGAGCTGATGGAGCGCATCGGCGAGGAGATCTCGCGTGAGCTCTCACGCGGCGGGAGCCGTGCCGCGCTTCCCCTCGCGAGGATCACCGCCGTCTGGTCGGACACCGTCGGCGCGGCGATCGCCCGCAACGCGTGGCCACTCCGGATCGCCCGCGACCGGACGCTGCACGTCGCCACCGCATCGGCGACGTGGTCCCACGAGCTCGACCTCCTGCGCAGCGAGATCCTCGAGCAGTTGCGCGCGCGGCTCGGGGACGATGCGCCCGCGAGCTTGCGGTTCGCCGTGGGACCAGTCCCCGAGCCGCCCGCACCGGCCGAGGCGCGCGGCGGGGGCGCCGCCGAGAGGCTCGAGGTACCGCCGGAGATCGAGTCCGAGGCGCGCTCCGTGGCCGCGACGATCGAGGATCCGGAGCTCCGCGACCTCGTCGCGAGAGCGGCGCGAGCGAGCCTCGTGAAGGCCCGGTCCGGCCGCCGTTTCTGGTAGACTTACACGGCCCCGCAATATGGCAATTTGCAGGGCTTTTTTGATGGCCGAAGCAGCCTATACAGCAAAAGACATCACCGTCCTGGAGGGCCTCGAGCCCGTCCGTCTCCGTCCCGGGATGTACATCGGGTCGACGGGGTCGCGAGGCCTCCACCACCTCGTCTACGAGGTCGTCGACAACGCGGTCGACGAGGCCCTCGCGGGCCGGAACGACCTCGTCGAGGCGATCATCCATCCGGACAACTCGGTGACCGTTCGCGACGCCGGCGCCGGCATTCCGACGGAGGTCATCCCGGAGCAGGGGCTGCCCGCGCTGACGGTCGTCCTGACCAAGCTCCACGCCGGCGGGAAGTTCGGAGGCGAGGGCTACAAGGTGTCCGGCGGTCTGCACGGCGTGGGCGTCTCGGTCGTCAACGCGCTCTCCGAGTGGCTCGTCGCCGAGGTGCGTCGCGACGGCAAGGTCTACCGTCAGGAGTTCGCGCGGGGCGAGCCGGTCGCGGACATGGAGACGGTCGGCGTGTCGAAGAAGAACGAGTCCGGCACGACGATCTCGTTCCTTCCCGACCCCGAGGTCTTCGACGAGACCGAGTTCTCTGCGGCCACGCTCTCCCAGCGACTGCGGGAGACGGCGTTCCTCACCCGCGGGCTCAAGATCGTCCTGCGCGACGAGCGAGCCGGAGGGAAGACCGAGGAGTTCCACTACGAGGGCGGGATCCGCGACTTCGTCGCGCACGTGAACGAGTCGAAGGACACGGTGCACAAGCACGTCGTCTACTTCGAGGGCGAAAGCGAGGACGGGCAGGTCGAGGTCGCGATGCAGTGGAACAGCTCGTACGTCGAGTCGGTCTTCTCGTTCGCGAACAACATCAACACGACCGAGGGCGGCGCCCATCTCTCCGGCTTCCGCGCGGCGCTCACGGGCACCCTCAACCGCTACGCGCGGGACAAGGGCCTCCTGAAGGAGAAGGAGGAGAACCTCGAGGGGGAGGACGTGCGGGAAGGGCTCGCGGCGGTGATCTCCGTCAAGCTCCGGAACCCGCAGTTCGAGGGGCAGACGAAGACGAAGCTCGGCAACCCGCCGATCGAGGGGCTCGTCAGGACCACCGTCAACCAGCGCCTCGCACAGTTCCTCGAGGAGAACCCGACGGAGGCGAGGCAGATCATCATGAAGGCGGTGTCGGCGTCCCGTGCGCGCCAGGCGGCGCGCAAGGCTCGCGAGCTGACGCGCCGCAAGAGCGCGCTCGATTCGAGCTCGCTCCCCGGGAAGCTCGCCGACTGCCAGATCTCCGATCCCGAGAGCGCGGAGCTCTTCCTCGTCGAGGGGAACTCGGCGGGCGGGTCGGCGGTCGACGCCCGCGACCGCACGTACCAGGCGATTCTGCCGCTCCGCGGGAAGGTGATCAACGCCGAGAAGAACCGCATCAACAAGGTGCTCTCGAACGAGGAGATCCAGGCGATCATCACCGCGATCGGCGCCGGCATCGGCGAGGAGTTCGACGTCTCGAAGCTCCGCTACCACCGGATCATCGTCATGACCGACGCCGACGTGGACGGCGCGCACATCCGCACCCTCATCCTCACGTTCCTCTACCGCCAGATGCAGGAGCTCGTCGAGGGCGGCTACGTCTACATCGCGGTCCCGCCGCTCTACCGCGTGAAGATCGGCTCGCAGCAGCGGTACGTGGAGAAGGAGTCCCAGTTCGAGGAGCTCCTCGCGCGCGAGCGGATCAAGGACATGGACGTGACCGATCGACGCGACGAGATGCAGAAGCTGACCGAGACGCGGTACGGCCGACTCGTCCGGGTGCTCAACGAGTTCGACGGCTGGGTGTCGCGGCTCCGCGAGGACTTCGGCCCTGCGGCCGCCAACTTCGTCGTCGATCACCGCCTCGTCGAGGCGGACGCCGCCACCGTGGAGGGCGCGCTGGATGCCCGCGACGCGAACGGCTACGAGCTCGCGATCCTCGAGGAGTCGGAGGACGGCACACACGTCAAGGTCGTCGAGCGCGAGACCGGCGCGGCCTCGAGCCTCGTCGTCCCCGGCGACCTGCTCTCGTCCGGGATCTACGCGAACGTGCGGAAGACCTACGCCCGCCTCGTCGAGATCGCCGGGCACCCGCCCTTCGAGATCTCGTTCGGCAAGAAGACGCGGCACGCAGAGACGTTCGGGCAGCTTCGCGAGGCGGCGCTCGAGCTCGCGAAGGAGGGGATCCAGGTGAGCCGCTTCAAGGGGCTGGGTGAGATGGACGCAGAGGAGCTCGCGGACACGACGATGAACCCCGCGCACCGGATGCTGGTCCGGGTCGAAGTCGAGGACGCCGCCGCCGCGGACAGGATGTTCTCCACGCTCATGGGCGACCAGGTCGAGCCGCGGCGCGCCTTCATCGAGCAGAACGCCCGCGACGTGAGGTTCCTGGATGTCTGACGTCGTCGAGCCGCTCGGCTCGGGGCGCATCGAGGGGCGCGAGCTCGAGCAGGAGATGCGCTCGAGCTTCCTCGACTACTCGATGAGCGTGATCGTGTCGCGCGCGCTTCCCGATGTGCGCGACGGCTTCAAGCCGGTCCACCGGCGTGTGCTGTTCGCGATGCACGAGGAGGGCCTCCAACCGAACCGGCCGCGCGTGAAGTGCGCCGCGGTCGTCGGCGAGGTGATGAAGAGCTTCCATCCGCACGGCGACCAGGCGATCTATGACACGCTTGTCCGCATGGCGCAGCCGTTCTCGCTGCGCTATCCCCTGGTCGACGGTCAGGGGAACTTCGGGAACATCGACGACTACCCCGCTGCGGCGATGCGGTACACGGAGTGCCGGCTGACCCGGCTCGCGACCGAGATGCTGCGGGACATCGACATGGACACCGTCGACTTCGTCCCCAACTACGACGAGTCGCGGACGATGCCCGAGGTCCTCCCGTCGCGGTTCCCGAACCTGCTCGTCAACGGCTCTGCCGGGATCGCCGTGGGCATGGCGACGAACATGCCCCCGCACCGGCTCTCGGACATCGTCGATGCCGTCGTGCAGCTGATCGACAAGCCCCAGGCGAACGCGGACGATCTCATGAAACACGTGAAGGGCCCAGACTTCCCGACCGGCGCCATCGTCGTCGGCCGCTCGGGCGTGCGTGATGCGTACCGGACGGGTCGTGGGCGGATCATCATGCGCGCGCGCGCACACGTCGAGGAGCTGCGCGGAGGGAAGAACGCGATCATCGTCACGGAGCTGCCGTACGGCGTGAAGAAAGGCGGCGACTCCGGTGTCATCAAGAAGATCGCCGACCTCGTGAACGACAAGGTCCTCAGCGAGATCTCCGACGTGAAGGACCACTCCGACCGCTCGGGCATGCGCATCCAGATCGACCTCAAGCGCGAGGCGATCCCGCAGGTCGTGCTCAACAAGCTGTTCAAGCACACGGCGCTGCAGACCACGTTCGGCTACAACGCCGTCGCGCTCGTCGACGGCGTGCCGCGCACGCTCTCGCTCCTCGAGCTCGTCCAGCACTACCTCGACTACCAGCGCGAGATCGTCACGCGACGGTCGAAGTTCGAGCTCCGCAAGGCGCTCGAGCGGGCCCACGTCCTCGAGGGCTACCTCATCGCGCTCGACAACCTCGACGAGGTGATCGCGCTCATCCGCGCCGCGGACGACACGGACGCCGCGCGCACGGCGCTCATCGAGCGCTTCGAGCTCTCGGAGGTCCAGGCGCAGGCAATCCTCGACCTGAGGCTGCGCGCGCTCACGGGGCTCGAGCGCAAGCGCATCGAGGACGAGCATGCGGATCTCCAGGAGCGCATCTCGGAGCTCCGGGCTCTGCTCGGCGATCCCGCGCTCGTCGACGGCGCCGTCCGCGAGGAGCTCCTCGAGCTCAAGGGCATCTACGGGAAGACGGACGAGCGCCGGACCGAGATCGTGGCGGGCGTGTCGGAGTTCGAGCTCGAGGACATGATCGCCGAGGAGGACATGGTGATCGCGATCACCAAGTCCGGCTACATCAAGCGTCTACCCGTGACGTCCTATCGGGAGCAGAGGCGTGGTGGGATCGGCGTCATGGGGATGGACCTCAAGGACGACGACTACATCGAGCACCTGTTCGTCGCGTCGACGCACGACTACATCCTCTTCTTCACGACAGTCGGGAAGGTGTATCGGCTGAAGGTGCACGAGCTGCCGCTCGGCTCGCGCCAGTCGAAGGGCCGTGCGATCGTGAACCTCCTTCCGTTCCGCCAGGACGAGTACGTCCGCGCGGTCATCGCGACGCGGGATTTCGAGGAGGCGAAGTACCTGCTCTTCGCGACCCGCAAGGGCATGGTCAAGAAGACCGAGTTCGGCGTCTACAACACGCCGTTGAAGGCGGACGGAATCATCGCGATCAAGCTCCGCGAGGGCGACGAGCTGATCGGCGTGAGGTTGGCGGGCGACGACGACGACGTGCTGATGGTCTCGCGGCTCGGCCAGGCCGTGCGTTTCCACGGACGGCAGGTGCGCGCGATGGGACGCGACACCTCGGGTGTCGCGGGCATGAAGCTGCGGGGCGAGGACGAGGTGATCGAGGTCGACATCGCAGTCGACGACGCCGATCTGCTCGTCGTGACCGAGAACGGCTACGGAAAGCGGACCCGCGTGGGCGACTATCCGGTCAAGGGCCGTGGGACGATGGGCGTGAAGACCGCGCAGCTCGTCGAGGGCAAGGGGCGCCTCGTGGGCGCACGCATCGTGCGCGACGGGTACCAGGTGATGCTCATCTCCGACGGCGGGACGGTCATTCGGATCCCGGTCGACGGCATCCGCCGTGCAGGTCGCGCGACGCAGGGGGTGATCGTCATGAGGCTGCGTGAGACGGAACAGGTCGCGACGCTCGCCCCGGTGATGGGGTCGGACGAGGAGGACGTGCTCTCGGCGGAGAGTCTCGACTCGCCGGCGCCGAGCTCCGAGGCGAGCTCCGAAGACTGACGCCGCGAGGATCGGGGGGCGCCGCGTTACCCGGAGCCCGGCTCGCGGTCCGCCGCGTTCGAGAGGGCCGTGAGCAGGTCGATGGGGATCGGGAACACGATCGTCGAGTTGTTCGACGCTCCGATCTCGAGGAGTGTCTGGAGGTAGCGCAGCTGCACCGTGATCGGCTGCTGGGACATGACGGCGGCCGCATCCTTCAGCCGCTCGGATGCCTGGAACTCGCCCTCGGCCGAGATCACCTTGGCGCGCCGCTCGCGCTCGGCCTCCGCCTGCCGTGCCATCGCACGCTGCATTCCGGCGGGGATCTCGACGTCCTTCACCTCGACCACCGAGACCTTGATGCCCCACGGCGACGTCGCCTCGTCGATGATCGTCTGCAGGATCGCGTTGATCTTGTCCCGCTCGGAGAGGAGCTCGTCGAGGACGTGTTGGCCGAGGACGGAGCGCAGGGTCGTCTGCGCGATCTGCGAGGTCGCGACCATGTAGTTCTCGACCTGCACGATCGCCGCGTTCGGCTCGACGATGCGGAAGTACGCGACGGCGTTGACGCGTACCGGGACGTTGTCCTTCGTGATGACCTCCTGCGGCGGCACGTTGAGCGTCACCGTGCGCAGGTCGACCCTGACCATGCGGTCGACGATCGGGATCAGCAGGAAGATGCCCGGGCCTTTCGGGTGGGGCAGCAATCGCCCGAGACGGAAGATCACGCCGCGCTCGTACTCGCGCGCGATCTTCACCGCCGCGAAGAGGATCAGCAGGAGAACGACGAGTACGGCGACGATCGCAATTCCGGCAGCTGCCATCAGTGTGTTTCCTCCTCGCTCGGGGGCTCGAAAGATCCTACGACGAGTTGCAAGCCCTCCTCGACGCGTTCGACCCGCACGTGCTCACCGGGGAGGAGCGGTGAGCCGTCTTCCGTGTGGGCCTGCCACAGCTCGCCGTTGAGTTGCACCATGCCCTCGCGCCGGACGACGCCCTCACCGCCGACGAGGCCCTGCATCCCGACGGCGATCGGGTTACGTGCGGCTCGCACGACCCGCGTGAGCGCAAAACCGAGCAGGAGGGCGAGTGTCCCGGCGATCGCGAGAGCGACCGGGAGGGACACCTGGTAGGCGTCTCCGGCGGGGTCGAAGAGCATCAACGCACCGAGCACGAACAGAACCGCGCCGGCCAGGGTGATGGCGCCGTGCGTCGGGACGAACGCGTCCGCGACGAAGAACGCGGCGGCGAGGACCATGAGCAGTAGGCCCGTCGCGGAGACGGGCAGGATCTGCAGCCCGTACAGGCCGAGGATGAGCGAGATCGCGCCCACCGTGCCCGGGAAGATGAGCCCGGGGTTCCACAGCTCGACGACGATGCCGATGAGCCCGATGGAAAGGAAGAGCGCGATGAGATTCGGGTCGACGAGGAAGTCACGCACTCGCTGCCAGAGGCTCATCTCGACGTTCTCGATCTGCGCTCCCGCCGTGTGGAGGACGAGGCCCTTCGGCTTCGTCTTCATGCCGTCGATCCTCTCGAGCAGCGCCGGGAGCGTCGGAGCGATCACCTCGACGAGCCCGATGCGCTTCGCTTCTCGGGCGCCGTAGTTCGAGGCCACGGTCACCATCCTCCGAGCCGCCGGGACGTTGCGCCCGTGCTCGCGGGCGAGCTCGCCGACATAGGCGGCCGCGTCGTTGACGATCTTCCGGCGCAGGTCCTTCGAGATGTCGGTGCCGTTGAGCGAGATCGGGGTCGAGGACCCGATGTTCGTCTGCGGCGCCATCGCCGCGACGTCCGCGGCCATCGTGATGACGGCGCCGGCGGAGTCGGCGCTCGATCCCGGCGGGGCGACGTACACGGCGACCGGCACCTTCGCCGCGAGGAAGCGCTTGACGATGCCGCGCATCGACGACGAGAGGCCTCCGGGAGTGTCGAGGACGAGCACGACGGCCGCGAAGTCGTCGCTCTCCGCTCGGTCGACTTCGCCGTCGACGTACTCCTGGGTAACGGGGTTGATGTCGTTGTCGAGATGGACGGCGAGGACGCGCGGCGTGTCCTGCTGGGCTGCCACGGCGGGAGCTGCCACGAGCGCTCCGAGAGCGAGCGCGAGGCCGAGAAATCCCCGCAACGAGCGGCCTGACACCGGTGTAAGGACTTTATCAGCGGAGGTTCTTCGCCCTTGCCCGCGAACGGTGGAGCGGCAACTCTGGAACCCTCGTGCGCCCGTTCGTCATCCTCTCGCTCGCCGCTCTCGCTGCCCTCGCCGGCCCCTCGCTCGCGCTCGGGTCGAGTGGAACCCGCGTCGCGGCGGTCGATCTGCGCCCGGCCGGGGGCTCGTTCGTGCAGGACGGCCCTGCCGTGCGGTTCACGCTCGCCGGCGTCCAGTGGCGCGGTTCGGGGCGTGTGTCGTTCCGCACGCGGTCCGCCGG
>JBKOYF010000011.1:0-11400 GCA_046725305.1 Actinomycetota bacterium
CGCGTCGAGGCGGCGAAGGCGACGCACCGTGCGGGCGGCCTCCTCCTCGCCGATGAGTTCGGCGGCGAGCTCGCCGAGCCGGTCGAAGTCGAGTGACACGGCGCCGCGCTCGGCGAGATCGCGATCCGCGTAGCGTGCGACGAGGTAGGCACGCTCCGGGTCGAGGCCGGTCACGACGAGCGCGCGCGCCATCAGACCCTTCGAGAACGGCACGTCGTCGCCGAGCGGCAACGGAAGGCTGTGACGGCGTTCCTTCATGATCGGAATTTGGCCATGCCGAGGAGCAGCTCGTCAAGGTCCGGCTCGCCGTCGACCGAGACGACGTCGTTCGCCGCGAGGACGACCTCCGCGCCCCGGGTGAGAGCGGCCTCCGCGACGACGTCGACCGCGGCGGCCTTGAGCTCGACGAGAAACACCCCCGCGTCGGTCGCGGAGAGGTCCTCGCGGAGCGCCACGCGGTTGGCGAGGTTCCCCGAAACGTGCACCACCTCGGCGCCAGTCGTGCGTTCGAGGTGCTCGCGGAGTCTCGCGTGCGCGACTGCCGGGGCGGCGCAGAAGTACGCAACGGTCCGGCCCCGGATGTCGCCGAGCGGACGTGGAAGGAGGGTCGTCGCGACGACGGGCACGCCGGTGCGAACGACAGCCGCCGCGCGCCGGCGCACGGGCGCCCAGTCGGAAGACGGATCGGCCATCGTCACGACGACAAGGTCGGCGAGGAGGAGCCGGTACGCATTCAGGTACCCGGCGGCCACCGCTGGTTCCTGATGTCCGCCGACCACGACGACGGTCCGGTCGGCCGCGATCGGCGGCAGCGCCGCGCCGCTTCCGTCGAAGACGACGATGTCGGGCTCGAGCGCCGCCGCGACCGCAGCTCCTTCGAGCACGTTCGACCATGCGACCCCGCCGGCGAGACCACCACCGCAACGCCGACAGCCGACGGTCGTGACACCTACGAGCGCCGCGGTCTCCAGATGATCGGAGGCGGCATGTCGACCGGAACGGGAGAGCTCCACGAGCGCGCCGACGGTCGGCGGTACGGAGATCACCTCCGGATCGGCGGGGCCTCCGCGCCCCATCGCCACGACGACAACGTGTCGCTGGGCTGCCAGGAGCCGCGCGAGGTGACCCGTGACGGCGGTCTTCCCGACGCGCTTACCGGTTCCGACGACAGCGACCGACGGAAGCGGGAACGGAAGCCGCGTCGGCGGCTCGAGCCGGAAGTCGGCGCCGACGTACGGCACACCGAGCGCCAGGACGCGGCTCGCGAGAGCAAACCGCTCGACCGGCCCGAGGACCGGCTCGTCGGAGAGATCGACGACGACCTCGAACGCGTGCGAGTCGAGCGCGGACTCGACGTCGGCGGCGAGCGGGACACCATAGTCCTCTCCTCCTCGCAGCTTCTCCTGGCCGCCGACGAGCACGGCGGCGACGAACTCGTACGGAAGCTCGGCGAGCGCGTCACGGACGACCGAGGCGTAGTGCTCGCCGTCGACGATGGCCAGCGCTCTCAAGTCCGCGCGGTGACCTCGTCCTCGATCGCGCCGGTGAACTTTGCGTACTCGAGCGTGTCGAGCGAGAACGAGACGAGCCGGACCTGGCCGTGGAACGGATGGCGCCGCCAGATCTCCACCCGCTTCTCGTCGATCTCGATCACGTTGTAACAGGGTCTCGTGTTCCCGCGCAGCCGCAGCGACGAGACGGTCCCGGCGTTCACCACGAAGACGTCCTCGAGCCGCCACACGTACGGCACGTGCTTGTGGCCCGAGAGGACGAGCCGCACGCCCGCGCGCTGGAGACACTCGATCGCGTCGCCTGCGTCGTAGACGATGTTCCGCTCACGCCCCGTGCCGGGGACCGGGAGGAGGTGGTGGTGGAGCACGAAGATCTTCAGCTCCGCGGGCTCCTCCGAGAACTGCTCCTCGATCCAGCGGTATCGGCCGCGCCCGATCTGACCGTGGTCGAGGTCGGGCTCGCTCGAGTCGACGGCGACGATGGCGACGGGCCCCTTGCGGAGGACCGAGTTCCGGTCCCCGAACATCTCCTCGAAGTGGACGTAGCCCACGTTGCGCGAGTCGTGGTTCCCCGGGACGACGACGAGCGCATCACAGTTGATGCGATCGACGTACTCGCGGGCGGTCAGGTACTCGTGCCGGAAGCCGAAGGTCGTGAGGTCGCCCGAGCAGACCACGACATCCGGCTGGAGCTCGTTGATCTCCGCGATCGCGCGCTCGAGCAGACTCGCCTCGAAGTACGTCTCGCCGCAGTGCAGGTCCGAGAACTGCGCGATGCGGAACATGATCCAAGTCTACGGCGCCGGTCCGGAGTCGTCCGAGGCCGTAGGTACGCTGGTGCAGGTGCGGGACGAAAGGCCCGTTTTCCAGGCATATTGTGGAACCGCCCCCCCGCGGTTCGCGAATCGCATCGAAGTCGAGTGCGCAAAGATCCTCGACTACTACGGGGTCCCGTGGGACTACGAACCGCACTGCTTCGTCCTGGAGCGTGACGACGAGGGCCGCGTGGTCAGCGCGTTCACGCCCGACTTCTACCTCCCCGAGCAGAACCTCTTCATCGAGGTGACGGTGATGAAGCAGTCGCTCGTGACCCGCAAGAACCGAAAGCTCCGCGAGGTGCAACGGCTCTATCCCCACGTCCGCGTGAAGCTCTTCTACCGGCGCGACATCGAGCGCCTCGCGCAGCGCTACCGTCTGCGTCTCGCCTCGTAGTGGGACAGTCGCGCCGGTCCGAGAACGGCGACGTCGGCGCCGTCTACCTGTCGCGCGACGAGATCGCGGTTCGGGTGGCAGAGCTGGGCGCAGAGATCGGCCGCGCGTACACGGGCCTCGATCCGGTGCTCATCGCCCCGTTGAAATCGAGCGTCGTGTTCCTCGCCGATCTAACGCGCGCGCTCTGCATCCCGCACGCGCTCGACGTCGTCGAGCTCGCCCCCTACACGGACGGGCAGAGCGGCGGCGTCCGGCTCCTGAAGGACGTCGACTCGCCGCTCGAGGGCCGGCACGTTCTCCTCGTGGAGGACGTCGTCGACACGGGCCTCACGCTCCACTTCCTCTGCCGGACGCTCGGCCTGCGCAATCCGACGAGCATCGCCGCCGTCACGCTCCTCGATCGACCGTACCGCCGCCTCGTCGACGAGCTGCCCCTGCGCTTCGTGGGCTTCACCGTCCCCGACGAGCTGTTCGCGGGGTACGGCCTCGGCCTCGACGAGCGCTGGCGCGCGCTCCCCGACCTCCACGTCGTCAGCTCGATCGCGCTCCCACGGGCGGCCACCGAAGCCGCTTGAGACGGTGCGGCCGCGGAGCGGCCGCCGCGCTAGCGGCTTCCGGTCGTGCGCACTAGAGATACAGCAGGGGATCGACGGCGACGCCGTTGACGCGCACCTCGAAGTGGAGGTGCGGTCCCGTCGAGTGGCCCGTGGAGCCGACGAGCGTCACGGGCTCCCCTTGCGCCACGGCTTGGCCGACGGAAACGAGGATCGCGGACGCGTGCGCGTACGCCGTCGCGAAGCCGTTCCCGTGATCGACGACGACGAGGTTCCCGTACCCGCCCAGCCAGCCCGCGTAGATGACAGTGCCCGCGGCGGCGGCGTGAACCGGCGTTCCGTAGCCGCAGGCGATGTCGATCCCCTCGTGCATCCGGCCCCAGCGCATCCCGAAGCCGCTGGTTACGACTCCTTCGCACGGCCAGATGAAGCCTGCTGCGGAAGGTGCGCCCGTCGACGCGTCAGCCTCCTGCGCAGCCTGGATCCGGGCTGCCAGCGTCGCGCTCTCGGCCGCGAGGGCCTCGGCCTCGGCGAGGTAGTCCTCGCGCGTCTCACGCGTGTGCCGAAGAGCACTCGCCTTCACCGACCGCACCGTAGTCAGGCGGTCGCGATCGGCCGCGAGACGATCGCGCGCGATCCGGGCGTCGTCCGTGCGTGCGGCGATCACCGAGACCGTTGCGGCCTGGAGCCGCTTCGTCCGCAGGGTGGCGAGGCGCTCCGCTGCGGCCCGCGTCTTCGCCTCCTCCACGTCGCGCGCGACCCGTTGGTCCTGCCTGCCCATGCGCTCGAGGAAGTCGACGTTGTTCACGAGGTCGTCGAAGCTCGACGCGGACACGAGGAACGAGAGCATGTCCGGGGGCTCGTCGATGTAGGCGGCCCGCACGCGACTCTCGAGGACTGCGACCGCACGCTCGTACTGCGCCTGGAGCCGCTCCAGGCGCCGTGTCTGCACGGTGAGCCGGCCGGTGAGCCGGTCGAGACGCGTCTGCGCCGCGGAGAGGCTCGACTCGAGCTCGGAGAGGCTCGTTTCGGCCGTCTCGACGGCCGACTGCGCGTCCTCGAGCTCGGAGAGGACGGTCGAGAGCTGCGACGAGAGGACGCCTTCCTTGTCCCTGGACGCGGCGATCTCGGCGTGGAGAGACTCGATCCGGGCGTCGACGGCCGCCTTCTCGTCGCCGATGTCGTCCGCCGCAGCAGGGGCCGCGGCCACCAGTGCGAGCGCAAGCCCCGCGAGCGCCAGGGATCGCCGTCGCATCCGCCTAGTTTCGCGCATCGGGCGGCCGCCCCTCCCCAGGCTCCGACGCGAGGTCCTGGAGCGCAGCCGCGACGTCCCGTCGCAGCGGTCCCACCTGCATGCGGTAGTCCTCGTCCGAGACGGTGCCGGTCCGGTGGTCGAACTCGAGCTCCTTCAGCGCTGCGAGTGCCCGGTCCCGCGCCTCGAGGAGCTCCAGGTGACGCCGCTCGTCCTCGTCGAGCCCGTCGAGGGCGTCCGACTCGGGCTCTGGCTCCCGGAGGAACGGCAACGCGACGACGACGACGCACACGACGGCGAGCGTCGCGGCGAGCAGCAATGCGATCGTCAACGCGTCGCGGGGATGCCGACCTCGGACGCGCGGGCGACGAGCCGTCGCTGCTCGCGCCGGTCGGGCCAGAGCGTGATCAGCGAGCCGAGGAGGAACACGAGCCCCGCGAGCCAGATGAGGTTCACGAGCGGCTTCACGAAGACGCGGAAGTAGACCGTCCCGTCCGGGTCGATCTGCTCGGCGATCACGAACAGGTCCTCGCCCGTGAGCCGGTCGCTGCGGATCCCGACCTCGTTCGACACCTGCTGCTCGATCGTGTACGCGTTCTTGCCTGCCTGGAGGGTTCCGAGATCGCGGTCACCGCGGCGGACGTCCAGCGTCGCACGGATCTCGGTCGCGTTGGGCCCCGAGCGCTCCTGGAGCGAGCGGTAGACGAGCGTGTAGTCGCCGATTCGCATCGAGTCACCCTTCGCGAGCTTCGCCTCGGCGACCGAGTCGAACGCGCTCGACCCGGCGATCCCGATCGCGAGCAGCACGATCGCGGCGTGGACGACGTACCCGCCGTAACGCCGGCGGTTGCGCGAGACGAGGGAGGAGAAGGCTGCGGGCCACGACGACGCCCCGAGCGCCTTGCGAGCCCGGGTTCCACGGGCGAACTCCATGACGATCGTCGCGAGGACGAAGGCCGAGAACGTGTATGCGACGAGACCGGGGATCGAGCTGCCCGCGCCGAGCAGGAGGAGAACGACACCCGTCATGAGCGCGAAGACCGTCGGCCAGCGGAAGGTCGTGCCGAGGCTGCGCAGCGAGGCTCGGCGCCAGGCGATCAATGGGCCGATGCCCATGAGCAGGAGCAGCGGCAACCCGAACGCACGCAGGAAGAAGTCGTAGTACGAGCGCCCGAGGACGACCGCCTCGCCGCGCACCGCCTCGGAGAGCAGCGGATAGACGACGCCCCAGAGGATCGCGAGGCAGAGCGCGAGGAGGAGCAAGTTGTTGTAGAGGAAGGCGGCCTCCCGCGACACGGCGGACTCGAGCCTCGTCGGAGACCTGAGCTGCGGCAGCCGGTACAGGACCAGTGCGAGCGAGGCGGTCACCACGACTGCGATGAACGCGAGGAACCAAGGCCCGATCGAGCTTTGCGTGAACGAATGGATCGAGTTCACGACGCCCGAGCGTGTCAGGAACGTCCCGAACAGCGAGAGGGAGAACGCGAGGATCACGAGGAGCACGTTCCAGACCTTCAGCATCCCGCGCTTCTCTTGGATCATGACGGAATGGAGGAACGCGGTCGCCGCGAGCCACGGCATGAGCGCGGCGTTCTCGACCGGATCCCACGCGTAGTACCCGCCCCATCCCACCTCCACGTACGCCCAGTGGCTGCCGAGGAGCTGTCCGATCCCGAGGGCGGCCCACGCTAACAGCGTCCAGCGTCGGGTGGCGACGAGCCAGCGCTCGTCGAGCTTCCGCGACAAGAGCGCCCCCATCGCGAACGCGAACGGCACGCTGAGGCCCACGTAGCCGAGGTAGAGCAGGGGCGGGTGGGCGAGCATGTACGGGTTCTGCAGGCTGGGAGTCATCCCGGCGCCGTCGGGTGGCGCCGGTTGGGTCATGAACGGGCTCGCGACCGCGACGACGAGGAAGGCGAAGAAGGTCGCGATCGCCGCGAACACGGGAACGACCCAGACGATCAGGTCGCGGGCCCAGCCTCGATTCAGCGTGACGGCCGCGGCGCCGAATCCCGTGAGCACGAGCAGCCATAGGAGGAGCGAGCCCTCCTGCCCTCCCCAGAATGCGGAGATCGTGTACGCGGTCGGCAACGCCACGCTCGTCGTCCGCGCGACGTACTCGAACGAGAAGTCGTTTCGCAGCAGTGCCGCCAGGAGGACACCCGCGGCCACGGCGGTCGAACCGAAGGACGCGACGAGGGCGTTCTGCGCGGACCGCGCGAGCCTTCGTCTCCCGAGGTGGGCGGCAGCCGTGCCTGCGACCAGCGCGTAGAGCGACAGGCCGAGTGTGACGAGGAGCGCGGCGCGACCCAGCTCAGGCATGTGCCGACGTCAGGTGGAGTCGTCGCGCTTCGGGGCGTACTTCGACGGGCACTTCGTGATCATCGAGCCCGGCTCGGCCACGAACACGCCGTTCCGGAGCCGACCGTCGACCACGATGTGCCGGCCGACCTTGAAGAGATCGGGCACCGAGCCCGAGTACCTCACCGGCACCGCCGTCGACCTCGCGCTGCCGATGTCCTTCAGCGCGAAGCGGAGGCCCCCTGCGTGCGCGTCGCCGGCGACCGGGCCGACGACGACGCCAGCGAGTTGCACCGTGCCCGTCCTTCCGCGGAGCTCGCTCGGCGCGACGGACGGATTGCCGCCCCCGGCGATGGACGTGTACAGGAGGAACACGGCTAGCACCGCCGCGACGGAGAGCGCGATCACGAGCCGCGCCGGACTCGCGTTCCGAGCCACGCGGAGAGTCTAGCCCGGTGTCGACGCTAGACGCGGTCGCGCTCGGCCATGCGGCGATCGGGCATCCGATAGCCGTGGTCCACGCACAGCGCGCCAGGCGACTCCTCCGTCAACGCATCGCAGTAGCCCTTGCCGTACGCGGCGCGGATGAACGCCGCGACGATCTCGAGGCTCCAGTCCGAGACGTCGACGGCCTCGCGCCAGAGGTCGGCGAGACGGAGGTCGATGTCGAGCTCGAGCAGTTCGATTCTGGACGGGTCGTTGGCCACGCTTCGAGCGTACGGGTCCCATCGGACGACGTTGCCGAACGCGCTCAACGACCGGCGATGAGCCCGACTACGCCTCCTCCGAGCGCACGGTGAACGGCAGCGTCCAGTCCTCCCGCGACGCGCCGTCGATCGTCAGCCGCCACTCGTAGCGGCCGGGGTCGAGCGGGAGCGGCGTCGAGTTCACGGCAACGGGGAAGTCGAGCGGGGTTCCGGGCTTCAGGCCCGGCGGTCGTCCGACCTCGAACTCCCCGCCGAACGCCACGACCTGGTCGGACTCCTCGTCGCCCTCGAAGCTGACCGGCTGGCCGTCCGTATCGAGGAGCTCGACCGAGAACGCGTGGCGCGTGTTTGCCTGGTCCCACGGCACCTGGATGAGAAGTCCGATCCCGAACGAGGCCGGCTCCGGACCCGTCTGTGACCAGCCGCCACCCACGATCGTGAGCTTGCCGTCCGAGACGACCGCGTAGTCGGCCAGGAACATCGTCGCCTTCACCCGCTGAAGGCAATCACATCGCGGCCGACTACGATCGTGGCGTGGCATCGCACATCCGCGTCGGCCCCGCACGCATGCCGTCCCGGGACTCGCCCGACCGCGCGGTGGAGCTCGTCCTCGAGCGCGGCTACTCGGCCTGCGAGATCGACTTCGAGAGCGGGTTCTGGATGGACTACCCGTTCGCGGAGCGCCTCGGCGAGCTCGCGCGCGAGAACGACGTCGCACTCTCCGTCCACGCGCCGCTCTTCGGCTTCATGGGTCACCTCGAAGCCAGCGGCCGGAAGTTCACCTCCGCGGTCGGCGCGCTCGACCGCAGCGCGGGGATCGCTGCGGCGAGCGGAGCGGAGCTCGTCGTCTTCCACCCAGGCTTCCTGCTCGGGCGCAGCCGCGAGGACGCGATCGACGCCGTCGTCGAGCAGCTCGAGGCACTCCGCGAGCGTCTGGTAGCCAAGGACCGCGGCGTTCCCTTCGGGATCGAGGTGATGGGACGTGTCCGCGACCTCGGGTCGGTGGACGACGTGGTCGCCATCGCCGAGCGCGTGAGCTGGGTGCGGCCGGTGCTCGACTTCGCGCACATGCACGCGACGAGCGACGGCGCGTTCCTCGAGCCGGCGCCGTTCGAGGATGCGCTCGGCAAGGCCGACGCCGTCATCGAGACCGGTGCCCCGTTCCACATCCACTTCTCCGACATCGCTTTCGCGAACCGGAACGAGACGAAGCACCTGCCGTACGGCGAGGGGACGCTACGGGCGGAGCCGCTCCGCGACGCGCTCGCAGCATACGAGCGGTCGGCGACCGTCATCTCCGAGTCGCCGGACGAGGAGTCGAGTCAGGCGATCCGCTCGGTCCTCGAGTCGGTCGCCGGCGAGAGCTCCGCCATCCGAGCTTCGTAGATCGCAGCGTCGTCGCCGCGGTCGCGCGTGTAGAGGAACTCCGTCAGGCGCTCGAGCGGATGGAGCTCGAAGAGCTTGAGGTTTGACTCCCGCGCGTCAGCGATCGCCGACAGGAACATCTGCTCGGCCTCGTCGTCGCGTCCTTGAGCTCCCCGGATTGCGGCGAGCGCCGTCGCGGCGAAGATCCGACCGCCCGTGTCCTCCGGCACGGCATGCGCACGTGCATCGAGCGCGAGTCTCTCTCCCTCGTCGACCTTGCCGAGATCGGCGAGCGTCGTCGCGAGTGCTGCCTGAAAGTCCGGCACGAGCCCGCGGTCTCCTCGAGACACCGTGATCCGAAGGGCCTCGCGGAACAGCTTCTCGGAGCGCTTGAGGTCCCCCCTCTGTCGCGCTGCCCAGCCGAGCTTCATGAGGGCGCCTGCCATCACGGGTTCCATGCCGAACTCTTCGGCCGTTCCTCGGACCTCTTCCATCATCGTCTCGGCCGCGTCGAGCTCGCCCTTCACCCTCAGGAACCAGGCATACGACAACGTCGCGCTCAGCCGGGCGCGAACGCTGCCACTCTCCCCCGCGAGCTCCAACGCGCGAGTGAGCAAGAGCTCCGCCTCGTCGAGCTCGAGCCGGATGATGTGCGTCTGAGCCAAGGCTTGCGCGGCAATGGTCTGGAGGTCCTTCCGTCCGGCATCGAGCGCGGTCACGTACGCGCGCTCCATGAACTGGACGGCCTCCTCCTCGGACCCGAGCCACACACCGACCATGGCCCGGACGGTGAGTGCGTCGAAGTGTGCAACCGGATCGCTCTGTCCTCCGAGGATCCGGAGAGCGTCGTCGACGAGCGTCCGCGCGTGAACGGCATCACCATCCCGTTTGACGGCTGCCTCGCCGAGTGCCGTGAGGGCGAGCGCCTCGATGACGGGCTCGTCGTGCTCGCGCGCCTGATCGCGGACCTTCGTCATCTCCAGCTGAACCGCGCCCCAGTCCTGGAGCCGCCAGGCCGCCCGCGCGGCGACATACCGTGCGCTCAGCGTCGGACGCAGCTCGAGAGCGCGGAGTCCGAGCGTGCGCGCGTTTGTGTACGCCTCCCGTGCGATCGCGCGCTTTGCCGCTTTCACCAGCGCCGAGGCCGCTTCCTCGGCGAGCTCCTCCGGCGCCGCTCCCTCGAGCTCGGTGAGGAACTCGACGGATTGGTCGAGGTGGTACGCCCGGATCTCGACGAGCTCTTCCCCGGTTCGGCCGTGCAGCCACTCGGCAAAACGCGCGTGATACTGGGCTCTCGCGAGCTTCGCCATTCCCGAGTAGGCGACCTCGCGGATGAGCGCGTGCTTGAAGCGGTAGGCGACCTCGCCCGAGATCGAGGAGCGCGGCTCGCGAAGGAGGAACTCACGGTGGAGAAGGTCTTCCAGCAGTTGCTCGTGTTCCTCGATGTCCGGCGAGAGGTGCTCGAGCGCTCCCTTCCAGAAGACGCGACCGATCACCGATCCGCGCTGGAGGAGCGTCTTTGCATCGGGTGCGAGATGGTCGATGCGCGCGGCGATGAGTGCCTGCAGCGTGTCCGGCACGCGATCCCACGAGCCCGTACCCGCCCCGCTCTCGACGAGCATGCGAATGGTCTCCTCGACGAAGAGCGGGTTGCCCTCCGCGCGGTCGAGCGCCTCCTGCGGGAGGGTTGCGGGAAGCTCGCCGGTCGTGCCCGTGAGCTGGCTGAGGAGCTGCTCGACGAGCTCGGCGCTCTCCTCTTCCGAGAGCGGCTCGAGCTCGATCGAGGTCGAGCGCACGCGCCCTCCGCCCCAGCCCGGCCTGGCTTCGAGCAGCTCCGCCCGCGCGATGCAGACGATGAGAAGCGGCGCGCGAACCCAGTCCGCGAGGTGCTCGATGAGGTCGAGCAGCGGCGGCTCGGCCCAGTGGATGTCCTCGAAGAGAAGGATGAGCGGCTGCACGTCGGCGATTCCCTGCATGACCTCGCGCGCGCCCCACGCGATCTCCTGCGGGCTCCGCTCCCCGTCCAATGCCTCCATCAGCCCGGCGGCGAGGCCGAGGACGTCGGCGACCGCCTCCTCAGCGCAGCACTCACGGAGCTTCTCGAAAGCCTCTTCCAGCGGGTCGTCGTCGGAGATCCCGGCGGCCGCCTTGACCATCTCGCCGAGGGGCCAGTACGTCACGCCCTCGCCGTACGGGAGCGCGCGGCCCATGAGCACGCTCGCGCGCTCGACGCCGTCGACGAACTCGCGGGCGAGCCGGCTCTTCCCCACGCCGGGCTCCCCGTAGATGGTGAACAGGTGCGCCCGGCGGTCCCTGACGCTCCGGCTGAAGGTGTTCTCGAGGAGCTCGAGCTCGGCGTCACGTCCGACGAGCGGTGCGCGCGGCCCCACCGGACGGCCTGGGCCGTCGAGCATGTCCATGACGCGCCAGGCGCGCATGGAACCGTCGATGCCCTTGAGGTCGAGCGTTCCCCCGTCCTCGACGACCAGGCTTGCGGC
>JBKOYF010000036.1:0-17378 GCA_046725305.1 Actinomycetota bacterium
GTACAGAAATGCCGCGATCTGCGCGACCGAGTTCTTCACGACGGAGATCGCGAGGTCGTAGCGCCGCTTCCAGGCGAGCTGGATCCCGACGACGTTCTCGACGGCGTTGCCGGCGATCGCGACGATGACGAGGCCGGTGAACGCCTTCGAGATCCCGAGGTCCTCCGTCGCCGGGTCGATGACGTCGACGAACCATTCGGACGTGAACGCCGCGGCGACGCCGGCGAGCGCCAGCACGCCGAGCCCCGCCGCGAACGGGATCGGCGGAGCATGGTGTCCCTCGATCGCCGGCTCCTGGTCAGCGCCGGCACGGAGGTAGTTCGCGAGCCAGGCGCCGTACACGCAGAGGATGAGGATCGCCCCGACGACCGAGATCGTCTCCGCATTGTCCGCCGCACGGTCACCCAGCGAGAGCGAGGTCGAGATGATCGCGATCATGAAGACGACGAGCATGAGGAGCATGGTCGTGTCGTTCGGCA
This sequence comes from Actinomycetota bacterium, assembly GCA_046725305.1. Classification (GTDB taxonomy): domain Bacteria; phylum Actinomycetota; class Thermoleophilia; order Gaiellales; family Gaiellaceae; genus GMQP-bins7. The sequence goes on from JBKOYF010000036.1 coordinate 480, forward strand.
GGCGCCTGTGGAAGCGCATGACGCCGTCGTCCGCCCTCCACGCGCCGGCGACGATGGCGAGGCCGAGAACGAGGAGCGCATTGGCCAGGAGGGAGCCGAGGATCGAGGTCTGCGCAACGACGATCTCGCCGGCTCGCAGCGCGAACACGACGATGAACAGCTCGGGAAGGTTGCCGAGCGTCGACTGGAGCACGCCCGTCATCGCAGGCCCGAAGCGCACGCCCACTGTCTCCGTGCCGACGCCGACCGTCCACGCGAGCAGCGCGAGCGCCACGATCCCGACGCAGAACTGCGCGACCGCATTCGCGTCGGCGTAGTGCATGACGCCGAGCGCCGCCGCGACGAGGAACGACGCGCCGATGCCGATCCACGTCCTCATCGCGCGTCGAGACTATCGTCCCGGTCGTGGCCGACTGGGACACGGTCCACGAGCTCGCGCTCTCCTTCCCCGAGGCCGAAGCGTCGGGAGGTGGCCGCCGTGCCTACGGCGTCCGCGGGAAGGGGTTCGCGTGGGAGGCGCGTGAGCGGGACGGCGGCGGGCTCGCCGTCCGCGTCGAACGCGAGGACAAGCAGCTGCTGCTCGATGCCAATCCGACGGCGTACTTCACGAGCCCGCACTACAACGGCTTCCCCGCGATCCAGATCCGCCTCGAGGAGATCGACCGCGAGGAGCTCCGGGAACGCCTCGAGGACGCCTGGTTGATCCAGGCTCCGAAGAAGCTCGCGGCCGCCTACATGGCCGACGCGGACTGACCGTTACGCGACCGCGCTCGCCACGAAGGAGTCGATCGCGGCCGTGAACGCCTTCCTGCTCGTCTCCCACGCGTAGAACATGTGCCCGCCGCCGTAGTGCTGCACGGTGAGGCGGTCCGCCATCTGCGGGTCGAGGCGCATGAGATTGCGGAGCCGGTTGCTCGCGAAGTACGGCGTCACGAGGTCGTACTGGCCGTGCGTGATGAAGGCCTTCATGTGGGGGTTCAGCGACATCCCGTAGCGGAAGTCGTCCGTCGCGCCGGGCGGCGCCGCGAACGCGTGCCGCTCGGTGTCGTCCTTCCAGGCCGTGTTCACCTCGTACGAGAGCAGCGCGTACTCGCGGTCGGTCACGACGCCGATCTCCGAGCGCAGCATCCGGTTCACGGCCATCGTGTACGCGGGGCTGATCCCGGAGAGCGTCGGGTCCGGCCACGAGAACGCGTCGCGGTCGGGGAACGGATCGCTTGCGGTGATCGTCGTGTCGTACAGGCCGACGACCTTCCGCTCGTCGCGGAGGAGCTCGCGCACGTACGTGAGGATCCCGACGCGGCCTTCCGCGCGCGAGACGATGTCGAGGGGAAGACCGATGACGTCAGCCAGGCGCGACACGATCCGGTCTCGCTCCTTCGCCGGCATGGACGCGCCGCGCGTGAGGAACGTCGCGAAGTCGCCCGTCGCGAACTCCTCGGCCTCGCGGAGCGCGCGCTCGAGGGCGGTTCCCTTCCGGAACGCCCGCGAGCGGCCGTGGTGGAGCGCGGCCGCAGCCATCGTCGGCACCCGGTCGATCCAGCCGAGGACGTCGTAGTCCGTCGGGTCGAGGCCGGTGATCTCGAGCGCGGGCGAGATCAGGATCGCGCCGTTCAGACCAATGCCGGCCGACTCCTGCAGTGTGCGGACGAGTCGCGCGACGCGGTAGCCGCCGTAGCTCTCGCCGGCGATGAACACCGGTGAGCCCCAGCGCCCGTTGTCCGAGAGCCAGCGGCCCATGAGCTCGCACAGGGACTCGAGGTCGCGCTTGTACCCGAAGTACTCCTTCGGGTCGGTCGCGTCGTCGGGCTTGGCGTCGGCCTTGCCGTCGGCCTTCTTCTCCGGCTCGATGACGCGGCTGAAGCCGGTGCCCACCGGGTCGACGAACACGAGATCCGAGAACGCGAGCCACGACGACTCGTTCTCGACGAGACGCGCAGGCATCTCCGGCAACGTGCCGTCCGAGGGGAAGGCAACCCGCTGCGGTCCGACTGCGCCCATGTGCAGGTACGCCGACGAGGCGCCGGGCCCGCCGTTGAACACGAAGGTGACCGGCCGATCGCTGTCGCGACCGCTCGCGACGTACGAGACGGAGAAGATCTCCGCGGAGGGCTTCTCCTTCTTGCGCAGCACGATCCACTTCGCCGTGGCCGTGTAGGGGACCGCCTTCTTCCCCCGGCCCCAGGTCGCAGTCGTCTCCGCGCCCGCCGGCGGCTCGTGCTCGGGCTTCTTCTCCTGCTTCTGCTCTGCGTTCTGGTCGTCGGTCATGGCGGGACGCTACCTGCGGGACTAGCGGGCATTCGTGGCGAACGGTCACAATGTGACCCCGTGTCTCAGGTGATCGACACGCTCGAGGACGCCCGCGCTGCGGCGGGGCGTCAGGCCTGGCGCGCCGCGTTCGCGGCGTACGGCGAGGTGGAAGCCGAACGGTTCGAGGCCACCGACCTCGAGGCCTTCGGCGAGGCGGCGTGGTGGAGCGGCAAGCTGGACGACGCGATCGCGCTTCGCGAGCGCGCATACTCGGCATACGCCGAGGCCGGCGACAAGCGCGGCGCAGCGCGCTTGGCTCTCACCCTGAGCTGGGACCACACGAATCGCGGCGCCTTCGCCGTCGCACGTGGCTGGCTCGCGAACAGCGAGCGGCTGCTCGACGGCGTGCCGGAGTCATCCGAGCACGCGCAGCTCCAGCTGACCCAGGCGCTCATGGTGCTCTTCGCCGGGGAGCTCGATCAGGCCGTCGAGATGTTCGACACCGCGTACGAGACCGCGACGCGCGTCGGCGATCGCGACATCCAGATGCTCGCGATCTCCGGGAAGGGACGTGCGCTCATCGGCTCGGGAGAGACCGAGAAGGGCCTGAGCCTGCTCGACGAGGCCACCGCCTGCGCGATGTGCGGCGACCTGCGCGCTCATTCGGCGGGACTCGTCTACTGCATCACCATCAGCTCGTGCCAGGACGTCGGCGACTACCGCCGTGCAGCGGAGTGGACCGAGGCGGCCAACCGCTGGTGCGACAGGCTCGACGTGTCCGGATTCCCCGGCGCCTGCCGCATCCATCGTGCCGAGGCGCTCCGGCTGCGCGGCGACTGGCCAGCCGCAGAGGCGCAGGCGCTCGCCGCCTGCGAGGAGCTCCAGGACTTCGACCGCCACATCACCGCGAACGGCTACTACGAGGTCGGCGAGATCCGGCGCAGGCGGGGCGACTTCGCCGGCGCCGAGGAGGCGTTCCGCATCGCGAACGAGACGGGCCGCGACCCGCAGCCCGGGCTTTCGCTGCTGCGCCTGGCGGAGGGCAAGGTCGACGCGGCCGTCGCAGGCATCACGCGCTCGCTCCAGGACACGGCCGACCCGCTCACCCGCCTTCGGCGCCTCCCGGCGCAGGTGGAGATCGCGATCGCGGCGGGTGACCTGCGCAGCGCGCGCGAGGCAGCGGAGGAGGCCGAAGGCATCGTCGACGCATACAAGATCGGGAACCGCCGGACTCCTGCGTTCGACGCGACGATCCACTTCGCTCGGGGCCAGATCCTCCTCGCCGAGAAGGACTGGGAGGCGGCGGTCCCGGTGCTCCAGCACGCGAGGAGCGAGTGGCAGAAGGTCGGCGCCCCGTACGAGACAGCACGCGCGCGCACGCTCCTCGGGGGCGCATACGCGCGAACCGGGGACGCGCACGCCGCCGTGGCCGAGCTCGAGGGCGCGCTCGCGACCTTCGAGAAGCTCGGAGCCCGCCTCGACGAGGCCTATGTGAAGGAGCGCCTGGGTCGAGTCGAGGCGAAGCGTACGTTCCTCTTCACGGACATCGTCGACTCGACGCGGCTCCTCGACACGCTCGGCGACGAGAAGTGGAAGCGCCTGCTCGCTCGGCACGACGAGCTCGTACGCGACGCGATCGCCGAGACCGGAGGGGAAGTCGTCAAACGGACCGGGGACGGCTTCTTCGCCTCCTTCGAGAACCCGAAGAGCGCCGTCGACGCCGCCGTCGCCATTCAGCGGGCGCTCTCGGCGGAGATCGTCGCGCCGGACGTCCGCATCGGTGCACATGCGGGAGGTGCCTTCCGCACGGAGGGGGACGCGACCGACTACGGCGGGCAGGGCGTCCACGTGGCCGCGCGGATCGGCGCGGCAGCGACGGCGGGCGAGATCCTCGTCAGCACCGAGACGCTCGAGGGCGTCGGGTCGACGTTCCGACTCTCCGAGCCGCGCGCGGAGACGCTCAAGGGCCTCGACCAGCCCGTCGAGGTCGTCTCCGTCGTCTGGCGCTAGCCGCCCGAGCTACACCCGGCAGGCGAGCGACCGAGGAACCGGAGAGTTCCGCGGCAGAGCCCGACGGCGGCGCGCTGTTGGTAGGCGGCCGTCGCGAGCAGACGATCCTCGGTCGGGTTCGTCATGAAGCCCATCTCGACGAGGACGACGGGCACGTCGGCCCAGTTGAAGCCGGTGAAGTCCGAGCGTTCCTGGAGCCCGCGGTCGGGGAAGCCGAGCGCCGCTCGAAGCTCCGCCTGGACGAGGCGAGCTGCGCGTCGGCTCTGCGTGTAGATGTCGTCCGTCCACCCTCGCCGCAAGGCGGGGTAGAGCGTGTGCGTGCCCCGCGTTGCGGGGTCGGTGGAGCCGTCGGCGTGGATCCGGAGGAAGAGCGCGGCGCCGGCACGGTTCGCGATGCCCGCTCGTGCGACGTTGCCGATGCTCGTCCCGGCGGTCCGCGTTCGCGTCATCACGACCTTCAGACCTGCTCGCTCCAGGAGTCGGCGCAGGCGCAGCGCGACGTGGAGGTTCAGGTCGGCCTCGCGAAGGCCCGTCACGACGCCGTGCGTGCCGCCCCCGTCTTTGATCTTCGGCTCGGACGAGCCCGGGCCGATCGGCTCCGTCGCGGTGTTGGCCCGGAGGCCGTGGCCCGGATCGAGCACGACGACCTGCGCCGAGGGTGCGGCTGCGGCGGGAATCGCGAGGGCGGCGCCCACGACGAGGACGCAGAGCGCGTGAGCAGCGACGCGCGCCACAGCTTGTCTAGGTCGCCCGCCGCGCCAGGCGCCGAAGCTCGAGCGCCGGGCCGAGCAGCCGTCCCGGCCTCGTGTCCGACGCCCGTAGCTCGAGAGCGAAGCGGTACCTGCGTCCCGGTTCGTACACAGGGCACGGGTCGCGCCGGCAGGGAGTCATCGAGAGTTTCTTCACGCGCCTGCCCGCGGCGTCGAAGAACAGGATCCGGAGCGGCACGAGCGTGTCTTTCATCCAGAAGCCGCCGGTCGTGTCCGCGGGGAACACGAAGAGCATCCCGTCGCGAGGCGCCGGGTTCCGGCCCATGAGTCCACGCGTGCGTGCCGCCGACGTGAGGGCCAGCTCCGGCCGGAACGGCACGCGGTCGAGTCGCAGCGGCGTCGTCGCCGACGACGCCGGCCCGACACCCGCTGCCACCGCAAACGCGACGGCCGCCAGTGCCGAGGCCGCCGAACGCGCACGCACGGCTGTCACGCGACGCTGACGCTCACCCGGTGGACGGCGTTGTTCTTGTAGCCGCCGAGGTTCCAGGGCGCGACGAGCGGCTGCTCGGCCCCGGTGGCATCACGCGCGCGACAGCAGAGCTGGTGCTCTCCCGGCTCCGCCTCCCACAGAAAGCGCCAGGAGCGCCAGGCCCAGGGACCGAGCGCGGTGTCGCCGAGCTCGGCCGGCGCCCACGTGGCTCCTCCGTCGCTCGAGACGTCGACAGCGACGATCTCGCCTCTGCCGGACCACGCGCGTCCGACGATCTCGCAAAGGCCTCGCTCCACGACGCGCGAGCGCGTCAGGAACTCCGGGATCCCCGGCGGCACCATCAGCGACCTGGGGGCGATCGTCGTGATCGGATCTCCGGGCTCATCCTCGTCGTGTCGGACGCGGTACGAGTGGCGCATCTGGTACCCGTCGAACGGCTGGTCGAGGAGGGTGATCCGCGAGAGCCACTTCACGCTCGTCATGCCGTACCAGCCGGGAACGACAAGCCGGAGCGGGTAGCCGTGCTGCGGCGGGAGCGGGACGTCGTTCACGTCGTACGCGAGGAGCGCGTCGCCGCGCAGGAGCTCGCCGACGGGCAGGCTGCGTGCGTACGCCTGCTCCTCCCCGCCCTCGACACCTCGGTCGAGGCCGACGAACAGCGCCTCGACCGCACCCTGGCGCACTCCAGCCTCCTCGAGGAGCGGGGCGAGCCGTGCCCCCCGCCAGCGTGCGGTCCCGACGGCTTCGAGAAGCCAGGGCTGGCTGACGACGTGCGGCTCGACGTGCGCGCGGCCGTTGCCGGCGCACTCCATCGTCACCGCGATCTCCTCTGCGGGTCGAGCGCGCAGCTCGACGAGCGAGAGCGACTGCGGCTGCTCGACGAGGCCGTCGACCTCGAGCCGCCACGTCGAGGCGTCGACGTCCGGGATGTCGTAGTGCGTGAGCAGGTAGTGGAGGCCGACCGGCGTGACGTCCCAGCGGAGCGCCTCGAGCGGCATCCCGTGGTTCCGTGCGGCGAGCTGGAGCTCCTCGAGACTGATCCCCTCGCTCACGCGAGAGACGATAGCTCCCTCGGCGCGCTCCTCGATCTCGACCTGCCGTGGAGAGTCGTCGCGCGCGGCGGCGACTACCTCCTCTCGCGGCAGGCGTCGTACGAGCGGGTCGGAGACGTCCCGAATCGTCGCCACGGCGGTGGGGCTTATCGACGAGGAGAGGGTGCACGACGTCATGCGCGCGCACCCTCTGCCGTCGAGCGGGAGGACGCCGCGGCGCCCGGTCACGAAATCCTGGCGCCGGCCTTCTCCCTGAAGGCCTCCCATTTCGCCTTGCGCTCGGCGCGATGCTCGTCCAGCTTCGAGATGAATGCCGCCCAGTCCGCGTCGTTCTCGGCGTCCTCGGCAGCGACGACCTCCGCATAGACGTCACTGGCGGGTCGACGAGTCACCGTACCTCCCAGTGCGCCCATCGCCTTGTCGAGCACTTCCGCGGCGTACTCGCCGACCTCGGCGACCAGCGCAGTGCTTCCGGGCTCGATGTCCTTGCTGATGCCGTCGAGCGCGAGGTCCTCGTCGGCCAAGCGGGCCAGGTCGGCGGTTCCTCCCGCCAGCGCGCCCATCGAGCCACCCAGGAGCACTCCCACCGGGCCGGCCAGAGCGCCGACGAGCATGCCGACCAGCCCTCCGGCGACCATGTCGAAACCTTCGGCCGTGTCCGCTCCCTCGGGAATGCTGAAGCCGTCCTCCGTGCGCTCGAGGAGGATCGCCGAGCGCACGTCGACCTTCCCTTCGTCGCCCAGACGGTTGAGGTCGCTCAACGCCTGATAGGCCTTGCTCTCGTCGGCGAATTTGACGATCACGACGTTGTCGTCCATCTCCGCTCCTTTCGGATGGAACCTTGCCGGGGTCTGTTCCGCGCACTACCGAGTGGCGCTCACGACGAAGGCGTCGAGTGGCATTACACCCCTCCTGTCCGAGTCCCGGTGCCTCGTTCGAGGCACGCCTCACGACCGCAGGCCCACACGCCCACCGGGCGAGCAGCCACGAACGACGATCATGACAGGTTGCGCTGGTCGCCGCCGTGCGGGTTCGGCAACGATGCGGTGAAAGCGCTGATCGAGTCCGTTAGGAGCCCAGGACGTTGACCGCTCGGGCCGCCACGAGCAGCACGGTCACGCCCGCGACGAAGGACTCCAGCCCCATCAAGGCCTTCGCACGCAGCGAGAGCGGCATCGTGTCCGTCGGGCTGAAGGCGATCGAGTTCGTGAGGGAGACGTACAGGTAGTCCCAGATCTGCGGGTGCCAGCGGGTCGTGTCGTCGTCGTCCTGCGGAAAGCGAAAGTCCCGCGCATCTCGGTCCTGTGGACGGTGCCGCGCGACCGGCCCGCCGTCTTCGACCTCCCAGAAGACGAGGCCGAAGACGATCAGGTTCGTCGTGTAGATCGCGAACCCCGTGAGCAGGATCTCGCCCCCGGTGAGCTCGGAGGCATTGGTCGAGACGAGGCCGGCGACGAGTATCCCGAGCGCGACGAAGTTTCCAGCCGCAAGTAGGCCGAGCAGCACGAGCGCCGCTTGGCGGGTCTGAACGAACCCGTTCCCGCGACGCGCGAGCAGAAGATCGACCGCGAGCGCCAGCGCAGGGGCCCCGAGGACGAGCCAGACCCACCACGGGAACCCGAGCAGCTCCCATCCCTGGTGCTTGCTCACGACTGCGAGCACGACGAGCACGACGACCACGACGAGAGCGGCGGGGGCGCCTTCGCGGCGACCCTGTTCTCGCGATGCCTTGTCGGTGGACATCGCGCAATTGTTCGGGTCGACGGGCGCCGTTCCTGTGGGAAGGCAATCTCGATCCGATCTGCTTGTATCGCGCGATGCAGCCCGAGCGCCTCCTCACGAAGCCCTTCGTGCTGACGATGCTGGCGGAGTTCGCCCTGTGCACGTCCATCGGCATGCTGCTCGCGGTCGTCCCCGTCTATGCCGACGACGAACTCCGCGTGGGCAGCTTCGGGGTCGCGCTGGCGGTCGCAGCGGTCAGCCCGATGGTCCTCGTCTGCCAGCCGCTCGCAGGACACTTCGGTGACAGGCGTGGACGCAAGCTCTTGATCGTCGCGGGAGGTGCCATCGCCGCAGTCGCGGTCGCCGGATACGTCGTGGCCGACTCCCTGGCGCTCCTCGTCGGCCTCCGGCTCCTCACGGGCGCCGGTGAGGCGCTGCTCCTCGTCGGCGCGGCGACCATGATCACCGACCTCGCACCCGAGCACCGACGCGGCGAGGCGCTGAGCCTCTTCAGTCTCGGCCTCTGGGGCGGCCTCGCGCTCGGGCCGATCCTCGGAGAGCTCGTGCTCGGTGAGGACCGCTTCGACTCTGTATGGCTGTTCGCCGCGGCGTGCTGCCTCGCGTCCGCGCTCATCGGTCTCACGCTTCCGGAGACCGCGCCGTCGCGGGAGCCGGAGCACGACACGACTGCACGGCTCGTGCATTCTGCTGCCATCGGGCCCGGCGTGGTGCTCGCCTTCACCGTCCTCGGCTTCGCGGGCATCGGGACGTTCGCGGCGCTCTACGCGCGCGAGCTCGGACTGGACGGCGCCGGGTCGGTCTTTCTCACGTTCTCGGCAGTCGTCGTCGCGACGCGCGTTCTCGCGCGCCAGGTGCCCGATCGGCTCGGGCCCAAGCGCACGGCGCGGGTGGCGCTCTCGCTCATTGCGGCAGGCCTCCTGGCGATCGGGCTCTGGAACGTTCCAGCCGGCCTGTTCGCCGGGACCGTCGTCGTCGCTGTCGGCCACGCGCTCGCCTTTCCGTCGCTGATGACGTTGGCCGTGAACGCGGCTCCCGCGAGCGAGCGCAGCTCGGTCGTCGGCACGTTCAGCGCCTTCACGGAGCTCGGCTTCCTCGTCGGCGCTCTGAGCCTTGGCGCCATCGCGTCACGGGCGGGATATGACGGCGTGTTCGTGGTCTGCGCGTTCGGGCCCCTTCTCGGTGTGGTCGTGCTTTCCCGTCTCACGGTGCCCCGACGCGTCGAGCCTCTGCCCGACGGGGTGTAACGACGGTCGCCGTCACGGGTGCGGGGCACGCTGGGCCGCGATGAAGTCGCGATACCACGCGAAACTGGCCTTCGGCACGCGCTCGAGCGTCTCGAAGTCGACGTAGACGATGCCGAACCGCTTCGAGTACCCGAACGCCCACTCGAAGTTGTCGAGCAGCGACCACAGGAAGTAGCCGTGAACCGGAACGCCTTCGGCGATCGCCGAGGCGAGTGCATCGAGGTGCCCCTCGAGGTAGGAGATCCGCCGGGGATCGGAGACGCTCCCGTTTTCGCGCGCATCCGGGAACGCCGCTCCGTTCTCCGTGATGTAGAGGTCGGGAAGCTCATACGTGGTGTGGAGACGCACGAGCAGCTCGTGCAGGCCGCTCGGGTACACCTCCCAGCCCATCTCCGTGTGCTCGGCGCCCTCCGTCTCGACCGGCCTCGGAGCGGCGTCACCGATGCCTGCTCGCACCACGCTTCGCGTGTAGTAGTTGACGCCCAGGAAGTCGAGCGGGGCGGCGATCGTCTCCAGGTCGCCGTCCTCGATGGTCGGGAGGATCTCGGCGTACCGCTGGAGCATGTCCTCCGGGTAGCCGCGCCCGAGGACGGGCTCGAGGAACCAGCGGTTGCGAAAACCATCGGAGTGACGCGCAGCCTCGACGTCCGCCTCCGCGTCCGAGAGCGGATACGTCGGCACGAGGTCGATGCTGATCCCGACCTCCGAATCCGGAGCCTCCCGACGAATGACCTCGGCTGCTCGCCCGTGTGCCAGGAGCACGTGGTGACCCGCGGCCAGTGCGTCTCGTTCGGTCTTTCGGCCGGGCGCATGCACTCCGAGCCCGTACCCGAGCCACGAGACGACCCATGGCTCGTTCTGCGTGATCCAGTGCCGAATACGGTCCCCGAGCCTCGCCACGACGACGTCGGTGTATTCCGTGAACGCTTCGACCGTGTCGCGCGCGGGCCAACCGCCCCGATCCTCGAGCGCCTGTGGGAGGTCCCAGTGGTACAGCGTGATGTACGGATCGAGGCCGTTGGCGAGCAGTTCGTCGACGAGACGGTCGTAGAAGTCGAGCCCGGCCTGGTTCACGTTCCCGCTGCCCTCGGGCAAGATGCGCGGCCATGCGACGGAGAGACGGAACGCACCGATGCCGAGCGCGCGCATCAGCCGAATGTCTTCCGTGTACCGGTGATACGTGTCGCAGGCGACGGCACCCGTATCGCCGTTGCTGACGTTCCCCGGGGTTGCGCTGAACCGATCCCAGATGCTCTCGCCGCGGCCGTCCTCGGTGACGGCGCCCTCGACCTGGTACGAGGCCGTGGCTGCGCCCCAGACGAAGTCGGAAGGAAACGCTCGGGCGCTCTCGGACATGGGAGTTCCTCTCGTCAGCCTGAGACGACGGCCACAACCTCGGGAGCCGGGGCAGTGACGTGGCACCGGGCGATCTGCGCCGGACGCGCCTCGACGAGGGCCGGCGTGACCTGCGAGCAGATGCCTACGGCGATGGGGCAGCGTGATACGAAGCGACAGCCGTCCGCCGGGTCGACCGCAGCCGCGGCGACGCCCTTCGATGGCTCGATCCGCTCCTCGTCGAGGCGCTTGGACGGATCCGGCACGGCCGCGAGCAGGAGCTGCGTGTACGGGTGGAGAGGCTCGGCGAGGACCTGCTCCACCGGTCCCTGCTCGACGATCTGACCGGCGTACATGACCATGATCTCGTCCGCGACGTATCGGGCGCTCGCGAGGTCATGGGTGACGTAGAGGAACGCGATCTGCCGCTCCTCCTTGAGCTTGAGCATGAGATTGAGGACTCCGATCCGGATCGACACGTCGAGCATGCTGGTGGGCTCGTCCGCGAGCACGACCTTCGGCTCCACAGCGAGTGCCCGTGCGATGGCGACGCGCTGCCGCTGGCCGCCCGAGAGCTCGTGTGGGTACTTCGCGGCGATGTCCTCCGGCGGGACGAGTCCGACGGTGCGCAACAGGTCGTACACGCGCTCCTCGACCTGGGACCTGGGCACGATGCCGTGGATCCGCAGCGGCCGCTCGACGTGGTGACGGATCGTCTTGACCGGGTTCAGCGAGCCGAAGGGATCCTGGAAGATCATCTGCACCTGGGCGCGGTAGCGGAGGAGCTGGCGGCGACTCGTCGCCCGCGACACGTCGGCCTCCTCGAACAGCACGGCTCCGCCGCTCGCCTCCTGGAGTCGAGCGATCAGGCGTGCGACGGTCGTCTTTCCGCTCCCGCTCTCACCGACAAGGGCCGTGATCGTTCCCGGCCGAAGCTCGAAGGAGACGTCGTCCACCGCGTGCACATGACCGCGACCCCGAAGGGCGCCGCCGATCGGGAAGCGCTTCGTGAGCCCCCGGACCTCGACCGTCGCGCTCATGCGTCGCCCCCGGAGACGAGGTGGCACGCGACCGCGTGGCCCGGCTCGACGAGCTCGAGGAGCGGTCGCTCGGTGGTCTGGCGCGCGTGCAAGCGGGCGTTCGCCGGGTCGCAGAAGGGGCACCGCGGATGGAACCGGCACCCGGCCGGCGGTTTCGCGAGGTCCGGCGGCGCTCCGGGGATGCCCGTGAGCCGCGTCAGTGGGCCGTACAGGGGCGGGAACGACTGCAGGAGCCCTTGCGTGTAGGGATGCCGCGGCTGCGTGGCGAGCTGCTCGGCCGTTGCCGATTCGACGATCTCGCCCGCGTACATGATCGCGATCCGGTGCGCGACCTCCAGGAGCAGCGAGAGGTCGTGCGTGATGAAGAGGACCGAGAAGCGGAACTCGCGCTGGATCTCCTGAACCTGCTGGAGGATCTCGCGCTGGACGACGACGTCGAGGGCGGTGGTCGGCTCGTCGAGGATGACGAGCTCGGGCTGCAGTGCGAGCGCCATCGCGATGATCACGCGCTGGCGCATGCCGCCGGACAGCTCGTGCGGATAGGCGCCGAGTCGGCGCCTCTCGATGCCGACGAGCTCGAGCAGCTCACCGGCCCGTGCGCGCGCCTCGCGCTTCGACACGCGTCTGTGGGCGCGCATCATGTCGACGAACTGGTCGCCGACGCGCATGACGGGGTTCAGGGCGTTCATGGCGCTCTGGAAGACCATCGAGACGTCGCTCCAGCGGTAGCGGCGACGGCGGTCCGGGCTCATGCCGGTCACGTCCTCACCCAGGAACCGGATGCTGCCCCCGACGATCCGTGCCGGCGGTCGCAGGATCTGCATCACGGCGTTCGCGATCGTGCTCTTGCCGCAGCCGGACTCGCCGGCGAGGCCGACGATCTCCCCCCGCCCTATCTGAAGATCGACCCTGTCGACCGCACGCACGCGCTTCCCCGCGAGGCGGTACTCGACCACGAGGCTCTGCAGCTCGAGGACTTGAGGTGGCGGGACCAGCGCCCCGCGTGCTCGGGTCGACGAGGGCTCCACGACGCCGATCACGCTTCCTCCGCATCGAGCGCGCGCGGGCGGCCGAACACACGACCGAGCCGCGAGCCCGCTCGCCCATCGCGCTCCGCGCGCAGCCGGGGGTTGCTGACCTCGTCGATGCCGGCGAGCAGGAAGACGAGCCCCAGCACGGTTAAGGCCAAGGCTGCCCCGGGGAAGAAGAACGGCCACCACTCACCTTGGAGCACGGTCGAGTTCGTCTGCGCCCAGTACAGCGTCACGCCCCAGCTCGTCGTCGCGTGGTCGCCGAGCCCGAGGAACTCGAGGCCCGCGTCGACGAGGAGCGCGATGTAGAAGACGAGCACGAAGGCGGCCGCGATCCGGCTGATCATGTTCGGCATCAGCTCGCCGAAGACGATCCGCCACGTCGACTCGCCCGACACTCTGGCCGCGTCGACGAAGTCGCGGCTTCGGAGCGAGAGTGCCTGCCCACGCAAGATCCTCGCCTCGAATGCCCAGAGCACGAGAGCGAGCACGACGATCATCGTCCAGATCCCCTGCGACCCCAGGTACCCGGAGATGACGACGAGGAGGGGGATCGCCGGGATCGTGAGGAAGACGTTGATGAAGAGGTTGATGACCTCGTCCACCATTCCCCCGAGGTACGCCGCCGTGATACCGAGGATCGCCGCCAGGGCGGTCGCGAGCGTCGCCGCGGCGGCGCCGAGGAGGAGCGAGCGACGCGCGCCGATGACGACCTGCGAGAAGATGTCGCTCCCCTGGTCGGTCGTGCCGAAGAGGTGATTCCAGGAAGGCGCCTGCCGGGCATCGAGGAGGCTGAACGCGTTCGGGTCGCTGACCGAGATGAGCGGCGCGATGAGCGCGACCAGCACCACGCTTCCGACCATGATCAGGCCGATCCGGGCCTTCGGGTTCCCGAGCAGAAGCGTGAGCCACCCTGGCAGGCGAAGGCGACCGCGACCGCGCGTCGCCGGCGGGGTCGCGATGGGGAGGTCGAGCGCGGTGGGGTCGAGCGCGGTGGGGTCGAGCTGCGACATCAGCTCTGGCGCAGCCGCGGGTCGAGGACGAGGTTGAGGACGTCGACGACGAGGTTCGCGAGAATCACGGAGATCGAGAGCACCACGAGGATCGCCTGCGCGAGCGCGTAGTCGTTCCCCAGCACTGCCTGCTGCAAAGTCAGCCCCACCCCTGGATAGCTGAAGACGTACTCGACGAAGACGAGGCCGCCGACCGCGCTCGCGAAGAGCGCAGCGAAGCCGTTGAGCGGCGGGAGGATCGCGTTACGGGCCGCGTACCGCGTCATGACTCGCCTGTCCGGTAGACCCTTCGCATGCGCCATCGCCACGTAGTCCTCGGCAATGGTGTTGATCATCACCGTGCGCATGTTCAGCACCCACCCGCCGGTGAACGCCGCGAGCACGACGAGGATCGGAAGCTGCGCGTGCCGACCGACACTCGAGAGGAACGCCCAGTTGAAGCCCGGGGTCAAGCTCGTGTCGTAGGCGTGCTGGATCGGGAACCACTGCAGCTTGAGGCCGAAGAAGTACACCGCGAGGAGGGCGGTGAAGAAGGCCGGGATCGCGCTGATCGCCATGAACATCGGCACGACCACGTTGTCGACGAGGCCGCCGCGACGCCAGGCGGCGACCATCCCGATCGCAGTCCCGAAGAGGAAGGAGAGCGCGAAGGCAACGCCCACCAGGAAGATCGAGTAGGGGAGCGTGCGGCCGACGACCTCGGAGACCGGGGTCGGGTAGTTCGAGGTCGAGATGCCGAAGTCGAAGTGCACGATCCGGCCGAGGTACGTGACGTAGTCCTGCCAGATCGAATTGTCGCCTCCGCCGAGCAGCGCCTGGTACGTCTGCAGCGCGCCCGGATTCGCAGCGAGTTGCGCCGGGTCCATGTGCTGCAGGAGGCCGGCAAGAGGGTTCCCGGGCATGAGGCGCGGGAGCAGGAAGTTGATCGTCAGCGCGACCCAGATCGCGAAGACGTAGAAGAAGAAGCGGCGAACGAACCAGCGCATGTGCCGAGGCTGGAGCGTAACGGGCGGGCGGAGCGGCGACCGGTGAGCGGAGCGGACTCCGCCCACCGGTCGGGAGGGCCCGCTACTTCCCGGTCTTACCGCCGGGGCAGACGGTGGTGAACAGGAGGATGTTGTCGGGGTTCGTTGTGAAGATCGGATCCGCGTAGAAATTCTTCTCCGTCGGGAAGCAGTGGAAGTACTTCGTGCTGTACGTCGACCACCGAGCCCCGATCATCACCGGGATCACCGGCAGCGTCTGAAGCCAGATCTTTTGCAGCTGTGTCGCGATCTGCTTCTGCTTCTGCGTGACGAGAGTGCTCTTCCACTGGTTCAGGAGCGGCGTCGCCTTCGGGCTCGCGAAGTGCTCCCAGTTACCCGTCGGTGTCCCGTCCTCGCCCGACGGGATGAACGCGTTCTGGTGGAGATTGGCGTAGAAGAAGCCGTACGGGGATCCGCGCGACGCGACCTGCCAGAGGAGCGTCGGGTTCTTCGTCGAGAAGGCGTTCGGGAACCAATCACCCCACGACGCCTCGAGCCTCACCTGCGAGCTGATGCCGATGTCGCGGAAGTTCTTCGTGATGATCTGGTTCGAGGCGACCCAGTCCGACCAGCCGGAGATGACGTGGATGTCGAGCTTGACCGCGTTCCCCTTCGGGTCGAGGAGCTTGTCGCCCTTGTAGGTGAACCCGTTGTCGGTGAGCATCTTCTTGGCCGCCGACGGGTTGTAGGTCGCCATCTGCTTTGCGAGCTTCTGGACGGCCGAATCGGTCACCCACTCCGGGAAGAGCCCGCTCAGGCCGATCGCGTCCGCGGGTGGCTCGTAGCCGTACTCGCCGAGCTTCCACACGGACTTCCGGTCGATGGCCAGGCTCAGTGCCTTGCGGAACGGGACCAGGCTGTACGGGTACTGCGTGTCGTCGAAGACGAGCGAGATCGGATAGTCGCGGTTCGAATAGAAGGCGTGGTAGTGCTTCGGGTCCTTCGCCTCGTACGCCTGCTCGACGTTCGGGACGAAGTTGTGTGTCCAGTCGACCTGGCCGCTCTGGATGAGCGCGAGGGCGGCGTCGTTCGAGCTCGCCTGCACGTACTCCAGGCACGCGATCTTCGGGAGCCCCGCCTGCCAGTACTGCGGGTTCTTGTTGAGCACGTAGTCCTGCGTGGTGAAGCGCCCGATGCGGTTGAATGGTCCCGACCCCACGGGATTCGGGTTCGTGAAGGTCGCCGGGTCCGCGACCTTGGCCCAGATGTGCTTCGGAACGACGAACTGGCGGTTGAGCGTCGCGGCGATGAACTGCGAGTCAGTGGCCTTGAGGTTGATGACGATGCCGTACTTGCCTTTCGCCTTGATCGAGGCGATGTTGTTGTCGGCGCCGGTGAGACCGATCCGGTCCATCGTCTTGTCCTGACGGCCGGCCGTGAGGCTGTAGAGGACGTCGGCCGACGTCAGTGGCTTCCCATCCGACCATTTCGCGTTCTTCGCGAGTCCGAGGGTCAGCGTCTTGTTGCCGTTGCTCCACTTCCAGCTGCGCGCGAGCCACGGGACCGTCCGGCTCCCGCCCGCCGGAACGGCGATGAGCGGCTCGTAGAAAGCGCCCTGCGCGATGGAGTTGGTAGGCAGGCCGCCGCCCGCGTAGGGGTTGAAGTTCTTCGTGAAAGCCGGGTCACCCGACCCGGTCATCACGAGGCATTTGTGGCCGGCCTGTGCGCTGAACGTCACACCGGGGGCACCGGTGACGCTCGAGCTCGCTAGCAGCGCGACGGCCGCGAGGAGGCCTGTCAGGGCGGCGGCCGTCGCGAGCCGGCGGATGGAACGAGGTTCGCGTTGCATGGCTGTCCTTTCCCGCCGACGGGCGGCGATGAGCCGGACGCAGTGCGGTCCGGGTGGAAATTTCCGGGAACGATTACACAACCCAGCCACATATGCAAACTCTGCGGGTCGATCCGTGCAGGACTCTCGTGTGAGCATGCGGCCAACGGTGCTGACGTGTTACC
>JBKOYF010000021.1:0-20019 GCA_046725305.1 Actinomycetota bacterium
CCGTACCTCGTCGAGGGGATCGGCAAGGAGTGCTGGCCGGACACGCTCGACGCGTCGGTCGTCGACGAGTGGGTGCGCGTCTCCGACCGCGACTCGTTCCGCACGGCGCGGCGGCTCGCTCGCGAGGAAGGCCTCCTCGTAGGAGGCTCGACGGGATCGACCGCCTGGGCGGGTATGCGGGTGGCGCGGACGCTCGGTCCCGAAGCGCGCGTCCTCATGCTGTTCCCGGACTCCGGCCGCTCGTACCTCTCGAAGTTCTACGACGACAACTGGATGATCCAGTACGGCTTCCTCGAGCGGACGACCCCTCAGCCAGTGGTCGAGGAGGTTCTCCGCTTCCGACGCGCGGGGCACGAGGTCCCGGACCTCGTCACCATCGGCTCGCACGAGAAGGTCGGCGCTGCGATCGACGCGATGCAGCGGTACGCCATCTCGCAGCTCCCGGTGGTGCGGGCCGAGCCCGTCGACTCCCTGGCGGACGTCGTGGGGTCGCTGCAGGAGCGCGAGCTCCTCGACCGCGTGTTCAAGAACGCGGACGCGCTGAACGAGGATGTCGCCGTCGCGATGCAGCCGCCGCTGCCCGCGGTCGCTGCCGACGCATCTGTCGACCAGGTCTACGAGGGCCTGTCGGGCGCGAGTGGGGCGGTGGTCGTGGTGAGCGGCGGCCGGCCGGCCGGGATCCTCACGCGCTCTGATCTGCTGGAGTTCCTCGCGGCGCGACGCGCGCAGGTCGAGCGCTCGCCCTAGGGAACTCCGCGCGGATCGCGACGTAGACCGCGGCGATAACGAGCGCCGCGCCCGCGAGCGTCCACGGGCTCGGGCGCTCGCCGAGGAAGGCCATGCCGAGCGCGATCGCGACGAGCGGGTTCACGTACTGGTGCGTGACGACGAGCGAGATCGGTGCGACCCGCAGGAGCCAGGCGTACGCGGAGAACCCGACGAGCGAACCCATCACGACGAGGTACGCCCACGCGAGCACCGAGTCGAGCGCGAAGGTGTCCGAGCCCAGCTGTCCGTACTCCCCGAACGCGAGCGCGCCGACAAGGAGGAACGCGCCGCCCAGTGCCATCTCCCAGGCCGTCGCGACGAACGGGTTCCGCGGGAGTGGAATGCGCTTCGAGAGGAACGAGCCGGTCGTCCACGAGAACGAGGCGCTGATCATCACTGCGAGGCCGAGCGCGGTCGAGCCCGCTCCGAGGCCGGGTGCGACGACGAGGAGAAGGCCGACGAGGCCACCGAGCGTGCTGAGGCGGGTGGCGCGGGCGGGGTTCTCGCCGGCGAGCAGGCGGAACCCGATGATCTGCAGGGGAACGGTGCCGGCGATCATCGCCGCGACGCTCGAGTCGATCCGCGTCTCCGCGACGTGGACGAGGCCCACCCCCAGCGCGAGCAGGAACCCGCCGGCGATCGCACTGGCACCGAGCTCGCGGCGCGAGACGCGGAGCGAGGTGCCGCGCCACGCGAGGATCGCGGCGAGGAGCAGCGCCGCCGTCAGGAACCGCGATCCCGCGGCGAGGAGCGGCGGCATCGACTCGACCGCGATCTTGATCCCGAAGTACGTCGAGCCCCAGACGAGATAGACGACGACGAGGGCGATCCAGACGTGCTTGACCGGTGCGGTCATGAGAGGGGAAACGCGGCGAGGACCATAACTATGAGAACGCACAGCGTCGCGCGCCCACTCCGCGTTGACGATTCGAGCTGCTGCTCGGATCGACCGCTGGGGCTAATCCCAGCGCCGCGAGAGGCGGAAGGCGGCGTTGATCAGCCCGACGTGGCTGTACGTCTGCGGGAAGTTCCCGCTCTGCTCCAGCGTGTCCGGGAGAATGTCTTCCGAGTAGAGGCCGAGGCCGTTGTCGAGGGTGAGGAGACGGTCGAACAGTTCGCGGGCCTCGTCCGTGCGACCGATGAGGGCGAGCGCCTCGACGAGCCAGAACGTGCACACGGTGAACGCCGCCTCCATGTGGCCGAAGTCATCCCGGACGGAGTAGCGGCGGAGGAGGCCGCCGTCGACCGACAGCGCCTCGCGGGTCGCGTCCACGTGACGTGACGCGCGCGGATCGTCCTGCTCGAAGTAGCCGAGGTGGACGGCGAGGAGCAGCGCGGCATCGAGCTGCGGCTCGCCGGCGACCTGGGTGATCGCGCCGATCTCCTCGTT
The DNA here is from genome assembly GCA_046725305.1 of Actinomycetota bacterium. Lineage (GTDB taxonomy): Bacteria > Actinomycetota > Thermoleophilia > Gaiellales > Gaiellaceae > GMQP-bins7. The sequence continues at coordinate 2,159 of JBKOYF010000021.1, forward strand.
CCAGCAGCGCGTCTCGAGCAGCTCGGCCGCACGCGCCTCGACGTCGCGGGCGTGCGCGGCGAGCTCGGGTGCGTCGAGCGCGTCCGCGACCTCGGCGGCGCGCCGCGATCCCGCCCAGTGCATGAGCACGGAGAATCCGTGCAGGCGCGTCTTCCCGCGGAACTCCCAGAGGCCCGCGTCGGGCTCCTCGAGGCGCGCGTCCATCTGGCCGACCAGCCGCTCGATCATCTCGACCGCCGTGTGGCGCGGAACTTCCCCGACGAACCGCGCGTCGAGGAACAGCCGGCTCACACCCAGCACCATCTCGCCGTAGACGTCGTTCTGGACGTGCTCGAACGCCTGGTTGCCGATCCGCACGGGCCCGTCGCCGTTGAACCCCGCGAGGTGGGTCAGCTCCCGCTCGTCGGCGTCCGAGTCCCCGTTGATCCGGTATGCGGGCTGGAGCACGCCGTCGCGCTCCTCGCCGAGGTTGCGGAGGTACTCGAGGAAGTGCTCCATTTCCTCCGAGTGCCCGAGCCGCTCGAGCGCGTTCAGCGTGAAGTACGCGTCGCGCAGCCAGCAGAAGCGGTAGTCCCAGTTCCTCCCCGACCCGGGGTGCTCGGGCAGGCTCGTCGTCGTCGCGGCGAGGAGCGCGCCCGTGTCCTCGTACTGGTGCAGCTTGAGCGCGAGCGCCGAGCGGACGACCTCCTGTTGGTAGTCGCGCGGCACGCGCGTGCCCTTCACCCAGCGCCGCCAGTAGTCGAGGGTCCGCTCGAGGAAGCGCTCGGCCGTCTCCTCGAGGCCGGCCTCGAGCGGCTCGCCCCAGGTGAGGACGATGTGGCGGTCGCGCTCGAGCAGGAAAGGACGCTCGTCCTCGACGTACGTGAGCGGGAGGTTCGTCGTCAGCCGGACCGGCGTCGGGAAGCCCGTGAACTCGATGTGGTTCGACGCGCGCCAGCGCCCGATCTCCTGGAGGCCGTACTCGTACGTGGGACGGCAGCGAACGCAGGCACGGGGCTCGCCCGAGATCGGCCGCAGGATCCGGACGAGCATCGACGGCTTGAAGAAGCGGTCGTAGAGCTGGAAGCGCGGCGCGAAGTCGATGAGCTCGAACACGCCGTCCTCTCCGCTCCAGACGGTGCGCAGGACGTTCGTGTTCTCGATGTATTCCTGCTCGACCTCCGTCGCGTCGACGCCTTCGATGGCGAACGCGCCACCCTTCTCCCGGTCGAGAATCGGGCCGAAGACGAAGCTCGAGTCGGGACGCGGCCAGCACAGCCACTCCACTGATCCTTCCTTGAGGAGGGCGCTGTACGAGCAGTTTCCGATGATGGCGAGGCCGTTGGTCATGCGTGAAGGTATTCGCGAAGCCGTAGCTTGTACCTACTAAGACGCGGTTCGAAGGAGGACAACTGGCGCGCCACGCGGGACATCACGGCCTCGTCATCGCGAGCAACCGCCTGCCGGTGAGGCTGACGACCGAGGGCGGAACGGTGCAGGTGCTGCCGAGCCCGGGAGGGCTATCGGCCGCGCTGTCGGCGTTCCGGGGCGACGCCACGTGGGTCGGCTGGCCCGGAGCGGTGATCCCGCAGGGCCGTCAGAAGCGCGTCCGCGCGCGGCTCGCGAAGGACAACCTGTACCCGGTCTTCCTCTCGGCCGAGGACGAGGAGGACTTCTACAACAGGGTCTGCAACGACACGCTCTGGCCGCTCTTCCACTACTTCGCGGAGCGGCTTCGGATCACGCCCGAGGCGTGGGCGCGGTACGTCGAGGTCAACGAGCGCTTCGCCGAGACGATCCTCGAACACTGTGAGCCGGACTCCCGCGTCTGGGTGCACGACTTCCACCTCATGCTCGTGCCGGCGCTGCTGCGCGCTCGAGCTCCGCGGCTCTCGATCGGGTTCTTCCTCCACATCCCGTTCCCGTCCTCCGAGGTGTACCGCCTCCTGCCCGCGCGCGACCAGCTGCTCCGCGGCGTTCTCGGAGCCGACTACGTCAGCTTCCAAGTGGGCGACTACGCGCGGCACTTCCGCTCGTCGTGCCTGCGGATCCTCGGCATCGACTCCGAGCCGGACTGGCTCGAGCTCGACGACCGCCGCGTCGGCATCGGAGTGGACCCGATCGGCATCGACGTCGACGGCTTCCGCGAGGTCATCGCCGACCCGGAGACGGAACGGCTCCTCGCGGATCTCGAACGGCAGTACGAGGGCCGCCGGCTCATCCTCGGAGTCGAGCGGCTCGACTACACGAAGGGCATCCCCCAGAAGTTGCACGCGTTCGAGCGCTTCCTCGAGCAGGATCGCGAGCGTGCGCGCACGACGACGATGATCCAGGTCGTGGTGCCCTCGCGGCTCGAGAGCCCCGAGTACCGGGCGCAGCGAGACGAGATCGAGCTCTTCATCGCGCGCATCAACGGACGGTTTGCGCGGCCCGGCGTGACGCCCGTCGAGTACATCCACCGCGACATCTCGAAGCCCGCGCTCGTCGCGCTCTACCGCCGCGCGGACGTGATGATGGTGACGGCGTTGCGCGACGGGATGAACCTCGTCGCGCAGGAGTTCGTCCTCTGCCAGTCGGAGCCGGGTCTGCCGAGCCGGTGGCGGGGTGCGCTACTCCTCTCCGAGCTCGCGGGATCGGCCCAGGTGCTCCCGGGAGCGCTCCTCGTCAACCCGTGGAACGTCGACGGCGTCGTCGAGCACCTCGCGGGTGCGCTCGAGCTGCCCGCGCGGGAGCGCCAGCGGCGCCTCGAAACGATGGCGAAGCGCGTCGAGGATCTCGAGAGCCGCCGCTGGGCCGAAGGCTTCCTGACAAGGCTCGGCCGCTACTCGCAGCGCGAGCGCCGCGTCCGCCGGCCGCCGACGGTCGACGTCGCGATCGAGGAGCGGCTCGGCCGTCGCTTCGCGCGTGCCCGGAGGCGCACGATCATGCTCGACTACGACGGGACGCTCAGGGAGCTCGAGCTCCACCCGGACCTCGCCCAGCCGACGCCAGAGATCCGCGCGCTCCTCCGTTCACTCGCAGGCCTTCCGGAGACGGACGTCCACATCGTGAGCGGCCGTCGGCGACGGAATCTGGAGCAATGGTTCGGTCGGCTGCCCGTCTTCCTCTCGGCGGAGCACGGGTACCTCGCGCGGGCGCCCGGCGGTGAATGGGAGACGCTCCTCGAGCTCGACCTCTCCTGGCTGCGCCCGATCGAGCGGCTCCTGCGTCGCGTCGCGGCGGACGTCCCGGGTGCCCACGTCGAGCGCAAGTCGTGCAGCGTCGCGTTCCACTACCGCCAGGCGGAGCCCGAGTACGGCTCGTGGCGCGCACGCGAGCTCCTGAACGACCTCCACCAGCATCTCGCGGGCGCGCCCGCGGAGATCCTCGCCGGGCACCAGGTCGTCGAGATCCGCGCCCTCGGGGTGGACAAGGGCGTGTACGTCCGCCGCATCTTTCCCGACGGCAGCAAGGAGTCGACCCACTTCGTCCTCGGCCTCGGCGACGACCGCACCGACCACGACCTCCTCGACGCGTTGCCCGCAGGGTCGGTGGCGGGCCACGTGGGGGGTCTGCTCCCGAGCACGCGCAGCGACGGTAGGCGGGACGACGTCCATCTCGTCGGCCCGGGCGAGGTCCGCGCGTTCCTCCGCTTCCTCGCGGCGAGCGCGACCCCCGCAGGCTAGGGGTCGCTCGGCCGGTGGCGGAGCTCGCGGTAGATCGCGAAGCTCCACCAGCGCCATGCCGCGAAAGCGAAGAACGCGACAGCCGTGGTGACCGCCGTCCACGTCCCGAAGATGCGCTCCGTCACGAGGTAGAGGACGCCGGTGAGGGACAGTGCGGCCGCGACCGTCCCGGCGATCGCCTCGCGGTTCCCTTTCCGCAGGATGTGGTCCTTGTCCCCTTCGCGGAAGCGCAGCCGGTGGTGTGCTGCGGGGGCGAGGAAGAGGACGAGGGCGGCCGCAGTGCTCAGAAGGGTCGCGTAGTAGACGTAGCGCTCGAAGTCGTGCAGTCGGTGGAACTCGGCGGTGAAGGTGACGGCGAGGAGGAAGCCGAGGAGCACAGTGGAGCCCGGGATGAGCGCCCGCAGCTCCTGGAGGAGCTCACCGAGCTCGCGTTCGAGCCGCCGCTTGTGTTCCTCGACGCTCTCCGGGCGCTCGAGGTCGGGGTCGACCAGGCTCACGCGAGGAGACCGACCGGCCGCCGAAAGGCGGCGGCGTGCCCGCGGGCGTTGGCCTCGCGCAGCTCGGCCTCGTCGAGCGCGCCGATCCGCTCGAGCAGCGCGAGCTCGTCCCGCAGGTGCGTCCGCATCATCTCCGGGCCGTCCGTCGCGATGGTGAAGGGAACGTCGTGCCGCACGAACGCGCGGACCGTCTCACGCAGCGCCTCTTCGTCGGCGAGCGCTTTCGTGAGGAGGTTCGACGTGGGGCAGATCTCGAGGACGATCCCGATGTCGCGGATCGCGGCCATGAGCTCCGCATCCGTCGCGGCGAGGATCCCGTGGCCGATCCGATCCGGGCGCAGCCTCTCGACGACCTCGCCGATCTCCTCACGCCCCATCTCGCCACCCTCTTCACCGACGTGGATCGTCACGCCGAGCCCGGCCTCGCGCGCCGTCTCCACCAGCGACTCGAGCTGCGTGTAGTCGTAGCGCTCGCCGCCCGGGCGCGGGCCGGCGATGTCGACGCCCACGATCCCGCGGCTCGCCCAGCGCATGGCCTTCTCGACGATGATCTCGTTGAGCCGGACGTCGAACGTGCGATCCATCATGAGGATGAGCCCGGCTCGGACCTGCGGGTACTCGATGCTCGCGCGATCGACCCCTCGGATCGCGGCCAGGATGATGTGGTCGAGATCGCGCTCGCCTCCCCGGTTGCGCTTCATCGGGTTGAACCGGAGCTCGAGCGTCGTGATCCCCTGGGAGCGGTAGGCGCCGCCGATCGCTCCGTGCACCGAGCGCTCGACCGCGATCGGTGAGGACTGGATCAGCTCCGTCCAGTGGTAGATCCCGTCGAGCGCGTCGAGCCCCTGGACGCCGCGCGGATCGGACACCGTGACGAGCGCATCGAACTCCCAGTAGTCCTTCACCGGAAGGGCGATTCCCTGCTCGTGCGCGATGCTCCAGAGGATGTCCGAGGCGACGGAGCCGCCGAGATGGGTGTGCAGCTCGGCGAGGCCTTCGCCCTCGAGGATCATGCGGCGAGTCTATTAGTCTCGATTCGGGTGAGCCCCAACCGACTTGCGGTCAGCGCGACGAACCACTGCCTCACGGGCTGCGGCATCGGCGAGGTCCTGGGCATGGTCCTCGCCACGTGGTGGGGATGGGGCAACGCGGCGTCGATCGCGCTCGCCATCGTGCTCGCGTTCCTCTTCGGCTACTCGCTCACGCTGGTCCCCCTGCTGCGCGCGGGGACTGCTCTCGGGACGGCGATCGGGGTCGCGCTCGTCGCCGACACATTCTCGATCCTGACGATGGAAGCCGTCGACAACGCGGTGTTGCTCGTGTGGCCCGGCGCACTCGACGCCGGCCTCGCCGACGCACTCTTCTGGATCTCGCTGGCGATCTCGCTCGCGGTCGCGTGGGGACCGACGTTCCTCGTCAATCGTGCGCTCATCAAGCGCGGGAGAGGTCATGCGCGCGCGCATGCGGCGCACGGCCACGCCCACTAGGCGAGCGGTCGGCGGCTCGCCTAGACTCCGCCACGTGACCGCGATCACCACGAGCCGCTTCCGTGGCCGGCCGACGCGCTCGCAGCGCGCGGCGGACGCCGCTTCGTAGCCAGCACTTCCTTCGCACAGCGGAGCTCGCGGCCGAGCTCGTTCGCGACGCCGAGATCGGGGCGAGCGACCTCGTGCTCGAGATCGGTGCGGGACCGGGGCGTCTCACCGAAGCACTCGCGCGGGTCGCGGACCGCGTGATTGCCATCGAGCTCGACGCGGTGCTCGCGCGGGCTCTGCACGGGCGCTGGGAGAACGTCGACGTCCTCGTGGGCGACGCAACGACCGTCGAGCTCCCCGTCGCCCCGTTTCGCGTTGTCTCCAACGTGCCGTTCCACCGCACGACCGACCTCATGCACCTGCTGCTCGACGACCCCCGAGGAGCGCTCGTGCGGGCGGATCTCATCGTGCAGTGGGACGTAGCCGTCAAGCGCGCGCTGCCGTGGCCGAGCTCGGTCAACGGCGTCGTCTGGAGCGCGTTCTGGGAGGCGAGCCTTGCGCGCCGGCTGCCGCCCAGCGCCTTCACGCCCAGACCGGCGGTCGATGCCGGCGTGCTCGTCCTCCGCCGGCGGGCGTTCCCGCTCGTCGAGCCGGGCGCGGCCGTTGCGTACCGACGTTTCGTCGCCGCCGGCTTCCGCAAGGGCCTCGGCCACGTCGCAGGCGTTCGCGGCTGCCGCTTCGCGCGCGGTCGGACTGCGCGCGATCTCGACGCCCACGAATGGGCGTCGCTCTTCACGCAAACGAGATGAACGTGCCCGTCAGGCCGTCGTGACCCAGGGGCGCGGGTTCGGGAGCGGCGTGAGGATCGGCTCGACCTGGGCGCGCAGGTGCTCGAACGCGGGCGGCAGGATGAGCTCCTCGCCGAGGTGCTCCGGATCCTCGTCCAGGGAGAAGCCAGGCCCGAGCGTCGCGATCTCGAAGAGAATGCCGTTCGGCTCCCGGAAGTAGATCGAGCGGAACCAGAAGCGGTCGATGATCGGCGACGGGTGCGTGCCCGCGGAGGTGACGCGCGCATGCCACTCTTCGTGATCCTCGATCGACGAGGCCCACGCGACGTGGTGCACCGTCCCCGCGCCACCGACGCCGCGCTCGGCAGGAGGATCGTCGTACGCGTAGCCGCCGCCGCGAGTGGGGCCGCGTGCCTCCCACGTCTCCTCGCCCACGGGTGTGAAGCCCAGCGTCTCTTCGAGGAGCTCCCGGCTCGCGCCCGGCGCGACTGCGAAGGCGCGGACCGCGTCGAACCCCTGCAGCGCGAGCTCGGCAGGCACCTCCGGATGCTCGGCGACGAGGGGCGCGTCGTCGACCGTGGCGACGACCAGGCGGTGCCGCAACCCCTCGGGGTCCGCGAACGCGAGGCCGTCCTCGGTGCGCGCGATCGCGTCCGCCTCGTCCGTGAGTCGTTCCTCCCAGAAGTCGAGCGCGGCCGGCGACGCGACGCGCCATTCGACCGTGTGCACCATGCCCGCGCCCGCCCGGCCACGGCGGACGCCCGGGTACTCGAAGAACGTGATGTCGCTCCCCGGAGTGCCGGCCTCGTCGGCGTAGAACAGGTGGTAGACCGTCGGATCGTCCTGGTTGACGGTCTTCTTGACGAGGCGCAGGCCGAGGACGCGCGTATAGAAGTCGACGTTCCGCGGGGCGTCGCCCGTGATGCAGGTCACGTGGTGGATGCCGTCGAGCGTCATCGCATCCACCCTAGCTGGGGGCACCATCGTTAGTCTCCCGCGGGTGAAGATCGGGATCGTCGTCCCGTTCTCGTGGTCGTTCTGGGGTGCCGTGGTGGAGCATGCGGAGCTGCAAGCCGCCGCACTCGAGGACCTGGGCCACGACGTGCGCCTCGTCATGGGGAACGATCCGCCGGGCCAGTTCACGCGCGTCCTCCACCCTCGGGTCGGGCGGCACGGCCATCCGCCACCCAACGTCGTGCCCGTCGGGCGCTCCGTGATCGTCCCCGCGAACGGGTCGCTCCCGAACATCGTCCTATCGCCGCGCTCGTACTTCCGGACGGTGAGAGCCCTCGAGCGCGAGCGCTTCGACGTGCTCCACCTCCACGAGCCCATGACACCGACGATCTGCCTGACCGCGCTCATCCGCGCACGGTGTCCCATCGTGGCGACGTTCCACGCCTCGGGTGACCTCGGCTGGATGAGGTTCGGCGGGCCGCTCTGGGGCTTCCTCATCGATCGGATTGACCACCGCGTCGTCGTCTCCGAGCGTGCCAAGGCGTCGCAGGAGCGATGGCTCCCCGGCACGTACGAGGTCGTCCCCAACGGCGTGCTCGTGCCGCCGACCGCGGAGCCCGGTGGACGCGAGCACCGGGTGGTCTTCGCCGGGCGCCACGAGCCGCGCAAGGGGCTGCACGTGCTGCTTCGAGCCTGGCCCGAGATCCGCCGGAGGACGAACCTCCGACTGACCGTGGCAGGAGCCGACCCGCTCGCGGTGCGACTTCTCCTGACGAGGCTCCGCGTCCCCGACGACGGGATCGACGTGGTCGGCTTCCTGAGCCAAGACGTGCTCACGGACACCTTGCTCTCCGCGAAGGCGCTCGTCGCGCCCTCCATCGGGCAGGAGAGTTTCGGGATGGTGCTGACACGTGGGTTCGCCTGCGCGCTCCCAGCGGTCGCGTCCGACATTCCCGGCTATCGCGAGGTGCTTACACCCGACGTCGCCGACGCGGTCGCACCGAACGATCCGGACGCGCTCGCCGATGCGATTACCGCACTCGTCGAGGACGACGCGCGCCGCGAGCGGATGGGCGCCGCTGCGCGGACACTCGCCGTCGACCGCTACTCGTGGTCGACGATCGCGCGACGGCTCGAGCAGGTGTACGCCGAGGTGACGGGCATCGCCGTCGTCGACGCGGACGCGAGAGCCGCATGAACGCGGTGAGGCGCGTGTGGCGGTCCGGCTGGACGCAGGTGCTCATCGCTGCCGCGGCGCTCGTCGTCGCGTTCGTCGTCCTCTGGTGGCGAGGACCCGACTGGGGGAGCGTCCTCGACGCGTTCAGGCTCGTCATCTGGAGCTGGATAGTCCTCGCGTTCGTCCTCAACGTCGTGTCGACCGTGTTCCGCGCTCTCTCCTGGCGGCTCACGGTCGGGCAGGCGCTGCCCCCGGAGCACCAGCCGAAGCTCATCCACGTCTTTTCGTCCTTCGGCGTCGGCCTGCTCGCGAACGCAATCGTCCCGGGGAGGCTGGGCGAGCTCGCCCGCGTCGCGACGCTTCGTCGTCACCTTCCGGACGCGCCGGCGGGGACGAGCGCCACGCTCGTCGGGACGGTCTTCGTGCACCGCCTGTTCGACCTCGTCCCGGCGACGATCCTCGTCGTCTGGGTGCTCTTCACCGCGGAGGTCCCGCACTGGGCTGTCGTCTCGTTCGGTATCGCGGCGCTCGTCGGGTTCGCGCTCTTCACCGTCGCCTGGCTCGGTGCCAGGAGACACCAGCGACCGGTCGTGAGCGAAGGCATGGGCTCGATCCGCGAGCTCGTCGTCATGGGCCGACAAGGGCTCGCCGTGCTGAAGGCGCCGCTCCCGCTCGCCGGGGCCGTGCTTCTTCAGTGCTGCGGCTGGCTCATGCAGCTCCTTGCCGTGTACGCCGCCATGCAGGCGTTCGACATCGACGCGCCACTCCCCGCCGCGGGGCTCGTCCTCGTGCTCATGAACGTGGCGACGATCGTCCCGCTGTGGCCCGGCAACGTCGGCCTCGTGCAGGCGGCCGTCGCGCTCCCGCTGCGCAACTACGGCGTCCCGTACGCGACGGGCTTCGCGTACGGGCTCGCCCTCCAGGCGATCGAGATGGCGTGCGGTGTCGGGCTCGGCCTCCTGGCGCTCGCGCGCGAGGGCATCTCCATTGCGATGCTGAAGCGCATGGAGGACGACGAGGAGTCCGCCGAGGACGCGCTCGAAGCGGTCCGCGACATGGCCGACGAGCTCGACGAGCACGAGGCGGACCGTGAGAGCGCTGCTGTGTCCCGCTAGCCTCAAAGGCGTCCTCTCCGCGAGCGCCGCAGCGGCCGCGCTCGCGCGAGGCGTCCGTGCAGGCGGTAGCGACGCGGTCGAGCTGCCAGTCGCCGACGGAGGTGAGGGTACGGCGGGTGCGCTCGAGACCGCACTCGGCGGCACCTGGCACAGCTCGGTCGTGTCCGATCCGCTCGGGCGCCCCGTGTCCGCGCGCTGGCTGCTCCTCGGCGACGGCAGCGCGGTCGTCGAGGCGGCCGCGGCGATCGGGCTCCCGCTGCTCGCGCCGGACGAGCGCGACCCGCTCGGGGCGTCGAGCAGGGGCTTCGGCGAGCTCGTGCTGGCAGCGCTACGCGAGTCGCCTCAGGCGCTCGTCGTGGGGCTCGGGGGAAGCGCGACCGTCGACGGCGGGGCCGGAATGGGCGAGGTGCTCCGAGCGCTGCCCGTCCCCACGACGGTGCTCTGCGACGTGAGGACGACGCTCGGGGACGCCGCCCGCCTGTTCGGGCCACAGAAAGGGGCTGGCCCGGAGGTGGTCCTCGTGCTCGAGCGTCGGCTCGCCGCGATCGACGTCCTTCGCCCGTTCGCGGAGCTCGAGGGGGCGGGTGCGGCCGGAGGCCTCGGCGCGGCGCTCGCGGCGCTCGGCGCCGAGCTCGTCCCCGGCGCGCAGACGCTGCTCGACCTCGTGCGCTTCGACGAGCGGGCGCGTGGCTGCGACCTCGTCGTCACGGGCGAGGGACGGGTCGACCGGACGACGGCGGAGGGAAAGGCTCCAGGGGTCGTCGCGGCGCGGTGCGCGGCGGCCGGCGTTCGCTGTGTCGTCTTCGGCGGGTCCGTGGTCGAGCCGGTCGAGGGCGCGGAGACGGTCAGCCTCTCCGGCGATCCCGCACGCGCAGAGGCCGACCTCGAGGAGCTCGGCCGCACGTTGACGATGTCGGGGCAGTAGCGATGCGGCCGCGAAGCAGCCGCCTTCAGGGATCTCGCGCGAGCGGAATCTGCACTAGCCGATTCCGCTCTTGCGCAATGCTCAGCGCGATTCGGCGACGGCCAGACGGTCGGCCATCGCCTCGAGCAGCTTCCAGGCCACCTCGGGCCGCGCCTCGACGAACGGCCGGAACACGAACACCGGGAGACCGTAGGCCTTCACGTCGGTCACGGCGGCGACGGTCGCCGTCCGAGGCCTGCGGTCGATGAGCGCGATCTCGCCGAACGACGACCCGGGCCCCAACGTGGCGACGGGCTCCCCGTGCGCCTCGACGGAGAGCTCCCCGCTCTCGACGACGAAGAACATCAGGCCGCCCTCGCCTTCGAGCGTGATCTTGTCCCCGGCTGAGAAGGACCGCTCGTTGAACTCGTCCGCGAGGCTCTCGAGATCACGCTCGTCGAGGTCCGAGAACAGGCCGACGTTGCGGAGGAGGGTCGGAGTCGGCTTCGACATGGCGCGATTCATACACGAACGGGCCGCCCCGTGTCACGTGGCAGAGTCGGACGGGGCCTCCAACTCCTCGATCCTGAGCTCCGCGCTCTCGAGCCTTGCAACGCACGCCTTATAGAGCTCCTCTCCGCGCCGGAACAGTCCGATCGCCTCGTCGACGGGCACGTCACCTCGTTCGAGGCGAGCGACGATGTCCTCGAGCTCGCGCTGAAGCTCCTCGAAGGTCTGCTCGGTCACGGCCGCACCTCGGTCACCGTCGCGTCGAGTGCTCCGGCCGCGAGCTGGACCTCGAGCGTGTCGCCGGCGCGAACCGTCGAGGCATCGCGGACCGTCTTCGCGCCGGAGCGCACGATCGCGTAGCCGCGGCCGAGCGTCGCGAGCGGCGACAGCGCCTGGAGCCGCGCGCCGGAGCGGTCGAGCATCGCCCGGCGTCGCTCGAAAAGCAGTCGCGGAGCTGCCCGGAGTCGCTCCGCCCGGCGATCGAGCCTTGCCCGGTCGCGCTCGAGCTCGCCGTGCACGGCCCGTCCGAGCCGGCGGCGTGCGGAGGCGAGGGTCGCTGCGAGCTCGCGGAGATCGGGAACGACGAGAGCGGCGGCTGCGGTCGGTGTCGCCGCGCGCGCGTCGGCGGCGAGGTCGCACAGAGGCGTGTCCTGCTCGTGACCAACCGCCGACACCACCGGGACGAGGGCGGACGCGACGGCGCGAACGACGGTCTCGTCGCTGAACGGGAGCAGATCCTCGAAGCTCCCGCCCCCACGAGCAAGGACGACGACGTCGACCAGCGGGTGCTCGGCGAGAGCACGGAGCGCAGAGACGATGGCGGGCGCCGCGCCCTTCCCCTGCACGCGCGTCTCGCACACGACGACGGTCGTCGCGGGGAAGCGAGCGCCGATCGTCGCCACGAGGTCGCCGCGTGCGGCAGCGTCCGCGCCCGTGAGGACCCCGACCGCGCGGGGAAGGCGCGGGAGCGGTCGCTTCCGCTCGGGCGCGAACAGGCCTTCGGCTGCGAGCGCGTGCTTGAGCTGTTCGAGCGCGAGCAGGTGTGCGCCGAGACCGACGCGCTCGATCGTCGTCGCGCGCAGGCCGAGCTGGCCCTTCTGCTCGTAGAGCTCGGCCCGTCCGGCGACGTGCACGGTCTCGCCCTCGTCGAGCGTCAGCTCGAGGCGGTCGTACGTGCGTCGCGCGATCGTGACGCTCAGCGTCGCTCCCGTCTTCGGGTCCTTCAGCGTGACGAACACGTTCGCCCATGCGGGGTTGCGCCTGAGCTCGGTTACCTCGCCCTCGACCCAGACCGCAGGAAGCCGGCCGAGGTACATCCCGATGCCCCGGTTGAACGACGAGACGGTGAAGACCTTCCGCTCGCCATAGAAGATCGGCTCGACCTTCGCCATCCCGTGAGGGTAACGGCGCGTCTGGCTCGGCTCGCTGCCGGATGTGTCGCGCCCCCGCAGGGAGCGTCTAGAGCAGGATCTCGGTGGCCGTCACGGGATCACAGCCGCGGCGGAGCAGTTCCACCGCGTCGTGCAGGTCGACCTCGCTGGGCGCGATCCGCTCGGCGAGATGCACGGGGTACCCGGCCTCGAGGAGGATGTGGAGACGCCAGCTCTCGACCTTCGCGGGCTCGTCGTACCAGGGCGGGGCCTCGGTCGTCTCGGCCATGCGCGTGTGATTCGCGCTGTCGGGGGGCTTCCCTGCTGGCCTTTCGGCCAGTTGTCACCCGTCCGAGACGACGCGTGACGCGCTCTGCTGGCGGGTCAGCTCGACGATCCGGTCGTCGAGTCGCTGCGACGCGGCGTTCATTGCGCGCTGGAGCTCCGCCGCGATCAACCCGTCCGCCCGGCGGAGGAAGGACTCGGCGGTGCGGTCGAGCTCCTCGCGAAGCCGGTCGGCCGCCTCCTCCCGGATTGCTCGCATCCGGTTCTCGAACTCGCGCGCGCCCGCTTCGCTGCGCGCATCTATCTCGCGGGCGGTCGCGCGCTCGAGCTGCTCGATCTGGCGGCGCTCGAGCTCGGTGAACGCAAGCTCGATCCGACCCCGAGACTCGCTCTCGGCGCGTTCGACCTGCTCGTTCACCGCGTGCTCGTGCTGGCGCAGGCGCTCGTTGAGCTCGTCGATCGTGCGGCGCCTGTCGTCGGCCTGTACCTGGAGCTCGTCGAGAGCCCGGGCGAGAGCGTCGCGTGCGCTGCCCTCGAGCTCCTCCCGAAGGCGGACAGCGGCCGCCCGCTGCTCGTCGATCGTGGCGTCGAGCTCGTCGGACTCGGCTGCCACCTTCGACTCGACCTCCGCGATCCGTTGCCGTTGCCGCTGCTCGAGCGTGGAGACGGCGCCCTGGAGCGCGTTCTGCGCTCGCTCGAGATCGGCCTCCCACGCCCGGAGCCGCTCCTCGACCCTGCGCTCGACGGCCGCGACGAGCTCGGCCATCCGCTCGGACAGCTCCCGCTCGCGACCGGCGAGTTCGCCGCGGCGCTGGTCCGCGAGCCTGCGCTCCTCCGCGACGTACGACGAGAGCGAGTCCGCCTGCGAGCGGGCGACCGCGACGCGGAGCTGGTCGATCTGCGCCGCCGACTCCTCCTCCGCTGCCGCCCGGACCGCACGGCGTGCGTCGGTCACGAGCTGCTCCGTGCGGGCGGCACGCCCGCGGGCGCGGCGGAGCGCCAGGGCGAGCGCGACGCTGAGGACGAGAGCACCCACGAGCGCCGCGACCAGGACCCAGGCGACGGTCGACACGCCCAGACTCTAGAGTCGAAAGGCCACGAGCGCGGCCGCGAGCACCACGACGGCGGCGGCGAGGAGACGGAGACCCCGCTCTGCCGCGGCGATGAGGTTGTCCGGCTCGAGCTGCACCCGAGATCCGTCACGAAGCTCCAGCTCGCCACTCACGTGGGCGACCCGCCGTCGTACGTGGCGCACGTCGTTCGATAGCACGCGCTGCGCGAGGGAGAGGACGACGCCGAACGCCGCACCCAGGAAGGCCGCGACGCCGAGATCGCCGGCGACCGCCGCGTACCCGCAGATCACGGGGAATCCTCCCCAGGCCAGGCCGAACCACAGATCGGAGTGGAACCGACCGCCGAGCAGCTCCAGGTTGTAGGCGAGGACGAGGAAGAGCCCGACCGGCACGAGCACGAGGAGCCAAGCTTCGAAGGTGACGGCTCCGACGACGCCGATGGCACACGCTCCCGCGATCGAGACCGCTGCGAGCACGGCGAGGACGGGGCCTGGGATGCTCGTCCGCAAGGGCCGGCCGCTCAGCTCGTCGAGGGCGTGGGCCCCGATGCCGACGGCCAGGGCGAATGCGACGACCGCCGCCCCGAGCCGCCCCCAGGCGACGGCCGGCGCAAGGCAGCCGCCGATGACGACGTAGGACACGTGCCAGGCCGTGTACGGCGGGTGGAGCAACGTCACGTAGTCCCGCCAGCCTCCCGTCTCGAGCGCGTACCAGGCCGGCCTCGCCGACGGCGCGCTCACAGGCGACGGCCCCAGGTCACGACGCCTCCGCCGAGGCTGAGGCGCCGTACCTCGACGTCCGCGACCCCCGCAGCGCGCCAGAGCTCGAGCTGGCGTTCCTGCGGGTACCTCTGCCAGAAGGACCGGATCGATCCCCCGAGGAAGTCCCCGACCTCGCGCCAGCCGTTGCGCAGGAGGCGGCCGGCGAGGGGCAGCCCCGTTCGCACGTACAGCTCCCAGGCCGGCCTCGCGATGCCCTCCGGCACCCCGAACTCGAGCGACGCCACGATGCCACCGGGACGGACGACGCGTGCGAGCTCCGCCAACGTCGCTCCCGGATCGTCGACGTAGCGCAGGAGGTACGTGAAGGTCAGGTGGTCGAAGGCGGCGTCCGCGAACGGCAGGGACTCGGCCGACGCCTCGACGAGCTCGACCTCCCCTTCGAAGCGGCGGCGAGCCCCGGCGAGCATCTCCGGGCTCTGGTCGACTCCCGTCACCCGGAACCCATGCCTTCTCAGCTCGGCCGCGACGAGGCCCGTTCCGGTCGCGACGTCGAGGACGTGCCCCCCGTCCCGGGGCAGCCGCGAGACGAGGAAGCGTCGCCATCGCGGATCCTGTCCGAAGGAGAGCAGAGCGCCGACGCGGTCGTACGACGGGCCGATCGGCGCGAACAGCTCCCGGGCGTCCACTGACACGCGCCTATTGTGGGCGACGTGGGCCTGGGCGACGAGCTGGAGCGCGTGGCCGACCTCGTGGGGGCACGGCTCGAGGCGAGGGCCAAGGTGTCGGGAGTTCTCGCGACCGAGCCTGCGCCGGGGCAGCGCGTGTACGTCTGCTCGATCGACGGGGCGGACGCGACGCGGAGCTGGCTCGGCGTGCGGGAGGATGGTTCCGCCGTCACGAGCCGCGCCGATCTCCGCGCCGCGGTCTCGATCGCCGCGCTGTGCGAGGTCGCGGTCGAGAGCGCCGGAGGCGGCGATCTCGACGGGCTGATTGCGAGCCTCGCCGACCTTCGCGCACGCGAGGCGCCCGAGGGGATCGAGGATGCCGAAGCTGCCGCGGCCGACCTGCGCGAGGTGCTCGGCGATCCGCCCCAGCTCGCGACGCCCGCGAGGCTCGATGCGATCGGCGCCGCGACCCGTCGGCTCGAGCGGGAGCTCGACCCGACCGGAGCGTCGCCGTTCGCGGCCGCGCTGAAGTCCGCACAAGGCCCCGTCGAGGAGCTCTTCCGCGAAGTCGAGGCCGGCTACAGGGCAGAGCTCACGTAACCTGTCTCGACGATGGAAGGCAGCGGTGGATTCTTTCCGTTCGGGGGCGGCGACCCAGAGGAGCTCCTCGGGGCGCTCCGCGAGTTCGCGGAGAAGCAGGCCGACTCCGTGCAGGAGGCGCAGCGCGAGCAGTTCGCGACGCTGACGCTGAACACGGCGGTCGAGCTGACCGCTGCGGCGCTCGGGCAGATGCAGGTCGACGGGCCCTCCGACGCGCAGGCGCTCGCGCTCCGCGACGCGATGCGGGTGCTGTTCCCCGAGGCGGTCGCGCTCGTCTCGGCAGCCCGTCAGGGCTTCATGCGCCAGTAGCGCCGAGCGACGCGAGGAGCGACCAGCCACCGTCGATGACGACGGTCTGGCCACGGATCATGTCCGCGTCGGGCGAGCAGAGGAACGCGACCACGCCCGCGACGTCTTCGGGCGAGACAAGCTGACCCACAGGGTTGCGCGCGCCCATCTCCAGCATCGCGTCCTTGTTCGGGAAGTGCTCGAGGGCCCCCGTCTCGACGACGCCGGCCGACACCGCGTTGACGCGGATCCCGCGCGGTGCGAGCTCGACGGCGAGGTAGCGAACGAGCGCCTCGAGCGCGGCCTTGGACGCCCCGACGAGCGTGTAATTGTCGAGCACGCGGACGGAGCCGAGGCTCGAGATCGCGACGATCGACGAGCCTTCGGGCATGGCGGGCGCCGCGGCACGCGTCAGCGAGAGGAGCGCGCGCGCGTTGGCCGACAGCGTCCAGTCCCAGTGCTTGTCCTCGGTCTCGAGCGCCGGTCGGATGACGCCCGTCGCAGCCGCGTGGACGAGGACGTCGAGCGGCCCGAGTGCCGCGACCTCCTCGGCGACCCGAGTCGAGGCCACGTTCCCCCGCACGAGGATCGGCTCCGCGCCGAGAGCGCGCAGCTCGGTCGCCGTCTCCTCGGCAGGCCGGTCTCCGCGCATGTAGCCGAGAGCGACCCGGGTGGCCCCGAGCGACGCGAACCGCAGTGCGATAGCCCTCCCGATGCCGCGCGACCCTCCGGTGACGAGGACGGACGCGCCCTCGAACGTCATTCCGACTTCGGCAGGGGGTCGTACGCGGGCGCCGAGGACGGAATCGTCTCCCAGCCGATGCGGCTCAGCGGCTCGCGCTCGCCGCTCGCCGCGAATGACGAGGCATGTCCGAGCCGGTCGAGGAGCTCCATCTTCTCCTCGCCGTACCTCCGGACCGGGTGGTCGGGCGGGAGGTCCTCGATGAGCTCGCGCACGCGTGCACGGAGCTGGTAGGCGAAGTGCGGCGTGGCGGGGCCGACGAGGGCGTCGATGTCGTCTCGCGTCGGCTCGACCATCGGCCGCAAGCCTACCCCGGGTACGGTCGTGCACGTGCGGCGGCCGACCACGGTGGAGCTGATGCTCCTCGCGACCATCCTGCTCTGGTCGCTCAACCTGAGCGTGACGAAATACATCCTCGAGCACGGCCTCGAGCCGCTCTCGTACGCGACCGTCCGCTACGCACTGGCGGGGGCGATCTTCGTCGCGCTGACGCTCGTCGCGGAGCGGTCGCTCCGCATCGAGCGGCGCCACGTCGTCGTCCTCGCGTTCGCGGCCGTCACGCTCTGGCTCAACCAGCTGTCGTTCGTGTACGCGCTGGACGTGACGACGGCGTCGACGATCGGCCTGCTCCTCGGCGCGATCCCGATCTTCGCAGCGCTGTTCGGGGTCGCCCTCGGCAGGGAGAGGCTCAGGGCACGGTTCTGGATCGCCGCGGCGATCTCGTTCGCGGGCGTCGCGTTCGTCGCGCTCGGCTCGGGAGGAGACGTGTCCGGCGGCTACGCAGGGGTCCTGCTCGGGCTCTCGACCGGGGCGACGTGGGCGGCGTACTCGGTCGCCGTCGCGCCGCTGATGCGGACGTACTCGCCCTCCCGCGTCAGCGCCGTCGTCATCCCGCTCGCGTGGGTGCTCATCGCCCTCGTCGGCCTTCCCGAGACGAGGTCCCAGGACTGGTCGCTCGGCCGGGAGATCTGGCCGCTCCTCCTGTTCGCGACGCTCGGCCCGCTCGTGCTCACGAATGTCTTCTGGTTCCGCTCGATCCATCGGATCGGGCC
>JBKOYF010000076.1:0-13626 GCA_046725305.1 Actinomycetota bacterium
GATCGAGGACCAGCTCGAGTACCCGGGGCAGGTGAAGGTCATCGTCATTCGTGAGAGCCGCGCGATCGAGGTGGCGAAGTAGACACCGCGGACGCGGCTCGGCAGTGGGCGGGGGTGTGGGCGAGCGCGTGGCCTGCTGCGACGGCTGGGAGCCCTACGTCACCGCGCTCGACAGGGAAGGGGGCTCGACCGCGTACCTCTTCCGGTGTCTGCACTGCGGTACTCATCTCGCCTACTCGGACTTCGAGTAGGGCCGCGGTCACAGCGGGCTACGATCTTCGACGATGAGGCGCTACTACGTCACGACCTTCGGCTGCCAGATGAACGCGCACGACTCCGAGCGCATCAAGGGCATGCTGGAGTCGCTGGGGCTCGGCGAGGCCATTGCGCCCGAGGAGGCCGACGTCGTCGTCTTCAACACGTGCACGGTCCGCGAGAAGCCCGACACGCGCCTTGCCGCGTATCTCGGCAACGCGGGCGCGATGAAGCGCGATCGGCCCGACCTCGTCATCGCGGTCGGAGGCTGTTACGCGGAGGCGCAGCGCGAGCGGATCTTCGACCAGTACCCGTTCGTCGACGTCGCCTTCGGTCCCGGATCGATCCCTCATCTCGGCACGTGGATCGCCGCGGGTGGATATGCCGTCGAGCGAGGTCGCTTCGGGACGCACGAGCACTTCGCCGCCGATCTCCCGATTCGCGGCGAGCGACGCTTCCAGGCCTGGGTGCAGGTCTCGATGGGCTGCAACTCCGCCTGTGCCTACTGCATCGTCCCGGCCGTACGCGGACGCGAGCAGAGTCGGCGCCCTGGTGACGTCGTCGCCGAGGTTTCGCGGCTCGCGGATGGCGGTGTGCGCGAGGTGACTCTTCTCGGCCAGAACGTCAACTCGTGGGGTCGGGACCTCGCCCCCGGGATCCGCACCGAGTTCGGGGAGCTCCTACGTGCCTGCGACCGTGTACCGGGTATCGACCGAATCCGGTTCACGAGCCCGCATCCGAAAGACTTCCGCGAGCCCGTGATCGCCGCGATGGCGGAGTGCGCGAGCGTGTGCGAGCACGTACATCTTCCGGCGCAGTCCGGCTCGTCGAGAGTGCTGAAGGCGATGCGGCGAACCTACGACCGCTCCCGCTACCTGCGTCTCGTGGAGCGGCTGCGTGAGGCGATCCCCGATCTCGCGCTCGGCACCGACCTCATCGTCGGCTTTCCCGGCGAGACGGAGGCGGAGTTCGCGGAGACGCTCTCGCTCGTCGAGGAGGTCCAGTTCGACAGCGCTTTTACCTTCATCTTCTCGGCGCGCTCGGGCACCGAGGCTGCCTCGCTCTCGGACCCGGTCACCGAAGAGGTCAAGCACGACCGGCTCGAGCGGCTGGTCGACGTCGTTCAGCGCGTCGCCGCGCGAAGGAACGCGGAACGTGTCGGACGCATCGAGGAGGTGCTCGTCGAGGGGCCGAGCCGGACCGATCCGGCACTGCGGCGCGGCAGGACTCGCCGCAACACGACGGTCAACTTCGCCGGCACGGCCGCGTCCGGGGACCTCGTCGACGTGCTCGTCGAGGGTTCGACATCCACGACGCTGCGCGGGCGGGAGCTCGCGCTCGTAGCAGCCTGACCGAGCCCGAGATCATCGCGCTCTTCGGCCCCACGGCGTCTGGGAAGAGCGCGATGGCAGAGGTGCTCGCTGACAGACTCTCAACGGAGATCGTCTCGGCGGACGCCCTCCAGGTCTACCGGGGACTCTCCATCCTGACGAACCAGCCCGAGCGACCGACACGGCTGGTCGCGATTCTCGACCTCGGCGAGGAGATGTCCGTGGGCGAGTACGCGCCGCTTGCGCACGCCGCGATCGACGAGCTTGTCTCGGCTCACGGTACAGCGGTCGTCGCCGGAGGAACGGGCCTCTACCTTCGCGCCGCCCTCGCGGAGCTCGAGGTTCCGCCCGCGCCGGCCCTCGGAGCCAGGGAGCGCTGGGAGGCCGTGTACGACGTCGACCGGACCGCTGCGTACGCGCGTCTCGCCGAGCTCGATCCGAACGCAGCCGCCGCCGTCCACGCCAACGACCGACGCCGAGTCGTCCGTGCGCTCGAGCTCGCCGAAGCGGGCACGTCCTTGGTTCCTGCGCGCGATCGGCTCTGGTCAGGCGAGATGCGGCGGCCGACTCTCGTGTTCGGCCTGGAGCTTCCGGCAGAGCTGCTCGAGGAGCGCATTCGTCGTCGTACGCGCCGGATGCTCGAGCTCGGCGCGGTCGACGAGGCCCGCCGTGCACATGCCGCGGGCCTGTCCAGGACGGCCGAGAAGGCCCTAGGGATGCGAGAGCTCGTCGAGCTCACCACCGACGAGGCGTACGCGCTCATCGTCGCGCGCACCATGCGCTATGCCGCCTACCAGCGGAAGTGGATGCGCCGTATTCCGGGCATCGTCATGATCGATGGCGACCGGTCTCCCGAGGAAGTGGCGGATGCGATTCTCCAAGTGGCACGCGCTGGGTAACGCCTACCTCGTCGTCGAGCGCAGCGAGCTCTCCGAGCCGCTCTCGCCCGAGGTTGCGAGCCGTCTCTGCGACCCGCACTACGGTGTCGGTGCCGACGGCGTCCTCGAGATCGCCGCCGTCCACGGCGCGGAGGCGGATGTCGTGGTCTGGAACCCCGACGGGTCGGTCGCGGAGCTCTCCGGCAACGGCGCCAGGATCGCGGCGATGTGGCTCGCGCGCCGGAGCGCCGTGGCCTTCCCGCTCGTGCGGATCGGCGAGCGAACCCTGGCGGCGCGGATCGACGGGGACGAGGTCGAGGTCGATCTCGGCCCCGTCGACGTCGGCCGGCCCGAGGCGCTCGAGGTGCGCGGCAAGCGGCTCGAGTTCACGCCCGTCTCGATTGGCAACCCGCATGCGGTCTTCAGGCGGGAGCCGACACGTAGGGAGCTCCTCCGTCTCGGGCCGCTGGTGGAGAGTCACGAGCGCTTCCCGGCGCGCACGAATGTGCAGCTCGTACGCGCCGACGGTCCCGCGGACCTGACGGTGCGAGTCTGGGAGCGGGGAGCGGGGGAGACTCTCGCCTCCGGCTCGAGCGCTGCGGCAGCCGCCGCTGCGGCCGTGGCCCAGGGCTGGTGCGAAAGCCCGGTGCGCGTCCATCTGCCGGGCGGGACGCTCCTCGTCGACATCCGGGAGGGACGGGCGACTCTGAGCGGCGCGGTGACCGAGATCCTGCAGGGGGTGACGGTCTCAGAGCTCTAGCGCGGCCGAGGCAGGCAAGCACTCAGGTGGCAATCTCGAACTCGCGCAGGACGTCGTTCAGGGAGGTCTTCAGGTCCGTCGACGCGCTGCGCGACCCGACGATCAGGGCGCAGGGGAGGTCGTAGCGACCGGCCGGGTACTCCTTCGGACGCGTGCCGGGCAACACGACCGACCGCGGGGGGACGTAGCCACGGTGCTCGACGGGCTCGGGCCCGGTGACGTCGATGACCGGGATCGACGCCGAGAGAACGACGTTCGGGGCGACGACGGCGCCCTCGCCGACGAGGACTCCTTCGACGACGATCGCACGGGAACCGAGGAATGCCCCGTCCTCGACGATCACCGGCCGCGCCTGCGGAGGCTCGAGCACGCCGCCGATGCCGACGCCTCCCGAGAGGTGCACGTCCGCGCCGATCTGGGCACACGACCCGACCGTCGCCCACGTGTCGACCATCGTGCGCGGCCCGACCCAGGCGCCACTGTTCACGAATCCGGGCATGAGGATCACGCCCTCCGACAGGAACGACCCGTAGCGGGCGATGCCGGGCGGGACCACGCGCACGCCTCGGTCGGCGTAGTCGGCCTTGACCGGGATCTTGTCGAGGAAGTGCAGGCCACCCACCTCCATGGGCTCGACCTTCCGGAGGCGGAAGTAGAGGAGGATCGCCTTCTTGACCCACTCGTTCACGACCCACTCGCCGCCCACGTGTTCGGCGACACGAAGGTCCCCGGCGTCGAGACGCGCGATCGCCTCCTCGACGGGTGCCGCCTCGAGCGCGTCCGCTTCCCATAGCTCCTCGATGCGCTCGGCAAGCCCCATCAGCGCCCATCTTCTCCCATCGGGCCCGTCACGAACCGGTGGAGGATCTCGTAGGCGCCGACGAGAGCGTCGATTGCGACCCGCTCCCGCGGATGGTGGGCGAGCGCCGTGTGTCCCGGTCCGAAGTTCACCGCGTCCAGGCCACGGGCCGTGAAGTCGGCGACGTTCGTCCAGGCCTGCTTCGGCTGGATCTCGAGCCCACCTGCGGCCTGGAGCGCCCGCACCGCGGACGAGCCCACGACGACGGCCGCCGGCGCGGCGTTGCTCGCGATCTCGAGGGTCGCGTCAGCTGGCACGAGCCCGGCGAGAAAGGCCTCCGCCTCCTCGGGCGTCCGGTCGGGCGGGTAGCGGAGGCTGAGGGTCGCGGTGGCCTCGCCGGGGATGACGTTCTCGGCGATCCCCGCGTGCAGCCCCGTGACGGATACGACCTCCCTGAACTCGAGCCCGTGCACGACGGCAGCCCGCGGTGCCAGCTCGAAGATTGGCTCGAGCCCACGCACCGCCCGCTCGAGGGCGCTGTCTGCGAGCCACGGCCGGGCCGCATGACCGCTCATGCCGTGGAAGGTGACGAGGGCCACGACGTTGCCGAGGCAGCCGGCCTGAATGGTGAGATCGGTGGGTTCGAGGACGACCGCGAGCGTCGACTCGTGCACCGCTGTGGACCCGGCGAAGAGCGCGGGTAGCGGGTTGTGGTCGGCCGGGAGCTCCTCGCGACCGAACACGAGGAGCGCGAGATCGCACGATGCCGCCGCGGGGTCGAGGTCACGGGCGAGCTCGAGCGCGACCGCGAGCCCGCCCTTCATGTCGCTCGCGCCGAGGCCGTGAACGGCTCCGTCCGCGATGTATCCGGGCACGTTTCCCTGCGCGGGAACGGTGTCGTAGTGTCCGACCAGCGTGATGAGCGGCCGCCCGGCGCCTCGCGGAGACAGGAAGAGGTAGGCCTCGTCACCCTCGTACTCGGCCTCCCACGACGGAGGGACGAGCTCCAGCACCCGTTCTCGGATTGCGCGTTCGTCACCGCTCGGCGAGGGAATGTCCACGAGCTCGAGCGTCCGCGCGGCCAGGCGGTCGGCGAGCGTGGTCACCGGCGGAGCGTACCGCGGCATAATCCTGCAGTGACCGCCCGCCAGCCCGATCCCGCACCCGGGGCGGAGCCGGAGCGCGGACTTCTCGTCGCCGTGTACCCGAAAGGGGTGAACGCCGACGCGGAGATCGACGAGCTCCGTGAGCTCGCCCGCACCGCCGGAGTCGCCCCGATCGGGGAGATCGTGCAGCACCGTCAGCACGCGGATCCGCGGACCTTCGTCGGGAGGGGGAAGCTCGGCGAGCTCGAGCAGGAGTACTCGAACACTCGAGCAGAGGTTCTGCTCGTCGACGACGAGCTCAGCCCGACGCAGCAACGGATGCTCGAAAACACGCTGCAGGCTCGCGTCGTCGACCGAACGCAGCTGATCCTCGACATCTTCGCCCAGCACGCGCGTAGCTCCGAGGGGAAGCTGCAGGTCGAGCTCGCGCAGCTCGAGTACAACCTCCCGCGCATGCGCGGGATGTGGCAGCACCTCGAGCGGCTCGGCGGTGGAGTCGGCACACGGGGGCCCGGCGAGAGCCAGCTCGAGACCGACCGACGCATCGCTCGCACGCGCGTCTCGCTGCTGAAACGCCGTCTTCGTGGGCTTCGCGGCCAGCGATCCACCCGTCGCAAGGAGCGCCTCCGCACGGGCGCTCCGACGATCGCGCTCGCCGGGTACACGAACGTCGGCAAGTCGACGCTCCTGAACGCGCTGACGGGCGCGCACGCGTCCGTCGACGACCGCCTGTTCGAGACGCTCGATCCAACGACACGCTCTTTCGACCACGACGGGAAGCGGTATCTCGTCACCGATACGGTGGGCTTCATCCGACGGCTCCCCACGCAGCTCGTCGAGGGATTCGCCGCGACTCTCGAGGAGACCCTCGTCGCCGATCTCGTCGTCCACGTCGCCGACGCGTCGCTTCCCGAGGAGCGTCTCGCCGAGACGATCGAGGCCGTCACCGCCGTGCTGGCCGAGATCGGCGCCGACGACATCCCACTCGAGCTCGTCTTGAACAAGGTGGACGTCCTCGATCCGCTCGCGCGGCGCCGCGTGGAGCACGCCTATCCGCGTGCGCTCGCCGTCTCGGCACGTACCGGCGAGGGTCTCGAGGAGTTGAAGGCGCGTGTCGCGGAGCTCTTCTCCGACCGCTTCGAGGACGTCCGGCTCCTCGTCCCCTACTCGGACGGCCGGGCGCTCGCGGAGCTGTACGACCTCGGAGCGCCGATCGCGGAGCGGCGGGACACGTCGGAAGGTGTCCGGGTGCGGGCACGCCTTCCCCGCGCAGAGGCCGCTCGCTTCGCGCAGTACCTCGTCGCCGACGAGCCCGGGCTCGAGGTGTCCGCGCGATGATCGACGTCCCCGTGCGCCGCCTGCGCCCGGAGGCAGAGCTCCCCGGCCGCGCGTACGAGAGCGACGCCGGATTCGACCTCGTCGCGTGCGCGCACGCCGTGCTTGGGCCGGGGGAGAGGGCCGTGGTCCCGACGGGCATCGCCGTCGAGATCCCCGAGGGCTACGCGGGGTTCGTCCAGCCGCGTTCCGGGCTTGCCGCCCGGCACGGCATCGGTGTCGTGAATTCGCCGGGCCTGATCGACGCGGGGTATCGGGGCGAGATCCAGGTCGTGCTCCTGAATACCGACCGCGAGGCAGCCTTCTCGGTGGAGCCGGGGATGCGCGTCGCCCAGCTCGTCATCGCGCCCGTCGCCTCAGTCCGGCTCCTCGAAGTCGACGAGCTCGCTGCGAGCGACCGCGGCGCGCGCGGGTTCGGCTCCTCCTCGAACTGAGCGGTGGGCGAGCCGCGGATTCGAGTCTCGGCGATCCTGCGCTGGCGGGGTCGCATCCTCCTGCTCCGGCACGCGAAGGCGGAGGGGGAGGTCTGGCTCCTTCCAGGCGGAGGCGTCCAGATCGGAGAGAGCCTCGTACAGGCGCTCAAGCGCGAGCTCTGGGAGGAGACCGGCCTGTTCCCCGAGGGCGTCGAGGTGCCACTCGAAGGTCCGGTCGCGCTCGTCGACTCGATCGCCCCGCGGTCCGGTCCCAACCGCAAGCACGTCGTCCACGTGATCTTCGCGGCGGACGTGACGGGATCGCTCGAGGATGTCGCCTCTCGCGACGACGCCGTCCGCGGGCACCGGGCGTTCCTCATGCGCGAGCTCGACGCGATCACGCTGCATCCGCCCATCAACCGCTTCCTGCAGCGCTGGCAGCCGGGCGATCCAGCCGTGTACCTCGGGGAGATGTGGGTCCCGTAGCGCTCTAGCGACGGCCGCCGCGCCTTCGCGCCCGATCCGCAGCTACGCGGAACGCCTCCTCCTCGAGGTCGTCCTCGAGCGGCGTGAGCATGTCGACGCCGCCGGCGCCCGCATGCGTGAGCGCTCGCGCGATCAGCCAATCTGCAAGCCACGGATTCCGGGGGAGCAGCGGCCCGTGGAGATACGTGCCGATCGCGTTTCCGACGCGACATCCCTCGAAGCCGGACGCGCCGTCGTTGCCGAAGCCGTACACGACGCGGCCGAGCGGGGAGGAACCGTCGTCGAGCAGCGTCCTGCCCGCGTGGTTCTCGAACCCCGCCAGCTGGCGGCGCATCCCCGGATCGAGCTCGCAGTCGAGGAGCACGTCGCCGATCATCCGCACCTCGCCGGCGATCGTCTCGTGGGCGAAGAGGCCGGCGCCGGGCATGAACGCGCCGTCACGTCCCCTGTATCCGCGGCCGAGGAGCTGGTAGCCGCCGCACACGGCGAGAATCGCCACGCCGCGCTCCTGCGCGGCCCGTACGGCCTCGCCTTTGGCCGCGAGGTCGGGCGCGATGAGTGCCTGCTCGCGATCCTGGCCGCCGCCGACGTAGAGGAGGTCGTATGCACTCGGATCGAGCTCGTCCCCGAGGCTGACGGCGTGGACATCGAGGTCGTGCCCACGGAGGAGCGCGCGGCGCGAGAGCACGGCGATGTTTCCGCGGTCGGCGTAGATGTTGAGGTACTCGGGGTACAGATGACCGACCCGGATCCTCACCGTGCCGGGGCCTCCCAGTACGGGCGCACCGCGCCGCGTTCCTCGAGGATCGACCGCAGCGAGAGCATCGCCGTGTAGGTCGGCAGCACGACGAGCTCGGTCCCGGCTGTGACCAGGCCCAGCCCACGGTCGAGCGCGCGCTCGAGCGACGGAATCACTTCGAGCTTGTCCGCCGGAAGCCCGCCGTAGGTCATCCGCAACCCGACCTCGGCAGCCCGGTCGCCCGTGGCCACGACGAGCCCGACGTGCTCGAGGAGCGGCTCGAAGTCCACGTCCCAGATCCAGGACACGTCCTGGCCGTCGGCGATGGCGTCGTTGAGCGCGACGACGAGCACGGGCGGAATGCCCGTCTCGAGCGTCCGTACGACCTCGTTCGCGCCCGCGGGGTTCTTGACGAGGAGCAGGACGATCGACTTGCCGCCGGACGCGACGCGCTCGAAGCGGCCGAACGCCGCACCGAACCGCGCGAGGCCGGCGCGCACTTCCTCGAGCGTCGCGCCGATCGCAAGAGCCAGCGCGGATGCCGCCACGGCGTTGTAGACGTTGTAGAGGCCGGGGAGAGCGAGCTCGATCTCCGACTCCCCGACCGGCGTCGAGAGGTGGAAGCGCGAGGCCAGGAGCCCACGCAGCTCGATCTCGCGGGCGGCGATGTCGAGCTCGGGCCGGCGGTGGCCGCATTGTGGGCAGCGGTAGTCGCCGAGGTGGCCGACGTACACGGCCGCGAACTCGTACGGGGCGCCGCAGCGCAGGCAGTACTTCGAGTCGGCGGCGTGCTGAAGTCGAGGGCGTGCGTGCCTCGGATCGTCGAGGCCGAACCGAACTGCGTCGGCGCGTCCGTCCGCGAGGTCGGCGACGACGGCGTCGTCGGCGT
The DNA here is from genome assembly GCA_046725305.1 of Actinomycetota bacterium. GTDB lineage: Bacteria > Actinomycetota > Thermoleophilia > Gaiellales > Gaiellaceae > GMQP-bins7. The sequence goes on from JBKOYF010000076.1 coordinate 8,992, forward strand.
TGACCACGAGCGCTGTGTCCGACGGGAGCCGGGCGACAGCGTCGCGCCAGCGCTCCGCGACGAGCTCGAGCTCGCCGTACCGGTCGAGCTGGTCGCGGAAGAGGTTGCCGAGCGCGACGGCGCGTGGTCTCGTCCGCTCGAGCGCCTCCGGCAACGCGCCCTCGTCGACCTCGAAGAGCCCGAGATCCGCGCCGCGTCCCGCCACGAGCGCAGACGTGATGCCGGAGAGGAGGTTCGCGCCGGCACGGTTCCACGCCAGCGTGCGGCCCGCGCCCAAGATCTCCGCCGCCATGGCAGTCGTCGTCGTCTTCCCGTTCGTCGCGGAGACGATCGCGACGCCTTCCGGCAGGCGGGCGGCGAGCGCGTCGACCGAGCCGCGGTCGAGCTTCCACAGCACCTTTCCCGGGATCGTCGTGCCGCCGCCACGACCGGCGGCTCGCGACAGAGCGCCTGCGGCACGGGCGGCTGCGGTCTCGAGTGCGAGGCGGGCGCCCATGGCGCGGCGAGCGTACCGGCCCGGGGGAAGGAGGCCACGCTCTGGGCAACTTGCAGATTTCGTAGAACGCTCTAAGCTCTTTGCAGAGATGGCGCGATCGCGCTCACGCAAGCGTGCTCCGCTGCGCATCGACGAGGCCGAGCTCGCGGCCTTCCGGGCGGGCATGCGGCGCCGCTACTCGGACGAGGAGATCCTCGAGGAGCTCCGAGCAGCCGCGAAACGGCTCGGGCGATCGCCGACGATGCGCGAGTTCGCCAAGGACCCGGAGGCTCGCGTTCACCCACAGACCGTGATCGAGCACTTCGGGACGTGGAACGCGGCCAAGCGTGCTGCGGGGCTGTTTCCACGGCGGTTCCTCACGCGCGACGAGCTCCTCGAACAGCTTCGGGCACTCGGCGAAGAGCTGGGGCGGACCCCGACCGCCCGCGATCTCGCCGCACGACGGCGCTCGGTGCCGTCTGCATCGCTTTACGCGCACACCTTCGGCTCGCTCGGCAACGCCCTTCGGGAAGCCGGGTTCGAAGTGCTGCAGGGGGAGGAGCGACTCGAGCGGGCCGTCAGCCAGGGCGCCGCCCTCGCCGTCATGTTGGGACGGCTCCCGAAGATGGCCGACTGGGCCGAGGCACGGCGCGCCGACCCGGCGCTCCCCTCCGAGTGGCAGGTCTACCGCATGCTCGACGTCCCGCGAGGGGCGTGGACGGCATTCCAGTTCCTCGTGCGGGAGGCGCTTCGCGAGGAGGGCGTGGAGGTGCGTCCCGACGGGACGCTAGGCAGCGCCGGCTGACGTGAGTGCCGCGAGCCGCTCGAGACACGAGACGGCTTCGCGCGGGGCACGGACGGGAGGCAGCGCGCTGTCCTCCCGGTAGCGTCGATCCGGTCGGAAGCGCCGCTGGCGCACGACGCGGCCGGCGACGACGTGGAGGAGACGCCCTTCGCGCACCTCGGAGACGTCCAGCTTCGTCTTGAGCGCGGCAGCCACGATCGTCAGCGCGCGGCGGGTCGATGCGAAGTAGAGGCCGTCCCGCGTTCGTCCGAGCCAGAGTGGGCGGAAGAGCCCGCGGGCGAGGTACATCGTCTCGCCGTCGCGCTCGTCGAGCCAGGCCGCCGCCATGGCGCCGCGAAGCTCCGAGAGGGCCCGTGGATGGTGGTCGCGAATCTCCATGAGCGCGAAGATCGCCTCGGAATCCACGGTCATGAGCGGCTCGGCGCGGTCGATCCCGTAGCGGGCGAGGAGCGCGTCGTCGTTCTCGACGATGCCGTTGTGGATCCCGACGACGGTGCCGTGCCTGATCGGGTGGTTGTTCGCCGTGATCCCGGGATGCCCCTTCGTGAAATCGCGCACGTGGATGAGGGCCTGCCGCGTGTCGGGTGGGACGGCGAGCTCGTCGAGCAGGGCACTGGCCCCGCCTCGGAGCTTTGTGACGTCGACGCCGTTTCCGTCGGCGCGGTGTGCGTACCCGACGGCGTCCGCACCTCGCTCCGCGATCCCCGCGAGGAGCGCCTGGGCGGCGAGCGTCCGATCGGCGGACGCGTCAGGGTCGAGGCTGAATCCCGCTATGCCGCACATGAACCGCTATTCGACTCCGTGGATCGGACGACATCTAGAAACGTAGACGATCGCCGTAAGGACACTGTTTGTGAAGGCCGCGTTGCACGCATCGGCTTCTTCGTGCGCGCATGGATCCCTCGCGGGGACCTGTCATCCCTCAAGCGGGGCAACCGCACAGCCGATACATGCGCCGTGGAAGGCTACGCGGCCGAGCATCTGTTCGACCCGACGGACGACGAGCAGAACGCCGTCGCCGACGAATCGGCGACACCGCGCGAGCTTCCCGGCCTCGCGGGGCCGAACGCGGACGATCCGCTGAAGCTGTACGTCCGGCAGATCGGTGACGGGCGGCTGCTCACGCCGGCGCAGGAACGCGAGCTGGCCCGCCGCAAGGACGAGGGCGACGAAGCAGCCAAGCGGAAGCTCATCGAATCCAATCTCCGGCTCGTGATGTCGATCACGCGCAACTACACGCGCGCCGACGTCCCTCTGCTCGATCTCATCCAGGAGGGCAACCTCGGGCTCATCCGCGCGGTCGAGAAGTTCGACTACCGCATGGGCTTCAAGCTCTCCACGTACGCGACGTGGTGGATCAAGCAGGCGATCTCGCGAGCGCTCGCCGAGCAGGGCAGGACGATCCGCCTGCCCGTCCACGTGGCCGACCAGGTTCGCAAGGTGACGAAGACGAGACGCCTGCTCGGGCAGAAGCTCAATCGCGACCCGTCGCTCGAGGAGATCGCCACCGAGATCGGGATCACCCCGGAGCGCGTACAGGAACTCCTCGAGCTGATTCTCGACCCCGTGAGCCTGGAGACGCCCATCGGCGACGGCGACTCGAGCGTCGCCGATCTCATCCCGGACACGAGTGCCCAGCAGCCGGAGGTCGAGACCGCCGAGCGTGCCCGCTCCACCGAGCTCCTCGACGCACTCGACAAGCTCCAACCGCGGCAACGCCGCGTCGTCGTCGAGCGCTTCGGCCTCGACGGCGTGCGGCCGCGCACGCTCGAGGAGGTCGGCGCCAACCTCGGGATCACCCGAGAGCGTGTCCGCCAGCTCGAGGCGCGCGCCCTCCGCGAGCTCCGCTCGATCGCACCCGCGCTCGAGCTGTATCTGCGCAGCTGAGCCCGGCTACGTAACGTCCACGGACTGCATCTCGCGGAGCGAGGCCAGCCGGCGCAGCGACTCGAGCTCGATCTGCCGGACACGCTCTCGCGTCAGTCCCAGGCGCCGCCCGATCTCCTCGAGCGTCTGCGGCTCGGCGCCCGTGAGGCCGTAGCGCATCACGACGACCTCCCGCTCCCGCTGGGGGAGAGCGGCCAGCGCATGGCGGAGAGCTTGGCTCCGGAGGTTGAGCTCGACGGTCTCCTCGGGAAGCGGCTCCTCGCCGGCGACGAAGTCGCCGAAGACCGCGTCGTCGCCGTCTCCGACGGGCGCGTCGAGGCTCGTCGACGCACGCGCTGCGGCGCGCACCTCGAGCACCTGCTGAACGGTGAGGGACGCCTCGTCCGCGATCTCCTCGAGCGTCGGCTCGCGGCCGAGCTGCGTCCACAGCTGGCGATCCGCGCGGTTGATCTTCTGCAGCCGCTCGACGATGTGGACGGGCATCCGGATGGTGCGCGCCTTGTCCGCGAGCGCGCGGGCGACGGCCTGGCGAATCCACCAGGTCGCATAGGTCGAGAACTTGAACCCCCGGCGCCAGTCGAACTTCTCGACCGCGCGGATGAGCCCGAGCGTCCCCTCCTGGATGAGGTCGAGGAAGGGGAGGCCCTGGTTGCGGTAGTTCTTCGCGATGGAGACGACGAGGCGAAGGTTCGACTGGATCATCCGCTCCTTGGCCTCCATGTCGCCGCGCTCGATGCGCTTCGCGAGCTCGACCTCCTGCGCCGCGGTGAGGAGCTGGTGCCGGCCGGCCTCGCGCAGGAAGAGCTGGAGCGCGTCCGTCGTCGTCTCCACCGGCGCCGTGAGCGCGACGACGGTCTCCGAGTGGGGAGGTTGCTCCACGATCTCGATCGAGCGCTGGTCGAGCTCGCGCAGGAGGGCGTCCTGTTCGAGCTCCGTGAGCTCGTAGGTCTCGGCGACCTCGGTGAGGTCGGAGGCGCGCACACTGCCGACCTGCTCGGAATGCTCGAGCAGTTGTCTGATGTCCTCGATGACGAGGATGTGCTCGATGTCGATCTGGGTCACGCGCGGCGGGGGACGCAGAGAACCGGTCGGTGACAGCCTCTCGCGTTCACGCCGCCGTGTCTAGGGGGAGGGCGACATTTCCCTCGACCGGGTCAGGCCGTGTCGCCGGCGACGTCAGGCCGTGGCGAGCAGGAACGCAACGGCGGCGATGGCGAGCGCGACGATCGCGATCAATAACATCCGGACGCCCATTGCCAGCATGCCCAGCACCCCCTCAGGTAGACGAGCGTCCAACAACCCTAGCGTCTCGAGGCGGGGGTGGGCAATCGCCGTTCGGGAGGAAGATCCCGTGAACGATCGATACCTGCGCCGCGTGCAAGGATTGGCGGGTGCAGGTCGATCCGGAAGGCGTCGAGATCCGCGCCCTTGAGAAGCTCGCTCCGATGGACGGGCTGCACGTGCTCGA
>JBKOYF010000035.1:0-10940 GCA_046725305.1 Actinomycetota bacterium
CGTCTGGCGAACGTCGGACTGGGGGCTGCAGGCCGTTCTCGCCGGGAACGTGACCTCACTGACGGGAATCGCCTTCAGCACCGACAGCGAGCAGCTCGTCACGGCCGGCCGAGACGGCACCGCGCGTGTCTTCGAAGCCGAGACGGGCTCTCCGCTGTTCACGCTGACCGGACACGAGGATTGGGTCTCGTCGACGGCCTTCACGGGCGGTGTCGGCTCGTACGTCGTCACGTCGAGCCGGGACGGCACCGTCCGTCTCTGGGACGCGGTCTTCCAGCCGGTCACCGAGGAGCTCGCAGACGTCGGTGCGCCCATCGTCTCTGTGTCGTTCGGCGACGACGGACGACTACGCGTCGGAACGAGCGACAAGCGCATCCACGTGCTCGATCCTTCGACGGGTAAGGAATCGAGCGTCGAGCCGGGCGTCGTCCGTGCGCGCCGCGTCGTCGGCCCAGACGGATCGGTCTCCACGATTCGCGGCAGGACGGTCATCCTCGAGTCCGGGGGGCACACAACCGTCCTTCGAGGGCACCGGGATCACGTGACTTCGGTCGCGTTCTCTCGCTTTGGCGGACTCCTCGCGACCGCGAGCCTCGATCACGACGCCCGTGTCTGGAACGTCGCCACCGGAGAGCAGGTTCGCCTGTATCAGCACAACACCGCGGTGCACGACGCGCAGTTCAGTCCCGACGGGCGCTGGCTCGTCTCGGCCGCGAACAAGGCGGCACTCTGGGACCTCGGAACGAGCAGTCAACCGATCCTGCGGCTTCGAGGGCACGAGGGGACGACGACGGCCGCGACGTTCGACCCGTCGGGGAAGCTGATCGTGACGGGAGGCGTCGACGGCACCGTGCGGACGTACGTCTGCGAGATCTGCGGCGGCCTCGACGATCTCCGCGCGCTCGCGGACAGCCGGCTCGCCGCGACGCGCCGTGAGCTGACGCCGCAGGAGCGCCGGCTGTTCCTCGGCTGATCGGGCGCGCTAGAGCCGCTTGCAGTAGCTGTGCGGGAGTGAACCTGTGGAGCACAGCTCGGGCTCGGGAGCCCGGATCGCGAACGCGCTGCGCAGATCGCGCGTGAACCAGACGTGGAGCATCTCACTGGCTCCCTGCGTGAGCCGAGCGCCGGGCGGGCAGGCGCCGCCGGCAGGAGGCTTCAGGCCGCGCTTGCTCCCCTGCTTGCAGACGAGATGCGAGTGCCAGCGCATGATGGGCCCGGCGGGGGTCGGCCCGCGCTCGCCGTCGCGCGTGCTCCACATAGCGCCGACGAGGACAAGCGGCCGCTCCGGCGCGTTCGCGTAGATCAGCGCCTTCGGCCGGGTGACGTCCAGGATCTGCCCGCGACGCGGCTCCTGGTGGCGCTCGGCGTGGAAGTAGCGCACCGAGAGATCGCCGGGCTTGCGGGGAGCGGTGCGCGTGTCGAAGCCGGCTCGCTCGGCGGAGGCGGGGTTGCGCCAGCCCTCCCGCCTCGCCGACGCTTCGAGCTGCGCGAGGATCTGGCGTGCTCGTCGGCGCTCGGACGGCGTCGCGAGGTGGACCGCCGGATACTGGAGCAGGTGGTCGATGAACCCGTGGCGAGCGGTCGCCGGGAGCTTCTCGCTCCCGGCCGGAAGCTGACAGACGAAGGACGGGTGCCCCGCCGTGCGCCCTTGCCCGGCCAGCGCGAGCATCGCGGCCGCGAGAGCGCCGGCGACGACCAGACGGCGCACGATCATCGCTTCGTCATCCTCGCCCACAGGTTGGCGAGCATGCGCCAGACGACCGGATCGGACGTCACCGCGCGCGTGAGATGGAACGCCCCTGCGGCGAACACCCGCGCTCCGTGACCCGTCTCGTAGTACGTCACGCTTTCATCCCGGGCCCGAAGAGGTGCGGGATCTCGGCGACGACGCGCACGTCGCGCGGCGACGAGCCCGAGACCTGGTCGATCTCGACGCCGCCGCGAGCGAACGCCGATCCCACGCCGAGGTCCGTCCCCGCAAACATCCACGAGCGCGGCGGAGTCTTCCGGACGACCCACGAGCCCCGGGGCGACCGGCGGTGGCCGACGTACTGCACGCCGATCAGCCGTGCCTCGGGACGGCCGAGGTCACGCCAGCGCTTCGACTTCACGATGACGTCGTCCTTCCGCTCGACGCGCCAGAAGAAGTTGTTCGCCGACAGGAACATGAGGTTCCCGCCGAGGTCGCGATAGCCCTCCACGAGGTCGTACTCACGCTCGGTCACGTACTCGTGGTGGCCGGGGAAGACGACGAGGTCGTACGCGTGCGCGAGCGCGGACGGGGACGCCACCTGCTCGAGGTCCCACTGCGAGAGGTAGTCCGCCTTCCGATGCGTCCAGTGGAGCCAGTTGAGGAAGCCCAGGTGGTTGCGGAACCCGTACGGAACGCCTCGATCGAGGTACGCGCGGCCGAGTCGCACGGAGTTCTCGTGCTTGCCCGCGTACCACGTGTCCCCCTTCCCGTCGCCGTCGTCGTCCCTGAAGTTGTACGCCTGCCTGGTCAGGGTCGGGAGGACGATCGCGACACGATGCATCCCGATGCGCCGGGGCGCGACGACGAACGGGGAGAAACCCAGACGGCCGTTCGCCGCCCGCAGTCGCACGAAGTAGAGGCCGCTCTCCCAGTTGCCGATCCCGAGGCTCAGGACGCGTCGACCCGACACGCGTCCGAGGGAGCGCTCGCGAGAGACGGGGACGCCGTTCATGACCGTGTCGGTCAGGGTCGGGACGTGCTCAGGCCCCGACTCGAGCACCTGCATCGTGAGCTCCCGCGAGCGATGTCGGATCACGAGTCTCGCACGGTCCCCCGGGCGGTAGCTCTCGCGCTCGAAGGCGGCCTGGACGGCAGGGAGGAGCTTGGTGTCCCCCGGAGCGAAGCCCTCGAGGCGATCGGCGTGGAGCCTCGGTGACCCGCCCGCGAGGGTGACGCAGACGAGGCCCGTCAGGGCCCCGAGCGCGCCGATCCCGCGTGGCGTCATCGGCTCATGCATCGGCATGGCGCACGGCTCGCTGAAGGATGGAGGCGGCGGCGGCCGGACCGCCGGAACGCTCGAACCCGCGGCTACGCTTGAGCACATGGCCCGCCCGTTCAAGGCCTCCGAGCTGTACGCGCCGATGGGCGACCAGCCGACCGCGATCGAGCAGATCGCGGCCTCGGTCGCCGAGGGCAACCGCTTCCAGACCATCCTCGGCGCGACCGGGACGGGGAAGACGGCGACCATGGCGTGGGCCATCGAGAAGCTGCAGCGGCCGGCGCTCGTCATCGCGCACAACAAGACGCTCGCGGCGCAGCTGTGCAACGAGTTCCGGGAGTTCTTCCCGGACAACGCGGTCGAGTACTTCGTCTCGTACTACGACTACTTCCAGCCCGAGGCGTACATCCCGCAGGCGGACCTCTACATCGAGAAGGACTCGTCGCAGAACGACGACATCGCCCGGCTCCGGCTCTCCGCCACTTCGTCGCTCCTGACCCGCCGCGACGTCGTCGTCGTCGCGTCGGTCTCGTGCATCTACGGGATCGGCTCGCCGGACGAGTGGCGCGAACGGGTCCTCATGCTCGAGGTGGGGGAGAGCCACGACCGCGACGACGTGCTGCAGAAGCTCATCGAGAGCCAGTACGTCCGGAACGACACGGTCCTCGGTCGGGGCCGCTTCCGGGTGAAGGGAGACCTCGTCGAGATCCAGCCCGCGAACGTGGAGACGGCGTACCGCGTCTCCTTCTTCGGCGACGACGTCGAGCAGGTCACGCATTTCGACCCGCTCACGGGCGAGGTGTACTCGCATCTCGACAACCTCGTCATCTGGCCGGCGACGGAGTACGTGACCTCGAAGCCCACGATCGAGCGCGCGATCGACGAGCTGCGCGCCGAGCTCGAGCAGCAGATCGCGAGGTTCGAGGCGGAGGGGCGCATGCTCGAGGCGCACCGCATCCGCCAGCGCACCGAGTACGACCTCGAGATGATGAAGGAGCTCGGCTTCTGCTCCGGCATCGAGAACTACTCGCGCGCGCTCGAGGGTCGGCCGGTCGGCTCGCACCCGTTCACGCTCATCGACTACTTCCCCGACGACTTCGTCTGCTTCGTCGACGAGTCCCACCAGACCGTGCCGCAGCTCGGCGGGATGTACGAGGGCGACCGCTCGCGCAAGCAGACGCTCATCGACTTCGGGTTCCGGCTCCCGTCGGCGCTCGACAACCGGCCTCTCCGCTTCGACGAGTTCCTCGGGAAGGTGAAGCAGCTCGTGTTCGTGTCCGCGACACCGGGACCGTTCGAGCTGTCGCGCTCGAAGGTGATCGCCGAGCAGCTGATCCGCCCGACGGGCGTCGTCGACCCGGAGGTGGAGCTGCGCCCCACGCGCAACCAGATCGACGACCTGCTCAACGAGATCCGCCACCGCGAGGAGGCGGGCGAGCGCGTCCTCGTCACGACGCTGACGAAGAAGATGGCGGAGGACCTCACCGACTACCTGCTCGAGGCGGGGGTCCGCGCGCGGTACCTGCACTCGGAGATCGACACGCTCGACCGGATCGCGATCATCCGTGAGCTGCGGCTCGGCGAGTTCGACGTCCTCGTCGGCGTCAACCTCTTGCGCGAGGGCCTCGACCTGCCCGAGGTCTCCCTCGTCGCAGTTCTCGACGCGGACAAGGAGGGCTTCCTCCGCGGCAAGACGGCGCTCATCCAGACGACCGGCCGTGCCGCCCGCAACACCGCGGGAAAGGTGCTCCTGTACGCGGACAAGCGCACCGAGGCGATCGTCGGCGCGATGGACGAGACGTCACGGCGCCGTGCGTACCAGGTCGCTTACAACGAGGAGCACGGGATCACGCCGGAGACGATCGTGAAGGGCGTCTCCGACATCTCGGAGCTCCTCTCGCTCGAGTCGCCGCACGTCCCTTCCTCGCGGCGCCGGCGCGGCAAGGCCGAGGTCGAGGGCATGTCGCGCGAGGAGCTCGACAAGCTCGTCATCACCCTCGAGGAGGAGATGTACCTTGCGGCCGAGGAGCTCCGCTTCGAGTACGCGGCGAAGCTCCGCGACGAGATCAAGGAGCTGCGGCGCGAGCTGACCGCACTCGCCGAGACGACTCCGTAGGAGGTATCCATGTGCCGGAACATCAAGACGCTCCACAACTTCGATCCGCCTGCGACCGAGGAGGAGGTGCGGTCCGCTGCGCTCCAGTACGTGCGCAAGGTGAGCGGCACGCAGAAGCCGTCGAAGGCGAACGAGGCCGCCTTCGCGCGCGCCGTGGAGGACGTCGCAGCGATCACGAGCCGGCTCCTCGCCGAGCTCGTGACGAGCGCGCCGCCCCGTGACCGCGAGGTCGAGGCCGCCCGAGCTCGCGCACGCGCCGAGGAGCGATTCGGCCGCGCCGCCGCCTAGCCGCTAGACCGCGCTATGCGGATACGAGCGAGCGGCTCTTCTCGCGGAGGTACGAGAGGTAGGGCTGCGGGTCGATCGGGCCACCCACGGCGCGCTCGACCGTCTCGGCGGGGGTGAGCTTCCGTCCCAGCGCGTAGATGTTCTCGCGAAGCCATCCGTGCAGCGCCTGGAACTCGCCCCGCTCGATCTGCGCTTCGACGTCCGGGATGGCCGTGCGGACCTGGTTCCAGATCTGGACGGAGAGAACGCTTCCCAGAAGGTAGCCCGGGAAGCTCCCGAAGCTCCCGCCCGACCAGTGCGCGTCCTGGAGGACGCCGACCGCGTCGTTCGGGACGGAGATCCCGACGAGCTCCTCGAACCGCGTGTTCCACGCGTCGGGGAGGTCGGCGACCTCGAGCTCGCCCGAGAAGAGCCGCTGCTCGAGCTCGAACCGGAGGATGACGTGGAGGCCGTAGCTCGTCTCGTCCGCGTCCACGCGGACGAGCGAGCGCCGCACCCGGTTGACCGCGCGGTGGAAGCTCTCGAGCGGCACGTCGCCGAGCCGGTCGGGGAAGGCCTCCTGCACACGCGGGTAGAACCAGCGCCAGAACGGAAGCGAGCGCCCGACGACGTTCTCCCAGAGCCGGCTCTGGGACTCGTGGAGCGACGCCGACACCCCGGCGGCGAGTGGAGTCCGCTCGAGGGAGCGGCTGACTCCCCACTCGTACAGCCCGTGCCCGCACTCGTGCATCGCCGTGAACAGCGAGTGCGGGTCGTCCTCCGAGTAGCGCGTCGTCAGGCGGATGTCGCCGAGCCCGAACGTCACCTCGAAGGGATGGACGGTCGTGTCGAGGCGGAACTGGTCCCAGGTCGCCCCGAACCGCTCGATCAGCTCGCGCGAGAGTGCCTCCTGGGCCGGAATCGGGTACGGCCCCTTCATGAAGGCGTCCTCCTCCTCGGTCGCGTGCTCGGCGACGAGCGCTCGGAGCTCGGGCTCGAGCACGTCGAAGATCTCGCGCACCTCCGCCGCTCGGAGGCCGTGGTCGAAGTCCTCGAGGAGAACGTCGTACGGGTCCTCGTAGGGGGCGAAGCACTCGACGTAGCGACGCTTCACGTCGAGGATCCGCTCGAGCCAGGGGCGGAACGCCGCGAAGTCGGACGCGGCGCGCGCACCGACCCAGGCCTCGTAGGACTGCGCACCGACCTCCGCGAGCTCGACGGCCAGCTCCGCCGGGACGCGACGGGCGCGATCCCAGTCCCGCTTCGCCACGCGGACGAGCGCAGCGTCGTCGGACTCGTGCGGGAGCGTCGCGGCGTACGGCTCGAGCTCCTCGAACAGCTCGCCGAAGCGGTCGTCGACGAGGTGCTCGTGGAAGACTCCCTCGAGGGTCGCGAGCTGCGCCGCGCGTGTCGCGGCGCCGCCCTGGGGCATGAAGACCGTCATGTCCCAGAGGAGGACGTACTCGGTGCGACGGAGGTCCGTGAGCTTCCCGAGGCGCTCCTTGAGCTCGGCGAGTGCCTGCCGCATCGGCGGCGCACTCTACCCACGCGCGGTCGGCCTCCTGCGATGGAGTCACCTCCGGGGCGCGAGATACACTCGTGCCGTGGCGGACGAGTCGCCGGAGCTGTTCGACGACATCTATCTCGGCCTTCGTGCAGGCGGCGCTGCCCGGAAGCAGCGGCGCGGCGAGCCGCTCTCGGCGGAGGAGAAGGAGGCGATCGGGCGCTGGCAGCGGCTCTCGCTGTGGCGCAAGTTCATCGCCATCGGAGCGTTCGCCCTCGGAACGTTCGGCCTCGGGTTCACCGTCGGCGGCCTGATCTTCGGACGCTGGCGCGCCGCGCGCCGCTGACGCGACGCGACTCGCAAACCGGTCTCGCCTCCGGCCCGAAGGAAGGGGGAAAGCGACCGAGGAGGGACGCATGCTGAAGTCACTCGCGGCGGCCGTGGTCGTCGCGCTCGCCGTCGTCGGGCTGGCCACCGCCGCCACTGCGACCGAGACCTACAAGTTCAAGGCGAGCTTGACGGCCGGCGCCGAGGTGCCGAAGCCGAAGGCTGTGCCCGCATCCGCGACGGGGACGTTCACGGCGACGACGGTCGAGCCCAAGACCGGGCTCGTGCACATGACGTGGAAGCTGACGTTCTCGCACCTGTCCGGCAAGGCCGTGCAAGCACACATCCACCTGGGCAAGCCCGGCAAGGCCGGAAACGTGCTCGTCGCGCTCTGCGCGCCGTGCAGGAGCGGTCAGACGGGAAAAGCGGCGATCGCGCGCAGCGTCGAGGGCGACCTTGAAAAAGGGGCGACCTACGTCAACGTCCACACGCCGAAGAACCTCGCCGGTGAGATCCGCGGTCAGGTGAAGGAGACCGCGGGCTAGCGCGACTCGGCGGTCCCGGGGAAGGGGAGCGGCAGGACGAAGGCGGCGTGCGCGAGTGCCGTGCACGCCGCCCTCGTTGCGCACTGTTAGGCGAATGCGCTGATCTGCTCGAGGTAGAACTCCATCTGCCGCTGGAGCCGCTCGGCCATGTCCGCCCCGACGACTCCGAAGCCGTCCACGATCAGCGTCGCGCGGAGCGAGAACTGCGTGAACTCGTCGCTCACGCGCAGGGCGGCGAGCTTCTCGGCATCGCCACGAACGAGGACGAAGCCGTTGAGATCGCCGCCATGCGGCTCGAGGAAGACGGGCTCGAAGCTCTCGATCGTCCCCTCTTCTTGGAGCCTCGCGTAGTAGCCGAGCGTCTCGTTGAAGAGCTCGACGGCCTCGCTCTCGCGCCCGCGGACGACCTCGCCCCAGCCGATGAAGAGTCCGGCGTCAGCCATTCCACACCTCCTTCGGAAGCTGACTCCGGGAGCATTCCAACCCCGGTCGCCCGACGCCATCGAACGTCTGTTCGCCTCGGTACAATGACGCGCCTATGGCTGACGAGCTCGTCGTCCACGGCGCCCGCGAGCACAACCTGAAGAACGTCACGGTCCGCATTCCCCGGACCGCGCTCGTGTGCGTCACCGGGCTCTCGGGCTCGGGGAAGTCCTCGCTCGCATTCGACACCATCTATGCCGAGGGGCAGCGCCGCTACGTGGAGTCGCTCTCCGCGTACGCGCGGCAGTTCCTGCAGATGATGGAGAAGCCGGACGTCGACTCCATCGACGGGCTGTCGCCGGCGATCTCGATCGACCAGAAGACGACGTCCCGGAACCCGCGCTCGACCGTCGGCACGGTCACGGAGATCTACGACTATCTGCGCCTCCTCTACGCTCGCATCGGCCGGCCGCACTGCCCGGTCTGCGGGCGCCCGATCGCCGGGCAGTCGCTCGACCAGATCGTCGAGCAGGTCCTGCGCCTCGACGAGGGCACGAGGTTCACGGTGAACGCTCCGGTCGTGCGCGACCGCAAGGGCGAGTACAAGGACGTCCTCGAGGAGCTGCGCCGGGACGGCTTCACGCGCGTGAAGGTCGACGGCGAGCAGCGTCTGCTCGAGGAGGAGATCGTCCTCGACAAGAAGTTCAAGCACACGATCGAGGTCGTGGTCGACCGGCTCGTGATGAAGCCGGATCTGCGGCAGCGGCTGACCCAGTCGATCGAGACGGCGACATCGCTCGCCGAGGGTCTCGTCGTCATCGACGTCGTCGACGGAGAGTCGCTCACCTTCTCGGAAAACCTGGCCTGCCCGGACCACGGCGTGTCGCTCGCCGAGCTCGAGCCGCGCGTGTTCTCGTTCAACTCCCCGCACGGCGCGTGCCCGCGGTGCACAGGCCTCGGCGCGCAGCTCGAGATCGACCCCGACCTGCTCGTCCCCGACACGTCGCTGTCGATCGAGGAGGGCGCGCTCGTCCCGTGGACGATCGGGAGCCAGAGCTTCTACGACTCCGTGATCGAGGCGATCGCGGAGCGGTACGAGATCCCGCTCGACGTCCCCTGGCGCGAACTCACGACCGAGCAACAGGACCGGTTCCTGCACGGGACGGACGGGGAGCGGATCTTCGTGACCTACCGCAACCGAATGGGGCGAAAGCGGCAGTACACGATGGCGTTCGAGGGGCTCCTAAACAACCTGCAGCGCCGCTATCGGGAGACGGACTCGTCGCAGGCGCGGGACCGGATCGAGGAGTACATGAGCTTCCGCCCGTGCCCGGAGTGCAACGGCGCGCGCCTCAAGCCGGAGGTGCTCGCCGTCACGATCGGCGACCGCTCGATCCACGCGTTCACCCAGCTGTCCGTGACGACGGCGCTGCGCTTCGTCGACGAGCTCGAGCTGACGAAGACGGAGGAGCTCATCGGCCGGCGCATCCTCAAGGAGGTGCGCGAGCGGCTCACGTTCCTCGAGAACGTCGGGGTCGGCTATCTCCAGCTCGACCGAGCAGCCAAGACGCTCTCGGGCGGGGAGGCGCAGCGCCTCCGTCTGGCGACGCAGATCGGCTCGCAGCTCGTGGGCGTGCTGTACATCCTGGACGAGCCGTCGATCGGGCTCCACCAGCGCGACAACGGCAGGCTCATCGCGACCCTCGAGCGGCTCCGCGACGTCGGGAACACCGTGCTCGTCGTCGAGCACGACGAGCAGATGATGCGCGCGGCGGACTGGGTGGTCGACCTCGGGCCCGGGGCGGGGGAGCACGGCGGCGAGGTCGTCGCCGAGGGCACGGCCGACGACATCGCGACGACCGCGGGCTCCGTGACCGGCGAGTTCCTGAGCGGCGCCCGACGGATCCTGGTGCCGCCCAGGCGCGACGACGACGAGCGCGGCTGGTTCTCGGTGCGCGGGGCCGCGATGCACAACCTGAAGGGGATCGACGTCGACTTCCCGGTCGGCCGCTTCATCGCGGTCACCGGCGTCTCGGGGTCGGGCAAGTCGACGCTCGTGAACGAGATCCTCTACAAGGCGCTCGCGAATCGGCTGAACCGGATGCGCGTGAAGCCCGGCGAGCACGACAGCGTCGACGGCATCGACTGCTTCGACAAGGTCATCGAGATCGACCAGAGCCCGATCGGGCGCACGCCCCGGTCGAACCCCGCCACGTATACGGATCTCTTCACCCACGTGCGCGAGCTCTACTCGCTTACTCCGGAAGCCAAGGTGCGCGGCTACAAGCCCGGCCGCTTCTCGTTCAACGTCCGCGGCGGTCGCTGCGAGGCGTGCAAGGGGGACGGGACGATCAAGATCGAGATGCACTTCCTGCCCGATGTCTACGTCCCCTGCGAGACGTGTCACGGGCACCGCTACAACCGGGAAACGCTCGAGGTGCGCTTCAAGGGGAAGTCGATCTCGGACGTGCTCGAGATGTCGGTCGAGGAGGCTCTCGAGTTATTCGCGAAGATCCCGAAGATCCGCCGGCGGCTGCAGACGCTGCACGACGTCGGGCTCGACTACATCAAGCTCGGCCAGCCGGCGACGACTCTGTCGGGAGGCGAGGCGCAGCGGGTAAAGCTGGCGGCGGAGCTCTCGAAGGTCGCGACGGGGAAGACGCTCTACATCCTCGACGAGCCGACGACCGGCCTCCACTTCGCCGACATCGAGAACCTTCTCGAGGTCCTGCAGCGGCTCGTCGACGCCGGCAACACGGTGCTCGTGATCGAGCACAACCTCGACG
>JBKOYF010000121.1:0-8652 GCA_046725305.1 Actinomycetota bacterium
CCCTAGCCACGCACGAGAATGAATCAATGCGACTGAATGCGTTCCTGGCCCGTGCGGGCGTGGCGTCCCGCCGCCGCGCGGACGAGCTGATCACGGGCGGGCGAGTGCTGGTGAACGGTGCCCCGGGCGAGCTGAACACGGTCGTCGGAAGGCACGACGTCGTGGAGGTCGACGGCGAGCGTGTCGTGCCGCAACCACTCACCTATCTCCTCCTCCACAAGCCGGCCGGTGTCGTCACCACCGCCAGCGACTCGCACGGCCGTCGCACGGTCGTCGACCTCGTGCCGTCGCAGCCTCGCGTCGTTCCGGTCGGGCGGTTGGACGCGGACACGACGGGCGCGCTCCTGCTCACGAACGACGGCGATCTCGCGCACCGGCTCGCGCACCCGCGCTACGGCGTGCCGAAGGCCTACGAGGCCGAGGTCGAGGGCTCGCCGTCGCGCGACGACCTCACGAGGCTCCGGGACGGGGTCGAGCTCGACGACGGTCGGACCGCGCCCGCGGAGGTCCGCGTCCTCGCCCGAGACGCGGACGTCAGCAGCATCGAGCTCACGCTCCACGAGGGACGGAAGCACCAGGTGAAGCGCATGTGCGAGGCCGTCGGCCACCCCGTGCGCCGCCTGCACCGCGCCCGCTACGCCTGTCTCGACCTGGACGGGCTCGAGCCGGGCTCGTGGAGGCCGTTGACGAAGCCGGAGGTGGCGGCGCTGCGTTCCGCCGTCGGCCTCTAGCGCAGGCGCACGAAGCCCATGCGCTCGTACATCGCCTCGAGCGTCGGGCGCGAGACCTCCGCCGCCTTCTCGGCACCGCTCGCGAGGAGCCGCTGGAGCTCAGCTGCGTCTCTTCGGATCTCGCGGAATCTGCGCTGAAACGGGTCGAGGAGCGCGATCACCGCCTCGGCGACGTCCGCCTTGAAGGCGCCGTATCCCTGTCCGTCGTACCGGGAGACGACGCCGTCGATCGACTCGCCGGTCGAGACGGTCATGATCTCGATCAGGTTCGAGATCCCCGGCTTGTCCTCGGCGTGCGCGATCTCCCGTCCCGAGTCCGTGACGGCGACCTTGAACTTGCGTCGGATCTCGTCGGACGAATCGAGGATGTAGACGGTGCCCTGCTCGGTGCCGCCCGTCGTCGACATCTTCTTGTCGGGCTCCTGGAGATCCATGATCTTCGCGCCGACCTCGGGGTAGACGCCGCGCGGGAGGGTGAACGTCTCCCCGTAGCGGGAGTTGAAGCGCTGCGCGACGTCGCGCGTCAGCTCCACGTGCTGTCGCTGGTCGATCCCCACAGGGACGATGTCGGTCTGGTAGAGGAGGATGTCGCCCGCCTGCAGGACCGGGTATGTGAAGAGCCCGGCGGACACGAACTCCTGGCTTTCCGACTTCTCCTTGAACTGGGTCATGCGACGGAGCTCGCCGAAGCTCGTCACCGAGGCCAGCAGCCAATTCGCCTCCGCGTGAGCCGTCACGTGGCTCTGGGCGAAGATGGTCGAACGTTCGGGGTCGAGGCCCGTCGCGATGAGCATCGCGAAGAGGTCGAGCGTGCGCTCGCGCAGGTCCACGGGATCGTGCTCGACGCTGATCGAGTGCAGGTCGACGATGCAGAAGAAGGCCTCGCCCTGCTCCTGCGTTGCCGCGTACTGGCGGAAGCCCCCGGCGTAGTTTCCGAGGTGCTTCGCGCCGGTCGGCTGGATCCCCGAGAAGATGCGCATCCCGGGATTGTCCCTGGACCGGCGGGCTGCCGCCGGGCCACATCTAGACTCACGCGGGATGGAAACGGCCGGACCGTCCGAGCTCCTCGCGTACCCGCTCGTCGCCCGGGGTCTGACGCCCGACTCGACCGTCATCGAGGTCCGGGGCCGACGGATCGGTGACGGCTTCTTCGGCCTCGTCGCCGGTCCGTGCACGGTGGAGACGCGCGAGCAGACTCTCGAGACCGCCCGCGCCGTCGCCGCAGCCGGCGCAACGGTGCTCCGCGGCGGCGCCTTCAAACCGCGCACATCCCCGTATGCCTTCCAGGGGCTCGGGGCGAAGGGCCTCGAGATCCTCGCCGAGGCACGCGCCGAGACTGGGCTTCCGATCGTCACCGAGCTCCTCGACCCGCGCGATGTCGAGAAGGTCGCCGAGATCGCGGACGTGATCCAGATCGGCGCCCGCAACATGCACAACTTCAACCTCCTCGCGGAGGTGGGTCGGGTGCCGAAGCCCGTGCTGCTGAAGCGCGCGCCGTCGGCCACCGTCGAGGAGCTCCTGATGGCGGCCGAGTACGTCGCGAAGGAGGGGAACGAGCGCGTTCTGCTCTGCGAGCGCGGGATCAAGACGTTCGAGCGCTCGACGCGCTTCACGCTCGACCTCTCCGCAGTGCCCGTGCTCAAGCGCGAGACGCACCTGCCGGTGCTGGTCGACCCGTCTCACGCGGCCGGTCGCAGCGACCTCGTCCTCCCCCTGGCGCGCGCAGCCGTGGCGGTGGGGGCCGACGGCGTGATGGTCGAGGTGCATCCGAGGCCTGAGGACGCACTCTGCGACGGACCGCAGCAGATCCGCATCGGCGAGTTCGCCCGCTTCGCCGACGAGATTCGGACGCTCGTCGCACTCATGGGCAAGACGGTCGGCTAGAAGCGACCGATGCGCATCGAGCCGGTTCCCGCGCTGGTCGGGCACCTCGCCGTGCCCGGCGACAAGTCCATCTCGCACCGGGCAGTGCTGATCGGCGCGGTGTGCGACGGGGAGACGCGCATCGCTGGCTTCGGACGCTCCAGGGACACCGAGGCGACGATCGCCGCGGTCCGGGCGCTGGGGGCGGAGGTCGTCGAGGAGGACGTCGACACGCTCCGGGTTCGCGGCGTCGGGCTACGCGGTGCATGCGAGCCCGGCGCGCCGATCGAGTGCGCGAACGCGGGGACGCTCATGCGGTTGCTCGCGGGCATCCTCGCGGGACAGGACGGCCACACGTTCGAGCTCGTCGGCGACGAGTCGCTGTCGCGACGGCCGATGGAGCGCGTTGCCGAGCCGCTTCGGCGCATGGGCGTCGTCGTCGACACGACGGACGGCCACGCGCCACTCGTCGTCCGTGGCGCGCGGCTTCGGGCGATCGACTACGAGCTCCCGGTTGCGTCGGCACAGGTGAAGTCCGCCATCCTCCTTGCGGGGGTTCTCGCGACAGGCCGGACGACCGTGGTGGAGCCCCTTCCGACGCGGGACCACACCGAGCGGCTCCTCGAGCGCGCGGGCGCGCAGGTCACGCGGCGCCCGTCGAGCGTGACCGTGGACGGCGCCGACATGCTGCGACTCCCGGAGGTCGAGATTCCCGGCGACCTCTCGTCCGCGGCGCCGTTCCTCGTCGCGGCGGCCATCGTTCCTGGCTCGGCGGTGACCGTCCACGGCGTCGGCCTCAACCCGCGGCGAACCGGGCTCCTGGACGTCCTGGAACGCATGGGGGCGAAGGTCGCGATCTACAACCGGCGGCCGATCGGCGGCGAGCCGGCCGGAGACGTCGAGCTGCGTGCCTCGGACCTTGTGGGCGCCACGATCTCGCCGGCGGAGGTCCCGGCGCTCGTCGACGAGCTCCCGATTCTCGCCGCCGCGGCCTGCCATGCACGTGGCCAGACGATCGTTCGCGGCGCAGACGAGCTCCGCTTCAAGGAGTCGGATCGGATCGAGGCGGTCGTCGAAGCGCTCCGTCGGGTCGGAGGCCGTGCCCGCGCGACACGCGACGGCTTCCGGATCACGGGCGTACCGGCGCGTCTTCGTGGCGGAGTCGTCGACGCGAGCGGAGATCATCGACTCGCCCTGCTCGGCGCGGTCGTAGGTGTCGCCTCGCGCGAGGGCGTCGAGCTGCGTGGTGCGGACGCGGTGGACGCGAGCTTCCCGGGCTTCTTCGACATGCTGGAGCAGGTCGCTCCGGGCGCGGTTCATTACCCTCCCGCGACATGATCGTGGCCATCGACGGCCCTGCGGGCTCCGGGAAGAGCACGGTGGCATCCACGCTCGCCGTGCGCCTCGGCTTCCGCTATCTGGACACGGGGGCGATGTACCGCGCGCTGACCTGGATCGCGCGGCGCGACGGCGCGGATCTCGGGGACGGCGCCGGGCTGGCCGCGCTCGCGCGCGCCCATCCGGTCTCGTTCGGCAAGGGCGGGCAGGTCGAGATGGACGGCGAGGACGTGACCGCCGCGATCAGGGACGCGGAGATCGACAGGCTCGTCCCCTCGGTCGCCGGCCATCCGGAGGTCCGCGAGGTCATGCGCGAGCGTCAGCGTGCACTCGCCGTCGGTGGCAACTCGGTGATCGAGGGCCGCGACATCGGCACGGTCGTCGTCCCCGACGCCGACGTGAAGGTCTTCCTGCTCGCGGACGAGCACGTGCGAGCTCGGCGGCGCACGGCCGATCGTCCGGGCGTTGCCGCAGCGACGCTCGCCGCCGACCTCCGCAGCCGCGACGAACGGGACGCGATCAACACGCAGCCCGCCGACGACGCGGTCGTGCTTGACACGACAGCACTGACCGTCGGCGAGGTCGTCGAGCAAATCGTCGAGCTCGTCGAGGCGAAGCGGTGAACCGCACGGACGCCGTCTGGGCGGTCGGCCGCGTGACGATCGGGACCGCGGTCAAGATCCTCGCGCCCCTCCGCGTGTACGGCGCGGAGCGCGTGCCTCTCGAGTCCGGTGTGGTCGTCGCGTCCAACCACTTCAGCTGGATCGACCCGCCGGTGCTCGGCGCGGCGACCCCACGCACCCTCTACTTCATGGCGAAGGTGGAGGCCCACCGCGTCCCCGGGCTCGGCGAGCTCATGCGCTCGTTCGGGGCATTCTCCGTGCGCCGCGGCGAGTCGGACCGCGAGGCCGTGCGAACGATGCGCCAGATCGTGCGGGACGGACATGCCCTCGGGCTCTTCGTCGAGGGCACGCGGCAACGCTCCGGCGTCCCTGGGCCCGTACAGCCGGGCGCTGCGATGGTCGCGATCAACGAGGAGGTCCCGGTCGTCTGCGCGGCGATCTACGGCTCGTACGCGTGGCGTCTCGGCAGCTTCGGCCCGGTCTCGGTCGCATGGAGCATGCCCATGTCCTTCGACGGACTTCCGCGCGGCGGCAAGGGCTACAAGGAAGCTTCGGTCGAGATCGAGCGTGAGATCCGGACGCTCTGGCAATGGCTCGCGGGCGTCCACGAACTCGGCCGCCCGAGAGACGCGACACCGCCCTCATGACGGACCTCGCCGACGACGTCGAGATCGCCGGAACGGTCGCGATCGTCGGCTTCCCCAACGTCGGCAAGTCGACGCTCGTCAACCGGCTTACGTCGACGCGCACCGCGGTCGTCCACGAGACGCCTGGTGTCACCCGTGACCGCAAGGAGCTGCTCTGCGAATGGGCGGGCACGACGTTCCGGCTCATCGACACGGGCGGAGTCGATCGGGAAGACGCGGGACCCTTCGGCCCGCAGGTCGCTGCGCAGGCGCGCCAGGCGGTGGAGGAAGCGGACCTCGTGCTCCTCGTGGTCGACGCGAAGGCAGGCGTGACGCCGGGCGACGAGGAGCTCGCGCAAATCCTGCGCACGTCGCGCCGGCCGGTGCTCGTCCTCGCGAACAAGCTCGACGATCCTCGACGCGACCTCGAGGCGCTCGAGTTCCACCGGCTGGGGCTCGGCGACCCGATTCCGGTCTCCGCACTGCACGGTCACGGCTCGGGGGACCTTCTCGACGAGATCGTGAGCCGGCTGCCCGGCCACGGTGAGCGGCCGGTCGGGGAGGAGGCGATCAAGGTGGCGATCCTGGGCCGCCCGAACGTCGGGAAGTCGTCGCTGCTGAATGCGCTCCTCGGGCAGGAGCGGGTGATCGTGTCCGAGGTGCCAGGGACGACGCGGGACTCGATCGACACGGTCCTGCGTCGCGACGACTCGACCTTCGTCCTCGTCGACACCGCCGGCCTGCGCCGGAAGCGCAAGCAGCGGCAGGGCATCGAGTACTACTCGGAGCTCCGCGCCCTCGAGGCCGCGGAGCGGGCCGACGTCGCTCTCGTGCTCGTCGACGCGAGCCAGGGGGTCGTCGAGCAGGACCTCGCAGTCGCGGACGTCGCGCGGAAGGCCCAGTGCGCGACCGTCGTCGTGCTCTCGAAGTGGGACGTCACCGACGTCCGCATCGAGGACGTTCGGCCACGGATCGCGAGCCGACTGCGGCAGCGGCCGCCACTCATCGCCGTCTCGGCGCATACGGGGCGCGGGCTCGAGCGGCTGCTCGCGCTGATCCGCGAGATCTTCCGGCGCTTCGCCGGTCGCATCCCGACCGCCGAGCTGAACCGCGCGCTCCAGGAGCTCCGCGAGGCCCGCCAGCCGCCGGCGCGGCGAGGGCGTCGCCTCAACCTCCTGTACGGGACCCAGGTGACGTCGCGTCCTCCTCGCTTTCGGTTCTTCGTGAACGACCGCGGGCTCGTCACGCGCGATTATGGCTACTGGGTCGAGAACGAGCTCCGGGCGCGGTTCGGCCTGGAAGGCGTCCCCGTCTCCATCGACTTCGTGACTTCGGAGTGAAGACCGTCGTCGTCGGAGCGGGCTCGTGGGGCACGGCGTTCGCCTGCCTCCTCCGCGACAACGGCCACGAGGTGACGCTCGCCGCCCGCGACCCGGAGCAGGCCGCCGCGATCGCGAGCACGGGCCGCAACCCGCGCTACATGCAGACGGCCTCGCTCGAGGGCGTCACGGCGAGCACGATCGAGGACGCGCGTGTTGCCGAAGCCGAGCTCGTCGCCGTCGCCGTCCCGAGCCGCGTGTTCGGCGACGTCGTCCGCAGCCTGCCGGGCGACGCGCCGCTCCTGAGCCTCGCGAAGGGCCTCGATCCATCGACCGGGGCCCGGTTGTCGTCTCTGGTCGAAGACCGACCGGTCGCGGTCCTTTCCGGGCCGAACATCGCGGAGGAGATCGTCCGCGGCCTGCCCGCGGCAGCGGTCGTCGCGAGCGACGACCTCGAGCTCGCGGTGCGGCTCCAGGTCGCCGTGCACTCCGTGCTCTTCCGTGTGTACGTGAGCGACGACGTCCTCGGGGTGGAGCTCTGCGCGGCGGCGAAGAACGTGATCGCACTCGCTGCGGGCGGAGCGGACGGCCTCTCTCTCGGCGACAACGCGAAGGCGGCCCTCGTCGCCCGCGGCCTCGCCGAGATGCGCCGCCTCGCCGAGTCGGCGGGCGCGCGGCCCGATACGTTCGCCGGACTCGCGGGGATGGGGGACCTGATCGTGACCTGCTGGTCGCCGTCGGGGAGGAACCGCCGCGCGGGGGAGCTCATCGCGCGCGGCGCGCGGCCGGAGGATGCGGTGGCCGAGATCGGGATGGTCGTGGAGGGGCTGACCACGGCGCCGGTCCTACGAGACCTCGCGCGGCGGCTCGAGATCGAGCTCCCGATCACGGAGGGCGTCTGCGCCGTCCTCGACGGCACGGCGCTCACGACGCTCGTGCAGCAGCTCATGAGCCGAGCACCCACGACGGAGTAGTGCGCAGATCGGCGATCTGCGAGTGCAGATCGCCGATCGCGCGAAGTCCCGAAGACGCTCGCGGCGAGGGCCTACCCGTAGCGGCCGAGGGCGCCCGGAACCACAGGTAGCCTTTGGGCCCATGGCGGCCCGCTCGTTCTCGTTCACGTCGGAATCAGTCACGGAGGGCCATCCCGACAAGATCGCGGACCAGATCTCCGACTCGGTCCTCGACGCGATCCTGAAGGACGACCCCAACGGGCGCGTCGCCTGCGAGACGCTGATCACGACCGGCCTCGTCATCGTGGCCGGCGAGATCACGACGGACACCTACGTCGACATCCGTGCAGTCGTGCGCGACCGCATCGCCGAGATCGGCTACACGCGGGCGAAGTACGGCTTCGACTTCGAGACGTGCGGCGTGATGGTCGCGATCGACGGGCAGTCGCCGGACATCGCCCGGGGCGTGGACGAGTCCTACGAGGCGCAGCACGGCGATGTCGACCCCCTCGACCTGCTCGGAGCGGGGGACCAGGGAATGATGTTCGGGTACGCGTCGCGGGAGACCGAGGAACTCATGCCGATGCCGATCCTCGTCGCGCACCGGCTGACCCGCAGGCTCGCCGAGGTGCGAAAGGCCAACGTGCTCCCGTACCTCCGACCGGACGGAAAGTCCCAGGTCACCGTGCGCTACGAGGTCGACGAGCACGGTCACCAGCGTCCCGTCGAGATCGAGCGCGTACTCATCTCGACGCAGCACCGAGACGGTCTCGACGTCGAGACGCTGCTCAAGCCCGACCTGCTCGAGCACGTCGTCGAGCCGATCCTGCACGCGGACTTCCGTGGGCACGTCGACACGTCGCGTCTAGGCGACAGGGACTTCCTGTACGTGAACCCGACGGGGAAGTTCGTGATCGGCGGCCCGATGGGAGACACCGGTCTGACCGGGAGGAAGATCGTCGTCGACACCTACGGCGGCGCCGCTCCCCACGGCGGGGGTGCGTTCTCGGGCAAGGATCCGACGAAGGTCGACCGCTCGGCGGCGTACGCCGCGCGCTACGTGGCGAAGAACGTCGTCGCGGCCGGTCTCGCCGACCGCTGCCAGCTGCAGGTGGCGTACGCGATTGGCGTCGCGCACCCGATGAGCGTGAACGTCGACTGCTTCGGGACCGAGACGATCCCGCTCGCCAGGCTCACCG
>JBKOYF010000026.1:0-3386 GCA_046725305.1 Actinomycetota bacterium
GCTCTCGAGCGGGCGGCGGCGCTCGTCGACGCGGAAGTGGACGTCCTCGTCGTCGACACCGCACACGGGCACTCCCACGGGGTCCTCGACGTGGTCCGCAAGCTCCGGTCCGCCCACGACATCGAGCTGATCGCCGGGAACATCTCGAGCGGGGAGGGCGCGCGTGCGTTGGCCGATGCCGGGGCCGATGCCGTGAAGGTCGGCCAGGGACCGGGCAGCATCTGCACGACCCGCGTGGTTGCAGGTGTCGGCGTACCGCAGATCACTGCCGTATACGACGCCGCGCAGGCGCTCGCCGGGCTCGGCGTCCCTGTCATCGCCGACGGCGGCGTGCGCAATTCGGGCGACATCGCCAAGGCGATCGCGGCAGGCGCGGACGTCGTCATGCTCGGCTCGATGCTCGCGGGGACGGACGAGGCTCCCGGCGAGGTCATCGTCGCCCAGGGCGAGCGCTTCAAGGAGTACCGCGGGATGGGCTCGCTGGGGGCGATGAAGGCCCGTTCGTTCTCGAAGGACCGCTACTTCCAGGGTGACGTCGAGGACGTCGACAAGCTCGTCCCCGAGGGCATCGAGGGCCGCGTCCCGTACAAGGGCCCGCTCGCCCCGATCGTCCACCAGGTCGTCGGGGGGTTGCGCCAGTCGATGGGGTACTGCGGCGCGCCGACGATCGAGGACATGAAGACAACGACGCGGTTCACGAGGATCACGCCGGCGGGCCTGCAGGAGAGCCATCCGCACGGCGTCACGATCACGAAGGACGCACCGAACTACCGGCGCTGATGGCCGAGCTTCGCGAGGCGGTGACGGACGCAGACGTAGCGGCCGCGAAGCGGCCGCCTTCAGGGATCTTTGCGCGACCGGAATCCGCGAGCGCGGATTCCGGTCTTGCGCCTGACGAGGAGCGCCCGGTGCTCGTCGTCGATCTGGGTGGGCAATACAGCCAGCTCATCGCGCGGAGGGTGCGGGAGGCGCGCGTCTACTCGGAGCTCGTCGGCCACCGCTTGACGGCGAAGGAGATCGCAGCGCGGAGCCCTGCCGCGCTGATCCTCTCCGGTGGCCCCGCGTCCGTCTACGCCGACGGCGCCCCCGAGCTCGACACCGAGATCTTCTCCCTCGGGGTCCCCACTCTCGGCATCTGCTACGGCATGCAGCTCATGGCCCGCGACCTCGGTGGTGCCGTCGAGCGCACCGGAGCCTCCGAGTTCGGGAAGGCGGAGCTCGAGGCGGGCGAGTCCGAGCTCTTCCACCATCTTCCGGCCGACCAGACCGTGTGGATGAGCCACCGCGACTCGGTCACCGCGCCGCCGAGCGGTGCCGTCGTCACCGCGTCCTCCCCGTCCACGCCGATCGCTGCGTTCGAGGACCGTGAGCGGCGACTGTACGGCGTCCAGTTCCATCCCGAGGTCGTCCACACGCCGCACGGCCAGGAGATCCTCAAGAACTTCCTCTACGAGGTCGCCGGCGCACCGCCCACGTGGACGCCTGCCGCCGTGATCGAGGAGCAGGTCGCGCGGATACGTGCCACCGTCGGCCGCGAGCGCGTCCTCTGCGCACTCTCGGGCGGCGTCGACTCGGCGGTCGCGGCGCTCCTCGTGCACAAGGCCGTCGGCGACCAGCTCACGTGCGTCTTCGTCGACCACGGGCTCCTGCGCGAGAGCGAGGCGGAGCAGGTCGTCGAGACGTTCGACGGTCACTTCCACGTCCCGCTCGTCCACGTCCAGGCGCAGAAGCGGTTCCTCACGCGTCTCGCAGGCGTGTCCGACCCGGAGGAGAAGCGGAAGATCGTCGGCGAGGAGTTCATCCGCGTCTTCGAGGAGGAGGCGCGAAAGCTCGGGAACATCCGCTTCCTCGTGCAGGGAACGCTCTACTCCGACGTGATCGAGTCGGGCGGAAGCGACGACGGCGTCGCGGCTCTCATCAAGTCCCACCACAACGTCGGCGGGCTGCCGGCGGACATGCGCATGGAGCTCGTCGAGCCGCTCCGGCTCCTCTTCAAGGACGAGGTGCGGCGTGTGGGGGAGGAGCTCGGCCTTCCCGAGCGCATGGTCTGGCGGCAACCGTTCCCGGGGCCCGGGCTCGCGATCCGCATCATCGGGGACGTCACGGAGGAGCGGCTCGCCGTCCTGCGACGTGCGGACGCGATCCTCCTCGAGGAGATTCGCCGCGCCGACCTCTACCGCGAGCTCTGGCAGAGCTTCGCCGTACTCCCCGCCATCCGCTCCGTCGGCGTACAGGGTGACGAGCGCACGTATGCCTACCCCATCGTGATCCGCGCGGTGACCTCGGAGGACGCGATGACCGCCGACTGGGCGCGCATCCCGTACGAGGTCCTCGAGACCATCTCGAGCCGGGTCATCAACGAGATCCCCGGCGTCAACCGGGTCGTCTACGACGTCTCCTCCAAGCCTCCCGCCACGATCGAGTGGGAGTAGGCTCCCTCGTCTAAGTGGCGGGGGACGCCCGCCCGACTCCGATCTGAAGATCGATGCGGCTTCGTCTTGTAGCTCCGTTTCTCGCCGTGCTCGCATGGCTTGCGGTCGGGTCGCCGGCGGGCGCGAGCGAGCTCGTGCAGGACCCGAACGCCAAGCTCCTCTCGTTGAAGGTGAACACGAAGGGGGAGGCGCTCCTCACGTATCGCCGTGCCGACGGGCGGCTGCGGCACGTTCTCGTCTGGGGCGCCGTCAACGCGCGTGCGCCTTCGGCAGAGGTCGCGCAGGTGCGCTTCCACTGGGACTACGCCGGCGGCTGGGGCAAGTACCGAAACGGGCGCTACTGGCGGACGTTCAAGAACCGGTGCCGGACCTACGACGGGCCGCAGCTCGCGATGGTGGTCGCCGCCTGCAAGGCACCCGACGGCTCGTACTGGACCCTGCAGGCCTGGCAGCGGCGGCTGCCTCTGCTCGGCTTCGATCCGTGGCTCCCGCAGCAGTCGAACTGGGAGCTTCACCTCGCGCACTTCTCGGGTGAGCTCCCGAAGCTCGAGGTCTTCCCGAACTGGACGTACAACGGGAGGTGGCAGGGCCTCTTCGGGCGTTACTCGTACCTCGGCCAGCCGATCTTCGGGTTCGGGACGACCCGCAAGGGCGTGCCGAAGGATCGGTACGGCCGCAATCTCTACGTCGACACTCTCAACTCGGCCTACGGCTCAGGATGGAAGCGCGAGGCCGGGATCCTCACGCACCGCGACACGGGGACCTTCTGCCACAGCTTCGTCCCGCAACGGCCTTTCGCCGGCTACCCGAGCCAGGAGGTGAGGCCCGCCGGCTCCGGCGAGCGGTACCGCGTGACTACGGGCGGGCCCGGCGTGATGCCCGTCATGCAGGTCGAGATCGCCGGCCTGACGTCTGCCGACGGGCGGCGCGACGGGGAGTTCGACGCCGTGTTCG
>JBKOYF010000127.1:0-8679 GCA_046725305.1 Actinomycetota bacterium
GTTCTGCAAGCTCCGCCGGAGGCGATCGAGCTCGCCGACGGGTTCGCCCGCATCAAGGACGGACCGGAGGAGGCCGCGCTGCCGTTCATGGCGCTCGGCGCGATCATCAACGCGAACAATGCGTTCCTGCCGCCCGACTTCAACCCGACGCTGAACCACCGCTACGTCTGCCGCCCGTACTTCGGGATGGTCGACACGGAGAAGAAGACCGGGCAGCTCACGCTCACGTACGCGACGCAGATCCACGCAGCGGTCGTCGAGATCGACCCGGAGACGGGCGAGGTCGACGTCGTCGACTACGCGGCGGTGGACGACTGCGGCGTCCGGATCAACCCCCAGATCGTCGAGGGCCAGGTGCACGGGGCGACGGCGCACGCCATCGGCGCCGCGCTCTACGAAGAGTTCGTCTACGACGAGGAGGGGACGCTCCTCACCGCCAACTTCTACGACTACCACGTGCCGCACGCGCTGGACATGCCGCCGTTGAAGACGGGCGCGATGGAGTCGCCGTCCCCGGTCGCTCCGCTCGGCGCGAAGGGCATGGGCGAGGGCGGTGGAGGTGGGGTCCACTGCATCTGCTCGGCGATCCAGGACGCTCTGCGCGCCGCAGGGGGCGCGATCGTCTACGACAGCTGCAACCCGCCCCATAGGGTGTGGTCGATGCTCCAGGACCCGCAGGCGACCCGCGCGAACGTCACGGTGACGTCGAAGTGATCGTCTCGGGCACGAAGGAGCTCGCGGCGCCGCGCGAGACCGTCTGGAACGTGATCAACGAACCCGCGGAGATGGCCAAGCTCATCCCCGGGGTGGAGTCGTTCGAGATCACCGACGAGACGCACTGGACGGCGAAGGTCAAGGTGCCCCTCGGGCTCGGCGGGCTCAAGATGACCATGAACTTCGAGAGGCTCGAGGAGCGGGAGCCGGAGTTCGCCTCGATGCGTGCGAAAGGCCAGGGCGTGGGTGCGCTCATGGACATGAAGACGTCGTTCACGCTCTCCGAGGCCGGCCAGGGGACGTCGATGGCATGGGAGGCGGACGTCAAGATCGCCGGCCCCGTCGGCGCGATGGGGCAGCGCGTGCTGCAGCCGATCGTGAACCAGCAGGTCTCGCAGGTGCTCGAGGCCCTCGAGAAGCGCGTCGAGGCCACCTCCGGCTCCGCCGCATAGGTCACCGTCGTCGTGCCGCAAGCGTTTCGCGTCGGGGTGATGCAGCTGACCATGGAGCCGCTTGACGAGATGCTCGAGTCGGCGCGCGTCATGGACCGAGCCGGGATGGACACGATCTGGCTCGCCGAGGCGTACCCCTGGTGGCGGAAGCACGGCATGGAGGCACGCTCCTCCACCGTCGTGTCCGCGCTCATGGCCCGCGAGACGGAGCGGCTCACGATCGGCTGGGGGATCATCTCCCCGTTCACACGCCACCCTGTGCAGGTCGCGATGGACGCACGTGTCGTGCAGGAGGCCGCTGGCCCCGGCCGATTCATCCTCGGCTTCGGGACCTCGAAGATCTTCCTCAACAACATCCGCGCGCAGACGTCGAAGACGCTCGGCCCCATGCGTGACGCGGTCACCATCGTGCGTGGCGTCCTCGGAGGCGAGCCGTTCCGGTACGACGGGGACACGTGGAGCGCGGACGTGCCCGGCCTGACCGCCGACGCGCACACGCCGCGAGGCGTCCCGCCCGTGTACGTGGCCGCGACCGCGCCGAAGATGCAGGCCCTCGCCGGCAAGATCGGCGACGGATGCCTCACGCCGTCGATCACGACGCCCGCGTTCGTCCGCTACACGCGCGAGAACGTCGCCGCCGACATCGACATCGGCTGCACGGTCGTCGCCTCCGTCCACGAGACCGACCGCCAGGCCGGCCGCGACGGCGCCCGCGAGATCGCGGGCATGTACCTCGCGAACAAGTTCCAGAACATCCGCGGTGCAGCGGACACGTTGCTCGAGCTGGCCGGTATCGAGATGGAGGAGCTCGCGCCGGTCGCCGACGCGATGGAGCGTGGCGGTCGGCTCGCGGCGAAGGCCGAGGTGACCGACTCGCTGCTCGGCCGCTGCAAGCCGATCGCCGGCACCCCGGCCGACTGCATCGCGGCGATCGAGGAGTACCGCGAGGCGGGCTGCACGCACGTCATGCTCGAGCTTTGGGGCGAGCGGCGCCACGACCAGATCCGGCTCTTCGGGGAAAAGGTGCTCCCGCATGTCCGTGACTGAGATCCGCATCGACGAAGGCCGGCTCGTCGAGTGGGCCTCGCGGGCGATCGGCACGCCGAGCTTCACGGGCTCAGAGGAAGCGATGGCCGAGCTCGTGCGCGAGACGTTCCTCGACATGGCCCTGCACGTCCAGTGGCAGCAGGTCGAGGAGGGGCGAGCGAACGTCCTCGGGACGCTCCCGGGCGCGGGCGGAGGGGCGAGCCTCATGTTCAACGGCCATATGGACACCTCGTACGCCGGACGGGAGCCGTGGCTCCGCCACGTCCCCGGCTTCCAGCCGAGCGCGTTCGTGGAGGGTGGGCGGCTGTACGGCCTCGGGATCTCGAACATGAAGGGCGCTCTCGCGTGCTATGTCGAGGCGCTGCGAGCGCTCGCGGACGCGGGCGTCGGCCTACGCGGGGACGTCATGATCGCGGCTGTCTCGGGCGAGATCGAGAAGGCGCAGTACGGCGACGCGGTCGGAGCAGAGTACCGGGGGTACGCAACCGGCTCGCGTCACCTCGTCTCGCACGGCGGCGTCGCGGACATGTGCATCCTCGGCGAGCCGACGGAGTCGAAGGTCGTGCTCGGGCACTTCGGCTCGCTCTGGCTCCGCATCTCGACGCGCGGTCCGTTCATCCACACGGCCTTCAGCGAGGGGAAGCGCGACCAGAACGCCATCGTCCGACTGCGTGACGTGCTCGACGCCGTGCTCGAGTGGATCCCCACCTGGGAGGACGACCCGGACAACGCCTACCGTGGGACGAAGGCCATCGTCAACGTCGGCGCCGTCGAGGGTGGCTTCGGCTGGCGCGTCTCGAGGACGCCGCACCGCGCGGATCTCTTCCTCGACGTGCGCGTGCCACCCACGAGGGAGATGGCGACCGCGCGCACACAGGTGCTCGACATGGTGCGCGGTCTCGCCGAGCGGTTCCCGGACTACGGAGTCGAGGGCGAGGTCTACGTGACAGCGCCCGGCGCCGAGATCGACGAGACACATCCTCTCGTCTCCGCCCTCGACGACGCGCACGCCGAGGTCTTCGGGGAGCGCCCGGAGCGCGACGTGACGCGCTGGTTCTCGGACGCCTCCGTCCTCACGCGGTACGGGATCGCGACGGTCAACTACGGCACCTCGACGGGTCTTCTCGACACCGTCAAGGGCGAGAACCTCGAGATCGACGGGCTCGTCAGGACCGCGGAGGTCTACGCGCGCGCGGCGACGAAGGTGTGCGGTATCGCATGAGTGACGTCTGGACCGTCGAGCGCCATCTCGAAGCGGGCAGCGACCACGGCCGCGCGCTCTTCCACCGCTTCGTCGAGATTGTCGCGGCGTGCGGCGAGTACACGACGTCGGTCGCGAAGACAACGATCACCTTCAAGGGTCCACGCCGCGGCTTCGCTGGCGCGCGCCCGAACCGCGACCGGCTTCAGGGCTACTTCGACGTGACGTACCGGGTCGACGACCCGCGCATCCAGCGCAGCTCGCCGTACCAGAAGGACCTCTTCGTCCATCACTTCCGGGTGGACGCCCTCGATCAGCTGGACGACGAATTCGCGCGGTGGATCTCCGACGCCTACGACCAGGTCGGGTGCGGAAACCGATGAAGCTGGTCACCTTCGGCGCCCAGCGGCGCGTCGGCATCCTCGACGGTGAGGAGATCGTCGTCCTCGACGTCGACTCGATGCGCGAGCTGTTCGAGCAGGGCGGCGCGGACGAGACCGGCGAGCGGATCCCACTCGCCGAGACGCGGCTCCGCGCTCCGATCGTCCCGAAGAAGTTCTTCCACACGGCGGGCAACTTCCGCGAGCACGAGGAGGAGTCGAAGCGGGTCGAGTGGTCGCACGAGATCGCACCCTGGATCGTGTTCTTCCAGAACGTCGACGCCATCGTCGGGCCTGACGAGCCCGTCGTCTATCCGGAGCATCTCACCGAGGAGCTCGACTACGAGCTCGAGCTGGCGGTCGTGCTCCGGAAGGCGGGAAAGTGGTTCCCGCCGGAGGAGGCGACCGAGTACATCGGCGGCTACGTGATCTTCAACGACATCACCGCACGGGACATCCAGCGCCGCGAGATGCGCTCCGGCGTCTTCAGCTTCTGCAAGGCGATCGACACCTTCTGCCCGCTCGGGCCTTGGATCGTCACGCCCGACGAGATCCCGGACCCGCACGCGCTCGCGATGGAGCTCCGCGTGAACGGCGAGGTGCGGCAGAGCTCGCACTCGAGCCGGATGTCGGTCACGATCCCGGAGATCCTGAGCCACTACTCCGCGCTCGGCTACTCCGCGGGGGACGTCCTCTCGACGGGGACCGTGTCGGGCGTCGCAGGCTTCTCTGGGGAGGCGGCCTCGCTCTACCTGAAGCCGGGGGACGTGATGGAGGCGGAGATCGAGCGCATCGGCGTCCTGCGTAACCCGGTGGTGTCGTGGCAGGAAGGCCACGGGGAGCCCGCTCCGGCGCGCCTCCGTTGGTAGCGTCGTCGGGGATGAAGGACGAGTTTCGCGTCGAGGTCGAGCTCGACGACAACGAGCACGGCTACTCGTTCGGAGAGCGTCTTCGCGCGCTCGATCTGGACGAAGACGCCCGCGGGCGGCTCGAGGGAACCGTGATGGTCACGCGCGACGGCTCGCGGCTCTTCCTCTACGCCGCGAGCGAGGCGGCCGCCCGTGAGGCTGAGCGCACGGTACGGGAGCTCGTCGAGGCCGACGAGCTGAGCGCGGAGATCAAAGTCACGCGGTGGCATCCAGTGGAGGAGTCGTGGAAGGACGCGTCGGAGCCGCTCCCCGCCACGCCGGAGCAAGAGCGGGAGGAGTACGCGGCGCGGGAGGAAGCGGAAGCCGAAGAGGCTCGGGTCGAAGGACGGTTCGACTGGCACGTCGTGGCTCACCTGGTCGGGCGGGACCAGGCGGCGCAGCTCGCCGACCGACTGGCTCGGGACGGCGTTCCCGTCAGGCGCCGCTGGCGCTACGTCGTCGCCGATGCGCTGACTGAGGAGCGCGCGCAGGCACTCGAGCGTCGCCTGCGCAGCGAGCTGCCGGACGACGCCGACATCCGCGTCGAGGTCGACCTCTCGGACGTCGCGAGGTCCCCGCTCCAGTTCCTCCCCTTCTGAATCGAAGAGTGACCAATCCATAGGATCGTCGCGTGAGTTGGCCGCGGGACGAGGCGAAGCTCGAGCGCGTCCGCGCGCTCATGGCCGAGCACGAGCTCGACGCCCTCGTCGCCCGCGCGCCCGACAACGTCCTCTACCTCACGAACTTCTGGGGGATGAAGGGCTACGACGCGTGCGTCTTCCCCCGCGAGGGCGACCCGGTGCTCGTCTGCCTCGAGGCCTCCGAGGAGGACGCGAGCCGCACCGCGTGGACGGAGGACGTGCGGCTGTTCAGGGGATACGACGAGATC
This sequence comes from Actinomycetota bacterium, assembly GCA_046725305.1. Classification (GTDB taxonomy): domain Bacteria; phylum Actinomycetota; class Thermoleophilia; order Gaiellales; family Gaiellaceae; genus GMQP-bins7. The sequence goes on from JBKOYF010000127.1 coordinate 5,592, forward strand.
GACCCGCGTCCGCCGACGGCGCGCGTGCTCGAGCTCGCCCGCGAGGCTGCGAGCGAGTACGAGCGCGTCGCCCTCGAGCTCTCGCTCGGCACGCAGGCGTCCGACCGCATGGTCGGCGAGCCGACGACGTTCACGGCGGAGTGGTTCACGGCCTTCGGGGAGGTTGAGGACGCGACGCCGCTCCTCGCCGCGGCGCGTGCTCTCAAGACGGACCAGGAGATCGAGCGCATGCGGCTCGCGAACGAGATCGCCGCCGCCGCGATGGAGCACTGCAAGCTCGTCATCGAGCCGGGCATGAGCGAGGCGCAGGTCGCTGCGGAGTGGGAGGGCTTCGTCCACGGCGAGGGCACCGGCTGGGAGGGACAGGTGGAGCTCGCGCTCGGGTTCTCGCTCGTCTGGTCGGGGCCGGGCATCAGGACGTTCACGGCAACGACGGCCCGCCCGGTGGTCGAGGGCGAGCCGACGCTGTTCGAGATCTGGGTGTGCGCGGACGGCTATTGGTGCGACCACACGAAGAACCTCGTCGTGGGTGAGCTCACGCCGTCCTACCGCGGGCTCGAGGCCGGCCTGATGACCGTGTACGCGGACGCGATCGACTTCGTACGACCCGGGGCGAGCCTCGCCGAGCTCGACCGGAGGATCCGCGAGGGGATCGACGCGATGGGCTTCGCGGGCCAACCGTCACACCCGATCTGCCACGGCGTGGGAGCACGCGCACACGAGCCGCCGTACGCCCATCAGGCCGGGGGTGGTGCCGTCGCCGCCGGCATGGTTCTTGCAATCGAGCCAGGATGCTATATCGAGGGCGGTGGCGGCCTGCGGGTGGAGGACAACTTCCTCGTCACGGCCGAGGGGGCGGAGAAGCTCTCGCGGTTCCCGGACGGCATCGTCGCCGCCTAACGCAGATCCAGGACACGCTGGATCTTCCCGCCGTCGGAACGCGGCGCTTCCCCGGGCCGCACGAGCCTCACCGTCAGGCTGCAGCCGCTCGTCTCGCGGATGAGCGCGGCCGCGCGCGCCGTCACGGACACGGCTTCACAGGGCCCGTCGACGGCGGACTCGATGAGCACCTCGACGGTGTCGAGCGTCCCTTCTCGCCGCACCACGAGGCCGAAATGCGGCGAGATCTCCGGGATCCGCCCGAGCGCCGCGCCCACCTGGCTCGGGTACACGTTCACGCCGCGCACGATCAGCATGTCGTCGCTCCGCCCGACGATAGGCCCCATCCGGACGAGCGTCCGTCCGCACGAGCAGGGCGCGGACGACAGGCTGCAGATGTCACCCGTCCAGTAGCGGAGGAGCGGCAGCGCCTCTTTCGTCAGCGTCGTGAACACGAGCACGCCCTCCTCGCCGTCGGGAAGCGGCTCGCCCGTATCGGGATCGACGATCTCCGGGAGGAAGTGGTCCTCGTTCACGTGCGAGCCGCCGCGCTCCTCCACGCACTCGCACGACACGCCCGGCCCGATCACCTCGGAGAGCCCGAAGAGGTTGGTGCACCGGACGCCGAGCCCCGCGTCGATCTCCTCGCGCATGCGCTCCGTCCACGGTTCCGCACCGACGACGGCGAGGCGGAGACTGACGTCGTCGGGCCCCACTCCTCGCTCCGCGAACGCATTCGCGAGCGTCAGGGCGTAACTCGGCGTGCACGCGATGACGTCGGGACGAAGGTCCTGGATGAGAGTGAGCTGCCGCTCGGTCATACCCCCCGACACCGGGATCACGTTCAGGCCGAGCCGTTCGCCGCCCCCGTGGAGACCGAGCCCGCCGGTGAAGAGGCCGTAGCCGTACGCGTTGTGGAGCGTCATCCCGGGCTCCGCGCCGGCCATTGCGAGCGCACGCGCGTTCATCCGCGCGAACAGGTCGAGGTCGCCAGCCGTGTACGCCACGACCGTCGGCTTCCCCGTCGTACCGGACGACGCATGGATGCGCGCCAGCGTTTCTCGCGGGACGGCGAGCATTCCGAGCGGGTACGTGTCGCGCAGGTCGTCCTTGCGGGTGAAGGGGAGGCGGCGGAGGTCGTCGAGCGAGGCGAGGTCGTCAGGCCCAACGTCCGCCAGCCGCTCGCCGTACAAGGGCACGCGCTCCTTCACCCGCGCGACGAGCGCTCGGAGCCGCTCGAGCTGCAACGTCGCGAGCTCCCCGCGCGTAAGCAGCTCGAGCTCGCGCTCGAAGATCACCCTTCGAGTATCACGCTTCGAGTGTCCCGCGCGGGGATGCGATAGTCACGAGGTGGCGCTCGACCGCTCGAAGCTCTGGACCGGCGACCTCAACGCGAAGGCGCTCGAGCCCCAGCCGCGGATCACGGTCGGTCTCTACGACACGACCCTGCGCGACGGCGAGCAAACGGTGGGTGTCGTGCTTGGCCCAGAGCAAAAACTGGAGATTGCAAGAGCACTCTCCGACGCTGGAGTGGACCGCATCGAGGCCGGGTTCCCGCGTGTCTCGGACGACGACGCCCAGGCGATCTCGCTGATCCTCGAGGCCGATCTCGAGGCGGAGATCTGGGGGTTCTCGCGCGCTGTGCGTGCGGACGTGGAGGCGCTCGTCGAGCTCGGCGTCCGCTCGTCGGTCATCGAGAGCCCGATCTCGGACGGCAAGCTCGCGGCGCTCGGCGTGTCGCGGGAGACCATGCTCGAGCGGATTCGGGCGGCGGTCTCGTTCGCGGCGACGGAAGGCATCCGGGTCGCGTTCTTCGGCGTCGACTCCACGCGAGCCGACATCGAGTTCGTCAGAAGGGCGTACGAGAGCGCCGTCGAGGCGGGGGCGCAGGAGGTCGTGGTCGTCGACACGCTCGGCATCGCAACGCCCGAGGCGGCGGCCTTCCTCGTCACCGAGGTGGTCGAGCGCCTTGACTCCTCGGTACCCGTCCACTGGCACGGGCACGACGACTTCGGGCTCGCGACCGCCGCAGCCGTTGCCGCTGTGCAGGCGGGCGCGACCTGGGTGCAGGGAACCGTCAACGGGATGGGGGAGCGCGCCGGGAACGCAGATCTCGTCGAGGTCGCGCTCGCACTCGAGGCGCTCTACGGCATCCCGACGCGGCTCAACTTCGCACAGGCGCGTGTGCTGGGCGCTCTCGTCCAGGAGC
>JBKOYF010000078.1:0-8949 GCA_046725305.1 Actinomycetota bacterium
CCTGAAGACCTCGCGCATCGTCGCGACGCCCAGCTCGATGGTGTTCTCGGGGACGTTCTCGTTCGGCGCGTGCACGTTGCACTCGCTCTCGATGCCGAAGCCCGTGGCGAGCGTGGGCAGCCCGCGGTCGACGAGGCTCGCGTAGATCGGAAGCGTGCCGCCCGACCGCACGAGGAGCGGCGGAGCCCCGACCGTCGTCTCGAACGCCCTCGCGACGAGCCGGATCGCCGGCGCGTCGGAGGGCGTGAGCGCCGGGCGTGCCTGGTTCCGGACCTCGATCTCGAGCTCCGCGCCCGCCGGCAAGCCCTCGCGCAGCCGCCGCTCGAACGCCGCCCGGATCGTGTCCGGGTCCTGCCCCGGCGCAAGGCGAATCGAGACGTTCGCGCGCGCGTGCACGGGCAGTACCGTCTTCACGAGGTCGGGCGAGCCGCCCGCGATCCCGTTCACGTCGAGCGCAGTGTCTGCGAACGTCCGGCGGTAGAACTCCTCGGCCGCGCCGGGTCCGATCGGCACGGCCCCGTAGTGCGAGAGCTGGTCGTCGCCCGGCGGCAGCTGCGCCCATGCGGCGAGCTCCTCGTCCGAGGGGGGCAGCGCCCCCGCACGCAGCTCGTCGGGAAGCAGTCCATTCGGACCGGGAAGGACGCCCGAGAGCGCCGCGGTCAGCGCATGCAGCGCGTTGAGTGCCGCGGCACCGAAGAGTCCGGAGTGCATGTCCGTCGTGCCCGTGCGAACGCGGAGGTGGAAGTAGAGCATTCCACGGACCGCGATTGCGAACGCCGGCTGGCCTCGGCGGATCATCCCACCGTCAAGGATCAGAGCGGCGTCCGCGCGCCCGGAGTCGGCCTTGACCCACTCGACGACCGAGTCGCCCCCGACCTCCTCCTCGCCGTCGAACGCGAAGCGGACGTTCACGGGCAGCTCGCCGGCCTCCGCGAGCTGCCGCACAGCTTCGACGAGCACGAAGAGGTTTCCCTTGTCGTCGGCGACGCCGCGCGCGTAGAGCCGGCCGTCTCGCTGTGTCAGCTCGAACGGAGGCGACTCCCACAGGTCGAGCGGATCCGGTGGCTGAACGTCGAAGTGCGCGTAGCAGAGGATGGTCGGGGCGGTGTCCGCCTTCTCCGAGGCAACGAACTGGCCGATGACGAGCGACCTCGTGCCCCACGGGATGAGCTCGGCGCTCCCGCCCCCGTCGCGGATGCGCGCCGCGACCCAGGCTGCGGCGGCCTCGACATCCGCGGCGCGTGCCGAGTCCGCGCTCACGGATGGGATCGCGATCAGCTCGGCGAGCCGGTCGCGAAGCTCGTCGGGCGACGGCGTCACGGCCGCGAGTCTACGCAGAGCGCGCGGGCTTGCGTACGGTCAGGCGACGTCGCGGACGCGCTGAGCGTCTGCGAGTGCGCGGAGCTTCTTCAGCCCCTGGTGCTCGATCTGCCGGATCCGTTCGCGGGTCACGTTGAACGCGCGCCCGACCTCGTCGAGCGTGCGCGGTTGCTGTCCGTCGAGGCCGTAGCGGAGCTCGAGCACCATGCGCTCACGCTCGGACAGGGCACCGAGGATGCTGCGCAGAGCTTCCCGCTGCAACGTGGTCTCGGCGAGCTCGTCGGGAAGCGGCGCGGACTCGTCGGCGAGGAAGTGTCCGAACTCGGACTCGTCGTCGTCGCCGACCGGCTTCTCGAGCGAGACGGGGATCTGGGCGCTACGGCGGATCTGGTCGACCTCGTCCGGCGTCATCTCGACGTCGCGTGCGATCTCCTCGGTCAACGGCTCGCGGCCGAGCTCGGCGCGCAGCTTGCGCTCCGAGCGGAGGATGCGGTTGAGCTTCTCGACCACGTGGACCGGCATGCGGATCGTCCGGCCCTTGTCCGCGATCGCGCGGGCGACGGCCTGGCGGATCCACCAGGTCGCGTACGTCGAGAACTTGAACCCCTTGCGGTAGTCGAACTTCTCGGCCGCGCGGACGAGCCCGATCGTGCCTTCCTGGATGAGGTCGAGAAACGGGAGGCCCTGGTTGCGATAGCGCTTCGCGATGGAGACGACGAGGCGGAGGTTCGCCTCCACCATTGCCTGCTTGGCCGCGTGCTCGCCGCGCTCGATGCGCTTCGCGAGCTCGACCTCCTGTGCCGCCGTCAACAGCGGGACCTTGCCGATGTCCTTGAGGAAGAGCTGGAGCGCGTCGGTCGTGATCTCCGGCTCGGGCTCCGCGTCGGGCTCCGAGGCGTCCGCCCCGTCCGCGTGGACGACCGCGATCTGCGCCTCGTCGAGCGCCGCGTAGAAGTCGTCGAGCTGCGCGGCCTCGAGGTCGAGCTCGTCGAGCGCGAGCGCGAGCTCGTCCGCGTCGACGCTGCCCGTGCGGTAGCCGATCTCCAGCAGCCGCTGGCCCTCGTCGCTCGCGAGGACTTCCTCGATCGGCGTTCGAGTGGTAGCGCCCTGCGTGTCGTCAGCGGCCAGACCGCCCCCCTTCCTCGTCAGCGGTCACACGGTAGTTACCCAGGCGGCGGTCGTCAAAGCAACGACCCTCTTGGCCAGGTTGAACCTGGCCGTCGCGGGAGACATGTCCGTTTCCGACGTCTTGACAGATTCCACCGAGGGCAGAGGATGCGGGCGACAAAGGAGGCTATATGCCGTCACTGTTCCGCCGACGTGGGCTGGTCGCGATCCTCGCGGTGGCCCTCGTTGCGACCGGGGGTCTCGCCTACGCGGCGATCCCGGACGCAGGCGGAGTGATCCACACCTGCTACACGAAGTCGTCCGGCGCCTGGCGCGTGATCGACACCGGCCTCGGGCAGACCTGCAAGTCGAACGAGGCCGCGCTCGACGTCTACTCCAAGGGCGCAGCCGATGCGCTCTTCCTCGACCAGACCGAGGCGAACGGGCTCTACCTCGGGAAGACCGCGAAGGCGTCCGACAGCGACAAGCTCGACGGGCAGGATTCGAGCGCCTTCCTCGGCGCGAGCGCCACAGCAGCCGACAGCAGCAAGCTCGGCGGGTTTCCGAGTCAGGCGTACGTCCTCGGGGGCGGCGTTCTCATGGACGAGATCAGGAACATTGCCGACAACGGCAGCTTCGAGTTCGGATGCTGCTCGCCCATCGATCCGTCTCCGGAGATCAGGTTCAAGCTTGCTTGCGACACCGCCGCGAGCTCGACGCTCGTGGCATCGTCCGCCGAGAGCTTCCGCTGGTGGTGGGACGGGACCTTCGGCGATGCCATCCCGGTCTCCGGTGGCCACCAAGCGACGTTCACGATCGGGACCGGAGCAGAAAGTCACCGTCTAAGGGCAGTCATGCTCGACGCGAACGCCACGACGACGCTCGATCTCGACACTTCCAAGCAAGCATCGTGTCTCTTCGCATGGACGGTCCGCAGGTCGGCATTCGAAAGCCCCGGGCCGTAGTGGCTAGCCGCGCGCGCGGCGGATCGTCTCGAGGTAGCGATCCGCCTCGCGCGCGAGTGGCGAGCCCGGCTGCACGTGCGACGCGAGCCGGAACTGCCGCTTCGCGGCGTCGACGCGTCCGGTCCAGAGGAGGAGCACGCCGAGGTGAAAGCGCACCGTCGGCTCGCCCGGATACGTCCGCGTGAGTGGGCCGAGGCGCCCGAACGCACGCTCGGGCGCGTCCTTGTCGAACTGGCCGACCGCGCCCGCGACCTGTGCCTCGACGTCGCGGGGGAACCGGCCTGCGGCGCGGTCGAAGACCCGTGCTGCCGACATCGGCCTGCCGACGCGCTGGAGCCCGACCCCGTACAGGAGCTCCGCCCGCAGGCCGTCTGCGTCGGCAGCCGCGCGCAGCGCTTCGAGCTGGCGCTCCGGCGGCAGGCGCGTGATCGCGGGAGGCGCCGCGAAGGAGGGGATGAAGGCCGGCAGCCCACGCGGGAGGTCCGGGTGGAGGAGATTCCCTGCGACGATCGCATACGGCGTGTCCGGCTCCTCGTCGAGGACGGCCCGCCACGCCTCGACCGGTTCGCCCTGATTCGCCCACAGCCGCGCGAGCCCGAGGTGGAGCTCCACGACCGCCGCGTCCGGGTAGAGCTTCGCGAGCTGCTCGAGCCGCTCGAGCGTGCCGTGAGGCCACGACGCGAATGCGGCCCCGACCTTCGCCTCGAGAGAATCGTGCTTCCCGAATAGAGCGGCAGCGGCGGCCGTGTCCCCGCGCGCATACAGCTCCGCCCCCTCGGTAAGTTCTTGCGCCTCCAGGTCGGAACGGAAGCCGAGCGCGAACGAGAGTGGAGGTCGCCCCGGCCGCAGCTCCGGCGTCGTCGTCGATGCGGTCACGTCCGCGGAGCCGTCCCCCGAGGAGAGCGCGGCCACGGTGACGACGGCGACGGCCGCCGCTGCGATTGCGGCCACGGCGAGCACGACGCGGCGGCGCGCAGGCACGGCAGGACGATAGCCCGCGCGCCGAAGCTATAGTTCGGAAAGTAATGGCGACGTACCGCGAGCTGCTCGCACGGGTCAAGGCGGAGATCGACGAGGTCTCGACCATCGAGGCGCACGAGCGCCTCGAGTCGTCCGACGACTCGTTGTTCGTCGACGTCCGCGAGCCGGACGAGTGGGACGAGGGACACATCCCGGGCGCGATCTACACCGGGCGCGGCCGGCTCGAGCAGCGCATCGAAGGTCTCGTGCCCGACAAGGGCCGTCCGCTCGTCGTCTACTGCTCGGCCGGGTCACGCTCGGCGTTCGCGGCGAAGGCGCTCGAGGAGCTCGGGTACGAGAACGTCGTCAACCTCGCGGGCGGCTTCTCGGACTGGAAGCGGAACGGCTTCGAGGTCACGATCCCGCGCGTGCTCTCGCCCGAGCAGCGCTCGCGCTACAGCCGTCACCTGCTGATCCCGGAGGTCGGAGAGGAGGGCCAGCAGCGCCTGCTCGACGCGCGCGTCCTGCTCATCGGGGCCGGCGGGCTCGGGTCTCCGGCGTCGCTGTACCTGGCGGCCGCGGGCGTCGGCACGCTCGGGATCGTGGACGCCGACGTCGTCGACGAGTCGAACCTCCAGCGCCAGATCGTGCACTCGACGGAGCGGCTCGGCGAGCCGAAGGTCCTGTCCGCGAAACGAACGCTCGAGGCGCTGAACCCCGACGTGCGCGTCGTGCCGTTCGAAGAGCGGCTGACCTCGGAGAACGTCGACCGGATCCTCGCCGAGGGCTGGAACGTCATCGTCGACGGGGCCGACAACTTCCCGACCCGGTACCTCGTGAACGACGCCTCCGTGTGGAGCGGGATCCCGGTCGTGCACGGCTCGATCTTCCGCTTCGAGGGCCAGGTCACCGTCTTCGCCCCTCGCGCCGGCGGCCCGTGCTACCGCTGCCTCTTCCCCCAGCCTCCACCGCCCGAGCTCGCGCCGAGCTGCGCGGAGGGCGGCGTCCTCGGCGTGCTTCCCGGGATCATCGGCTCGATCCAGGCGAACGAGGCCCTCAAGCTGATTCTCGCCCGCGGGGACTCGCTCGCCGGGCGCCTGCTCCTCTTCGACGCGCTCGGGACGACCCTCGAGGAGGTCACCGTGACGCGCAAGCCGGACTGCCCGGTGTGCGGCGACCACCCGTCGATCACGGAGTACGTCGACTACGTCGAGTTCTGCAACGCGCCGGTGAGGCTCTGATGGCGGCCGTCCGCATCCCTCCCACTCTCCGCGCGGAGGTCGGAGGCGCGCGCGAGCTCAACGCCGACGGTGCGACCGTCGCCGAGGTGCTCGACGACCTCGTCGACCGCTACCCGCCGCTCGCGGCGCAGCTCCTCCAGGACGGCGAGCTGGCGCCTTTCGTCAACGTGTACCTCGGCGGCGAGGACGTGCGCACGCGCGACGGCCTCGAGACCGAGGTCCGATCAGGCGACCACCTCATCCTGCTTCCGGCCATGGCCGGTGGCAGCTAGAACGCTCCCCGCGTCGCTCCTCGACCTCGTCGGGTCGACGCCGATCGTCGAGCTGCCGCGTCTCTCCCCGAAGCCGTCCGTCCGACTCGTCGCGAAGCTCGAGGGCCAGAACCCGAGCGGCTCGATCAAGGACCGCATCGCGAAGGCGATGCTCGACGCGGCAGAGGCGGCGGGGCAGCTCACGCCGGGCCGGCGGCTGCTCGAGCCGACGAGCGGGAACACGGGGATCGCACTGGCGCTCGCGGCGCGGCTGCGCGGCTACCCGTTGACGTGCGTCGTGCCGTCGAACGTGACCGCGGAGCGCCGACGCCTCCTCGCCCTCTACGGCGCCGAGATCGTCGACTCGCCGGGAGAGGAGGGCTCGAACGGCGCGGTCCGGCTCGCGCTCGAGCTCGCCGAGCGCGACCCCTCCGTCTTCATGCCGTTCCAGTACGCGAACGAGGCGAATCCACGTGCGCACTACGAGGGCACAGGGGCCGAGATCGCCGACGCGCTCGACCGCGTCGACGTCTTCGTCGCCGGCCTCGGGACGGGGGGAACACTCATGGGCGCCGGTGAGCGACTGCGGGAGTCGTTCCCGGACGTCGTGGTCGCGGCGGCCGAGCCGCTCCCCGGCGACGAGGTGATGGGCCTGCGATCGCTCGCGGACGGCTACGTGCCGCCGATCCTGGACGTCGCGAAGCTCGACCGGAAGCTCCTCGTCACGAATGCCGAGGCGGTCGCAGCGCTTCGGCTGCTGCTGGAACGGGAAGGCGTGTTGGGCGGCGTGTCGTCCGGTGCCGTCGTGCACGCGGCGCTCCGGCTGGCGGAGGAGCTCGACGAAGGTGTCGTGGTGTGCGTCCTCGCCGACGGAGGCTGGAAGTACCTCTCGGCGGACTTCTGGACGGCGAGCGACGTCGAGTCGGCGATGGAGCGGTCCGTCTGGTGGTGATACCGACCACCGTGCGGCAGGAGCTCGTCGGGCACGCGCAGGAGGAGTCGCCGAACGAGGCGTGCGGTCTCGTCGTCCTGAAGGACGGCGTCGCGGAGCGCTACGTCCGGGGCCGCAACGCCGCCGCCTCGCCGTACCGGTTCGAGCTCGACGTGCCGCCCGAGACGTGGTTCCTCGAGGACGAGGGGTACGAGCTCGCGGTCTTCCACTCCCACCTCTCCTCGCCGCCGCGCCCGTCGCGCACCGACGTGGAGAACGTCGGCCTCTGGGCGGGGCGTCCGTACCTCATCTACACGGTGCGAACGGACGAGCTCGCGGGCTGGAGGATCGCGGACGGCTCCATCGAGCCTCTGGAGGTGGTGCGAGCGCCGGAGTCCCGCGCGTAGCGAGACTCCGGGCGCACGAGAACCCGCTACTTGATCGTGAAGGAGCCCTTCATGATCGTCGCGTGCGGATCGCAGATGAAGGTGTACTTGCCCTTCTTGAGCGTGATCGTGAAGGACTTCGTCCCGACGAATCCGACGCCGGTCTTCACGTTGACGCCGGGGCCTTTGAGGTGGAAGTTGTGGATGTTGGACTTGTCGCTCACGACGAGCTTGTACTTCCCGGGCTTCGTGGGCTTCTTCTTCATGACGATCGTGAACCCCGGACCGTCCGTGCCCGTGATCACAGGCGTCGCCGCGAAGACGGGCAGCGCCGCGATCGCGGCAGCAATGACGGCGGCAAGGACGACTGCAACGGTGCGCTTCCTCATGGTCCTCCCTCTCGAAGTTGCGTTGCCCGGAGGGTAGCCGGATAGGTCGTTCGGAAAACCCGGGAACCGGGCGCCGCCGCTTGTCAAGAGCCCGTGGTTAGGCCCGCCGCCGCGATCGCCTGCCGGGCGAGCGCGTCGTCGTCGGGACCGGGGAGCCCACTGACCCCGACGGCGCCCACGCGGCGCCCTTGCTCGAACGCGGCAACACCGCCCTGGAAGAACGTGAAGAACGGATCGAAGCTCGCGAGTTCGGCGACGTCCTCGCGCGCCTTGACGGCGAGCTCCGCGGTCGAGCGCGCGTCGCTCCGCGCAGCCGTGTAGGCCTTGCGCTGCGCGTTGAGGCGCGTGTCGGGAGCCGATTCGTCCATCGTCGCCGCCGCCACGATCTCGCCGTGCCCGTCCGCGACGAACACGGAGACGGGGGCAGTCGCGTTCTCGATAACGAACCGCGTGGCGGTGAGCGCCTGCTCGAGCTTCACGCGGCCATCTTCGCATTCGCAGGGAGCGCGAGAGGCTCACACGGGAGAGCCGTTCTTCGGCGATGCCGCCGACGAGAGAGCCGGATCGGGCGCGAGGAAGCGGAGCACGCGCAGGTCGCCCTCGACCCGCAGCTCGTCGGTCGAGGCGGGCACGGCGAACGCGTCGCCAGGGTGCGCGTCCGCTCCGTCGATGCGGCCGGCGCCCTCGACGACGAGGAGGACGGCGAAGCGCCCGGCCGCCTGCGCGCGGTCGTCCACGTCGAAGAAGGCGGCCGCCTCGGACGGAAGCGACCGGATCGGCTCGTGCGCGCCGAGGTCGAGGGCGTCGACCGCGACGTCCCACCCGAGACCGAGGTGGCTGTCCTCGGGAGCGATGGGAAAGCCCTTCCACTCGCAGAGGAGCGAGAAGTCGGTGGGCTCCTGGACTTCCGCGATGAGGATGCCGGCGCCGAGCGCGTGTGGTATGCCCGCAGGGACATACAGCACGTCGAGCGGGCGGACCGTGAGTCGGTTCAGCGAACCGAGGAGCGCGTCGGTGTCCTGCGCGGCGATCCATGCCATGTAGCGCTCGCGCTCGACGGGCTCGCGGAGGCCGACCCAGACCTCGGCGTCGTCGCCGCGCGTGCGCAGGACGAACCACGCCTCTGTCTTGCCGAACGGCGACTCGAGTCTCGCGCGCGCGAACTCGCGGTCGGGATGCGCGTGCACGGGCAGGCGCTCGGCCGAGTCGAGCAGCTTCACGAGGAGCCCGGTCGACGCGCCGAAGCGGGCGACGTGCTCCTCGCCGAGCCAGCCGACCGGATCGCCGGCGACCGCATCACGGAGGAGACGGCCGTCGGCGAGGCGCGTGAGGCCCTCGTCCGGGACGTCGCGACCCGGGTTGTTCGCGCTCGTGATCGACCCGACCCACTCCTCCGGGT
>JBKOYF010000002.1:0-15508 GCA_046725305.1 Actinomycetota bacterium
GCCACAGGATCGGCGTGAGGAACAGCGCCGCGCCGAGAGCCAACATGAACGAGCGTTGTTCGTCGTTCTTCCGCGCATACGCGATGCAGCCCACGATCAGCGCAGCGCCGACCACGAGCATCAGGACTTCTCCGAGCGCACGTCCCTGTCCGAACGACAAGGTGACTCCGACCAGCGAATAGCCTCTCTGAGCCTCCGTCTCGTGAAGTCCTCGGAGCATCGCCGGATACTGAGCGAGGCCTTGGAATCGGAGGACGGCCCACACGGCAACCGTCATCCCGACTCCGAGTGCGACCGCGTACACCGTCACCCGGGCACGCCGCGTCGCGTACGTCCAGATCAAGAGCGGCCAGAGAAACAACTTCGCGGGCACGACGAGGGCGAGGGCAAGTGCTGGCGGCCACGTCCGATCTCGCGAGCGCCAGGCGAGCGCGACGAACAGGGCGAGCGCCGGGGTGATACTCGCCATGTCGAGCTCTTGCCACGTGGGTGCCCACGCGAACAGCGCGAGATAGCACAGGATGTCTCGCACGCCCAGAACGAAGAGCGTGCCGACGAGGAGGGCGGCCACCAGTACGAGCGCGAGGATCGCGGCGACGTCGTCGGGCAGGAACGTCATCGGCGTCAGCACGAAGGCGAGCTGCGGCGGATACACGTATCCCCCGCGCGCGACGAGGTACGGCGACTCGCCATGCAGGACGGCGTCGGCGGCCGGCATATAGACGCGTCGAAAGTCGACCGCGAGTCGCTCCGAGGGTGCCGCCGCGAGCGCGGCGACGGTGAGCGTCGCCACGATCGTGATCAGAAAGCCGGTTGCTGCGACGCGCCAAGGACCCAGCGCTTCATCACGTCGGCGCTGCAAGGCGGGCCCGATCTCTGGGCCGCCGCCGAGCTGGTTCGCGTCGCGCGGCGCGTCTGCTCTCCCCATGTCCCTGTTGCCCCCGTGTCGCTGACCGGCGTTGTCGGCGGTTGGTGTTCCCAACAGCACGCACCGCCGTGGTCGCACCTTATGACCCTTTAGGGGTAGCTGCAACGAGTGGGAGCTCGCATGCTCGACGCTCGCAAGCGCTCTCGACTGAGTGACTAGGCTCTACCGCTGTGAGCGAGCCGAGGACCGAGTACCTGACCGCCGAGCAGCGAGCTGCCCTCGAGGCCGACCTCGCCGAGCTGGAGGGCCCGCGCCGCAAGGCCGCCACGGAGGCGATCAAGACGGCTCGGGAGTTCGGGGATCTCGCCGAGAACTTCGAGTACCACGCGGCGAAGAACGAGCAGGGACTCCTCGAAGCCCGCATCCGCGCCCTGCGAGAGCGCCTACGTCATGCGGTGACGGTCGAGCACGACACGGACGAGCACGTCGGCGTCGGATCGATCGTCGAGATCGCAGACGAGGACGGCGACGCCATGGAGGTCGAGATCTCCGCGGTCGGAGGCGTCTCTCCCGACTCTCCGCTCGGAAACGCCCTCATGGGTGCGGCCGTGGGGGACGAGGTCGACGTCCAGGCACCGAGCGGATCCTGGAAGGCCCGCGTGCTCGGGATCCGGCGCGCCGGCTAGAGCCGGCGAATCGCGTCGCCGGTCGAGATCGCGCCGGGGACGACGACGTGGGCGTTCACGCCCCGCAGCCGTAGCGCACGGCCCTCGGGGGAGTTGACGAACTTCAACGCGTCGCTCCCGAATCGCGCCGAGAACTTGGCGCATCCGGTGTGCGGCACCTCCGAGATCTCGACGATCACGTCGGTGCCGATCGCGAGCCTGCTGCCGATGGGCAGGCTCTCCATGTCGAGGCCCATGTCGACCAGCAGGTTGTCTCCCGACAACGGCCAGCGCTCTGGCTCGGCGATGAGCGCGAGCAGGTGGATCGACGCGAGCGTGAGCTGGTTCTGCCTGAACACGTCGCCCTTCTCGTCGACGCGCGGAGCCCAGCGATCTCCGACGAGCCCGTCCTCGAGCGTGATCTCGGCCGTCGCAGGCAGCTCGCGCTCGCCTTCCTCGGGCCGCACGACGATCAGCTCGAGCCTCCCCTGCTCGGTGCTCAGCGCACGTAGCTCGGGAAGGCGGGCGTCGAGGTGCTCGCGCGGCGCGTGCAGGTCGGTGCTCACGGTGCGCGCATGCTAGCGACCGCCTCCGAGCCCCGACAGGACGTCGAAGTCTGCGCGATCGCGCGCGGCCTCCACGGGATCTTCGCGCGGAGTCGCCTTCCCGCGCGTAAGCGCCTCGAGTCCGACGAGGCGCGCGCGAACGCCTTCGAGCTCACCAATGGCGTCGCCAAACGCGTCCTCGGGCCATACGGCTTCGAAGGTCCGCCGCGGCGTCACCACACGTCCGCCGTCGGCGTGGACCAGGAACGTGAGCTCGAGCCGGACACCGCCGCGCTCGTAGCCCGTCCCGCCATCCTCGTCGGGCTCCGGTGCATGGCGCCAGCCGGCGTCCTCGAGCAGAGCCGCGATCCTCGGGAGGCCGTCGAGCCAGACCGCGATGTCGACGTCCGAATGGGATCGGGTGATCGATCCGGCGTAGAAGTCCACCGCCCAGCCGCCGAACAGCCAGTAGTCGAGGCCTGCCTTTGCCAAGAGTGCGTCGACCGCGGCGAGCGCATTGAGCTGACCCGGCGCTGAATGGCGGCGGTACGTGACGAACGCAAAGGGCATGCCGTCGTCCGTGACGTGCTCGTCCCGGGAAGCCTGCACGAACTCGTCGCGATCCCAGTATGGGAAGAACGTGTCCCCGGCGACGTCGTTTTCGATCTCCGTGAGGAACATCTCGTCGGCGTGGGAAAGAGCCTCCGCGTAGATCTCGGCGCCGCCGATCACGAAGACGCGCTCGTCGTCGCCGAGGAGAGCGAGCGCCTCGTCGACCGAGCCTGCGCGCTCCGCGTCGTCGGCTCGCCAGTCGGTGTTTCGAGTGACGACGACGTTGCGGCGTCCCGGCAGCGGCCGGAAGCGTTCGGGCAGGGAGTCCCACGTCCGGCGCCCCATCACGACCGCGTGCCCGGTCGTGAGCTCCTTGAAGTGGGCGACGTCCTCCGGGATTCGCCACGGGATGCCTCCGTCGCGGCCGATGACGCCGTTACGAGCCACGGCGGCGACGAGCGCAACCGTCACACGGCGACCGGCGCGCGGATCGCCGGGTGGTGCTCGTACCCCACGACCTCGAAGTCCTCGAAGTCGTAGTCGAAGATCGAAGGTGGGCGGCGGCGGAGGTGGAGGGAGGGGTAGGGGAACGGATCGCGTTCGAGCAGCGTTTCCACCTGCTCGTGATGGTTGTCGTAGATGTGGCAGTCCCCGCCCGTCCACACCAGGTCGCCGGGCTCGAGGTCGCACTGCTGCGCGAGCATGTGCGTGAGGAGCGCGTAGCTCGCGATGTTGAACGGCACGCCGAGGAAGACGTCGGCGCTCCGCTGGTACAGCTGGCAGCTGAGCCGCTCTCCGCCCGACACGTGGAACTGGAAGAAGGCATGGCACGGGGCGAGCGCCATCCTGGGGATGTCCGCGACGTTCCAGGCGCTCACGACGATCCGCCGCGAGTCGGGGTCCTCGCGGAGCAGGCGGACGACCTCCGCGATCTGGTCGACGTGGTCACCGTCGGGCGTCGGCCAGCTGCGCCACTGGACGCCGTAGACCGGGCCGAGCTCGCCGTCCTCGTCTGCCCACTCGTCCCAGATGGTGACGCCGTGCTCCTGCAGCCAGCGCACGTTCGAGTCGCCGCGCAGGAACCAGAGGAGCTCGTAAGCGACCGACGGGAAGTGCACCTTCTTCGTCGTGACGAGTGGGAAGCCCTCGGCGAGGTCGAAACGCATCTGGTAGCCGAACACGCTCAGCGTGCCGGTGCCAGTGCGGTCCGACTTCGGCACGCCCGCCCTGACCACGTGTCGCACGAAGTCCTCGTACTGCGAACGGATAGGGCGATCGGACACCACGCCTCGACGATAGCGGGAGCTCCGGAGCGATCAGGTCGTCAGGAGCGGCGTCTTCGAGCCTTCCTCGACGACCACCCAGCCGTCGAAGTCGTCGAAGTGGTATGGAGCGTTCATCGGCACCTTCGCGCTGCCCTTCTCGTCGGTGCGGAACGTGCCGCACAGCGCCGCGAGCTGACCCTTGCGAACGAGCCAGAGCTCGAACGGCGGCCCGTTCGGCTTCGCCGGTAGCCCGTCGACATCGAGCTCCATCGGCCAGTTCCCCGCGTCGTCGATGGCGAACACCTTCAGGGAAGCCGTCGCGGTCGCCGCGACCGGGGTTCCCCGCATCGTCTCGGTGAAGTCGACGTTTCGGCCGTTCGATCCGATAGCTGCACCGAGTGCGAACGCAGCGACGGCGAGCGCCGCCGCGATCGCGAGGAGCGCGCCGCGCCGGCGCCGCGAGGGCAGGTGGACGACGGTCGGAGCGCGCGGCTCGGGTGGAGGCCCCGCCGCCACGAGCAGGTCGTGGACCCGCTCGAGCCGGGCGCGCTCTGCAGGCTCGAGCTCGGTCCCGACGAGATCGTCGAAGTCGGGAGTCACCGGAGCTCCTCCTCGAGCGCGTCCGCGAGGCGTGCCAGCGCGCTTCGCGTCCTCGTCTTCACGGTGCCGAGCGGGATCTCGAGACGTTCGGCGATCTCGCTCTGCGACAGCCCGCTCCAGTACGCGAGCTCGATCACGGGTCGCTCGTGCCCGGGGAGGACCTCGAGCGCCCGGTGGACGCGCCACGCGGTCCACGACGCCTCGGCCTCATCGGAGGGGTCGGGCTCGCGGCCGGGACCGTCCTCGAGCTGGGCGACGGGCTCCGGCGCACGGCGGAGCCCGTCGGTGATCGCGTTGCGGGCGACGGCGTACAGCCATGCCCCGCCGCGGCCGCGGGCCGGGTCGTAGGTTCGCGCGGAGCGCCAGATCGCGACGAACGCATCCTGGGTCGCATCCTCGGCGCGACCACGGTCGCCGAGCCGCCTGAGCGCGAGGCCGAGCACCGCGCGCGCGTACCGCCCGTACAGCTCGTCGAACGCGCCGCGATCCCCGCGGGCGATGCGCACGATGAGCTGCCCGTCGGTCGGCTGCGGAAGCTCCACGTGCTGCATGATCACCGGACTCGCCCGTGGCGAAACGGCCCTGATCGCGAGCGACGCAGCCATGTGCGGGGTGCTACGCGCCCGCGACCGAGGCGGATTGCAGGCGCTCCTACCCGCGGGCCGCGTCGAAGCGCGCCGCGACGGCGTCCCAGTCGACGACGTTCCACCACGCCTCGAGGTAGTCGGGCCTGCGGTTCTGGTAGTTCAGGTAGTAGGCGTGCTCCCACACGTCGATGCCGAGGAGCGGCACGTCGCCGTCCATCACGGGAGAGTCCTGGTTCGCCGTCGACTTCACTGCGAGCCCGGTTCCGTCCCAGACGAGCCACGACCAGCCGGAGCCGAAGCGCTTCACCCCGGCGTCGTTCACGGCTGCCTTGAGGTCCGCGACGCCGCCGAAGGCGTCGGCGATCGCCTCCCCCAGGGCGCCGGAGGGATCTCCTCCTCCGTTCGGCGACATGATCTCCCAGAACAGCGTGTGATTCGCGTGTCCGCCGCCGTTGTTGCGGACGGCCGTGCGTTTGTCCTCGGGGATGATGTCGAGGCCCGCGAGGACCGAGTCGATCGGCCGGTCCATCCACTCCGTGCCCTCGAGCGCGGCGTTCAGGTTGGTGACGTAGGCGGCGTGGTGCTTGTCGTGGTGGATCTCCATCGTGCGCGCGTCGATGTGAGGCTCGAGCGCGTCGAACGCGTACGCAAGGTCGGGAACGCTGTACGCCATGGCCTGCTCTCCTCTCCGTACGGGTTGGCTTCGGCCAAGGATATGCTCCGCGCGTTCCCGCCCCGCTCCTGGAGGAAACGATGGCGAACTTCGTCGAGATCAGGCCCCGCGAGCTGAAGCCGGCGCTGATGGAGCTCGACGGGATCTCGCGCGTCACCGTCGAGGCGCACTACCGCCTGTACCAGGGGTACGTGGCGAAGCGGAACGAGATCCTCGGGCGCCTCGCGACCGTCGATCTCGGCGCGGCCAACCAGGTCCACTCCGAGATCCGAGCGCTGAAGATCGACCTGACGTTCGCGGTGGGCGGCGTCAAGAACCACGAGATCTACTTCGACCACCTCGGCGGCCGCGGCGGGGACCCCGACGGGCGGATCGGCGACCTCATCGAGCGGGACTTCGGCTCGGCGGACGCCTGGCGCGCCGATCTGCGTGCGACCGGGATGGCGGGTCGGGGCTGGGCCTGGACGGCCTTCGACTGGGACGAGGGCCGGTTGTTCAACTACGTCGGCGACGCGCAGAACACCTTTCCGGTCTGGAACGCGACGCCCCTGGTGGCTCTCGACGTGTACGAGCACGCGTACTTCCTCGACTACCAGACCGATCGCGCCGCGTACATCGAGGCGTTCCTCCGAAACGTCGACTGGTCGGTCGTGAACGGCTGGGTCGACGCCTACTCCATCCCCACTGCCTAGCCGACCGTGACCGACGCGCTCGCCATCCTCGGCGGGTATCTGCTCGGCTCGTTGCCGTTCGGGTACTGGGTCCCCAGGTTCGTTCGCGGTGAGGACGTCCGCATGAGAGGGAGCGGGAACGTCGGCGCGAGCAACGTCTTCCGCGTCTACGGCCGCCAGCTCGGGATTCCGGTGGCGCTCCTCGACGTCGCGAAGGGTTTCGCCGCGGCGTCGCTCGGGCTCTGGGCGGGCGGCGCGCTCATCGGCGTCCTCGCGGGAGCAGCGGCGATGCTCGGGCACGCGAGACCCGTGTTCCTCGGCTTCCAGAAGGGCGGGAAGATGGTCGCGACGGCCGGCGGCGCGACGTTCGCCCTGGCCCCGCTCGTCGCCTTCTGCTGCGTGGGCGTCTGGCTCGTCGTCTTCGTGCTCACCCGCTTCGCGTCGCTCGCGTCCATCGTCACGGCGCTCGCGCTCGCGGTGCTCGTGGTCGTCCTCGAGTACCCGTGGCCGATCGTCGTCTTCGGCGTGGCGGGGGCCTGCGCGGTGATCGCCCTGCACCACAGGAACATCCGCCGGCTGTTCGCCGGCACGGAGCATCGTTTCGAGCTGCGCCGCGCTCGCCGCGCTAGCGGCTGAGCCAGGAGGCGAGGTTCGTCTGCTGCGAGCTCGGCTGTCCGGTGGCGAGCTCGCCCCGGAGCTCACCCACCGTGCCGAAGCGCTCCGCGACCACGTCGTGCACGTGGATCGTCTCGAAGTTGACCTGCTTCGAGAGGAGGAAGTCGTCGTCGTCGAGCTCGGGGAGGGTTCCGAGCGCGTCCCGCAGCGCGTGGCGCACGGAGTCCTCGACGAACCGCGGCTGCAGGTGCGCATGCTCGACGACGAAGAGCTCGTCCGGTCTCTTCAGGAGGTCGTAGATCGGCGCGCTCATCGACCGCTCCGCGACGTCGACCAGCACCTCGGCGTCGAGGTCGTGCTCGGTTCCGACGAAGAGGGTCTGACGTCCACGCTGGTTGTGCGTTGCGAGCGGGACGAGCTCGAGGATCCGCTCGACGTCGTTCGCGTCGAAGCCAGCGTCGAGCAGCCGCTCGGAGGCGCTCGACCGGACGAGGCCCTGCGCGCACGGGCACGCGTTGATGCCGGTCGCCTCGACGCCGACCGCCCGCCGCGTCCCCGTCTCCGACGCGGCCGCGATCCCGCAGAGCGTCACCATCTCCTGCGTCGCGAGTCCGGTGACCGGCGTGCGACGATGGATGGGCCACTGGGCGCGGATCCACACCTCGGCTCGGAGCGCCCGCTGGCGCTCGACGACGCGGCTCGCGATGTGCTCGGCGAGCACCTCGACGAGGAGCGCCTCGCGCTCGACGACGAGCTCGATGGCCTCCTCGAACAGCTCGGGGAAGCGCGACATGTGGACGCCCTTCTGATCCGCCGCGAGGTCGACGGTGCAGTCGATGACCGCGGCCATCACGGTCTCCGCGTCGCCGCGGCGGATACGGACCGCCTTCTGCACGCCGGAGACGCCCGCACGGGAGAGGGCGAGCGCAATCTCAGGCGGTGATGCCTGGAGGTCCTCGTCCAGTCTGACGACGTCCGTCATCCGCGCCACCGTAGCAGCGTGCTCTCAGCGCAAGAGGCGGGACAGTCGCCGATCTTTCAGCAGGCGTCCGGCGGTCTGGCAGCTCGGGCAGTAGTAGATCGTGTGCTCCTCGAAGTCCACACGCGCGATCGGCGTGCCGCACTGGGGGCACGGCTCACCGAGGCGGTCGTGGACGCGATAGACGACCGAGTCGCCCTTGCCCTGCTCGCGTAACGCGAGCGCACGCGTGAGGTCATCGTGCATCGCCTCCGCGAGGCGCTCGATCTCCTCCGTCGAGAGCTCCGTCGAGGCCTTGAACGGCGACATACGCGCCCGGAGGAGGATCTCGTTCGCGTGGGCGCGGCCGATTCCGGCGATCGCCCGCTGGTCGCGCAGGAGCGGATGCAGCTGTCGCCGCTCGCGCCCGAGGATCGCGGCGAGTGCAGTCGCGTCGACCTCGAGTGCGTCCGGGCCGAGGTGGGCGAGGTCGGCGTCGAGTTGCTCCGGGCTGACGAGCCAGACGCCGGCACGCTTCTTCTTCCCGGCCTCCGTGAGCACGAGCTCGCCTCCGTCGCTGAACCGCAGCCGGAACATCGGCGTCTTCGGCCCCTTGGCACCGGCGGCGAGGTATCGGAGGCGACCCGCGCTCATCAGGTGCACTCGGAGCACGAGGTCCTCGTCCTGGATCGGAAACAGTAGGTTTTTCCCGCGCCGATAGGAGCCCGCGAGGCTCTCTCCGTCGAGTGCCGCGAGCGGCGGATCGAACGTCTTCAGCGTTGCGATGTGCGCGGGTCCGGCCTTGTCGATCGGCGAGCGCGACACGAGCGGGTCGAGCTCGCGCACCCAGGCTTCGACCTCGGGGAGCTCCGGCACGCCGTGACGGTAGCGCTTATGCGGCGGCGGGCTCCACGGCGGTGTCCTCGGTGGGCTCGGGCATCTCGCGGAGGTGGCGTTGTGGCGAGAGCAGGATCCAGAGGAACGAGGCGCCGCTCCCGAGCGCGCCGACGACGAGCGTCTCGCGCAGGCCGATCCACGTGCCGAGCGCCCCTCCGATGAGCCCGCCGATCGGGATCGTGCCCCAGACGACGAAGCGCATCACGGAGTTCATCCGGCCCTGGAGCTGCGGCGGGCAGATCGCCTGTCGGTAGCTGACCTGGACGATGTTGTAGGCGACGATGACGAAGCCGAGCACGAGGCCGCCGACGATGAGGAACGGGTACGGCGCGGTCTCGGGCGCGAGGGCGATGAGCAGGAACGCCGGAGCCTGGATGAACGTGACCGCGATCGTCGTCGGACCGATGCCGAGGCGATCCGAGATCCTACGAGCGGTGAACGCGGCGACGAGCGATCCGACGCTCCCGATCGAGATGACGAGCCCGATCAGGCCCGGCGAGAGGCCGAGCACGCGGACGTAGAAGACGACGATGATCGAGAAGCCCAGGGTGAAGAAGAAGTTCGAGGTCGCCGTGCACCCGGCCTGCGCCCGCAGGTTGGGGTTTCCGAACACGAACCGCAGACCCTCCTTCAGCTCCGTCCAGATACCCGTCTTCTCGCCCACTGGCGTTGTCGAGACCGGTCGCTCCTCCGGTCGCCGAATCCGCAGGATGAAGAGCCCCGAGCCGATGAAGCTGAGCGCGTCGACGAGAACCGCGTAGGGAGCGGTGAAGATCTCGATCAGGAGGCCGGCGAAGCCGGGGCCGCTGATCTGCGCGGTCGAGTAGCTGATCTGGAGCTTCGAGTTTCCCTCGATGAGCGCGCGACGCTCGACCAGCGCCGGAAGGTACGACTGGTACGCGACGTCGAAGAACACGGTGCAGACGCCGGCGAGGAATCCGACGACGTAGAGCTGACCGAGCGTCAACGCATCCGCGAAGTACGCGAGCGGGATAGTTACGAGGAGGGCAGCTCGGCCCAGGTCGCCCGCGATCAGGATCGGACGGCGCCGAAGACGGTCGACCAGGACTCCGGCGGGAAGGGTGAAGAGCATGAAGGGGAGGAACTCCACCGTCCCGAGCGCGGCCACCTCGAACGCGGAAGCGTCGAGCACGAGGACGGCGACGAGTGGCAGCGCGAGCTGGCTGATCTGCGTCCCGAACTGACTGACCGTCGTCGCGGACCACAGCTTCAGGAAGTCGCTGTGCCGCCACAGCCCGTCGGAGGGCCAGAACCTCGACATCTACGCGGCCGCGGGCTCCGGGATCCCGTCGTCGATCGGCTCCGGCATCTCCCGGAGATGGCGCTGGGGGGAGAACACGATCCAGAGGATCGCCAATCCGGTCCCGATCGCCCCCACGACCATCGTCTCGCGCAGCCCGATCCACCCAGCGAGCGCTCCGCCGATGAGCGAGCCGAGCGGGATCGTCCCCCAGACGAGGAAGCGCATGACGGAATTCATCCGTCCCTGCAGCTCGGGCGGGCAGATCGCCTGCCGATAGCTGACCTGGACGATGTTGTAGACGACCACCGCGAAGCCGATGGCGATCTGACCCACGACGAGGAACGGAATCGCAGCGTTCCCCGCGGGCGCGAACGCGATCAGCAGCGTCGCCGGGCCCCACAGTAGTCCCGAGGCGATCGTTGTGGGACCGATACCGAACCGTCTCGAGATGCGAGTGGCGGTCAGGGCGGCCAGGAGCGCGCCCACGCTCCCGAGCGAGATCGAGATCCCGATGACGCCGGGGGAGAGGCCGAGCTCGCGGACGAGGAACACGACGATGATCGCGAATGCGAACTGGGAGAAGAAGTTCGACGTCGCCGTGCAGCCGGCCTGCGCCCGGAGGTTCGGGTTGCCGAGGACGAACCGCAGGCCCTCCCTGAGCTCCGTCCAGAGGCTCGGCTTCACGACGCTCGGTGCCGCCTCGACCTTCCACCGCTCCGGCTTGCGGATGCCCAGGAGGAAGAGGCCCGAGCCGACGAAGCTCACCGCGTCGGCGAGGATCGCGTAGGGCGCGGTGAGCGCCTCGACGAGGACGCCGCCGAAGCCCGGGCCGGCGATCTGTGCGGTGGAGCGGCTGATCTCGAGCTTCGAGTTGCCCTCGATGATCCGCTCACGCTCGACGAGCGACGGCACGTATGACATGTAGGCGACGTCGAAGAAGACGGTGCAGATGCCGACGAGGAAGCCGACGACGTAGAGCTGGCCGAGCGTCAGTGCGTCGAGCAGGTACGCGATCGGGATGCTCGCGAGGAGCGCCGCGCGCCCGAAGTCGCCGGCGATCAGGATCGGCCGTCGGGGAAGGCGGTCGACCCAGACGCCCGCGGGCAGCGTGAACAGGATGAACGGCAGGAACTCGACCGTCCCGAGCGCGGCCACCTCGAACGCAGACGCATCGAGCACGAGGACTGCGGTCAGCGGTAACGCGAGCTGCGAGACCTGCGTGCCGAACTGGCTGACCGTCTCCGCGGACCACAGCTTCAGGAAGTCGGCGTGCCGCCAGAGCCCGCCGGTCGGCCAGAGCCTAGGCATCGTCGGCTCGCGGGGGAAGTGGCGTCGGTGCCCGGAAGAGCGCGTATGCCAGTGCCTGGCTCTCGCCGGCTGAGTTGTCCGCACGCTGCAGGTCTGCGACCAGCCGATTGAGCCGCTGTTCGAAGCGTCGGCGGCGCTCCGGCGTCAGACGGACGTGGATGAAGGCAGACGTGTCCTGATCGCCACCGGACGCGACGAGCTCGTCGGCCGCCTGGCGCAGCATCATCGCGGCGAGGACGCCTCCTCGGAACTCGTCCGGCGCGGACTCGTCGCCCTTGAGCACGAAGAGACGTGCGACGCGGCCGTAGAACTTCTCAGTGAGCGCGCGTACCTTCCGCGTCCGGACGACGCGGATGAGGCCTGCCCGCTCGAGCACCTTCAGGTGGTGCCCGACGGTTCCCTTGGGTATGTCGAGCACTCCGGCGAGCTCCGTCGTGCTCGCTGCCCGCTCGCGGAGGAGCATGACGATCCGAGCACGCAGCGCATCGCCGAGCGCGCGCAGCTGCTTCGGATCCTGCACGACGAGGACCTCGTCGAGCTCGTAGTCGGGGTATTGGTCGATGATCGCCAAACATACGGGATATCCCGACCATTCGCAACCGTCGCTAACCTCCCGCGCCGTGGACGCAATCGTTGTCGAGGCGCGGCGCGGAGACGTCGTCGAGGCGCGGCACCGCGTCCACGCGGTTGCGGTGGCAGACGGGGCGATCGTGGAGTCCGTCGGCGATCCTGACCTGCTCACGTACTTCCGCAGCTCGGCGAAGCCGATCCAGGCGCTCCCCATCGTCCGTGCACGCACCGATCTCGACGACGCGGAGATCGCGATCGCCTGTGCGTCGCACCTGCATCGGCCCGACCAGCTCGAGCCTGTGCACCGTCTGCTGGCGAAGGCCGACGCGACGGAGGACGAGCTCGAGTGCGGTCCCGAGCCGACGCGCATCGAGCACAACTGCTCGGGAAAGCACGCCGCCATGCTGCTCCTCTGCTGCGTCAACGACTGGCCGACCGAGGGCTACAGGCTCGCGTCGCATCCGTGCCAGCAGGCGATGCTCGCGGAGGTGGCGACTGCTGCAGAGGTCGAGCCCGGCACGATGCCCACCGCCGTCGACGGGTGCGGCGTCGTGACGTACGGCCTCACGCTCGAGCGGATGGCGCACTCGTTCTCGCGACTCGAGAGCCTGGACGGCGGCCTACGCGCCGCCGACGCGATGCGGGCGCGCCCCGAGCTCGTCCGCGGCGACGGCGCGGCCGACACGGAGCTCATGCGTCTCGGGGGCGGGTGGGTCGCGAAGGGCGGCGCCGAGGGGCTCCTCTGCGCGGCGCGCGACGGGCTCGGTTTCGCGCTCAAGGTCGAGGACGGGGCGCAGCGGCCAATCCGGAGCGGTCTCGCCGCCTTTCTCGCAGGGCTCGGCTTCCCGACGGGCGACCTCGCGGACGTTCCCGTGGAGAACTCGCGCGGGGAGATCGTCGGTGAGGTCCGCGTTCACGAGATCGCGCCCACGCGTTAACAAAGTGGTCCTCTTCACAGACCGTCTTTTCCGGATTAGTATCCGCGCGCTTTGGTGGTGGAGCCGGGGCGGCAGGCGGGCCGGCTCATGCATGTCGGAAGGTCAGTATCCGTTCGAGCGCGAGAGGAGAAAGCCCGGTCATGCTGTCCGTCGATATCGCTCTCCCCGAGGTCGAAGAGCTCCAGCGTCTCGTCGAGCAGGGTCTCGAGAAAGGGTTCCTCACGTACGACGAGATCGTCGCCGGCCTCGACGACGTCGAGCTGACGAAGGAGCAGGTCGAGGACTTCTACGCGTATCTGATCGATCACGCGGTCGAGCTCCACGAAGGCGTCGAGCACAAGGACCTTCCGCACGCCGAGGTGGCGCCGGTCGAGGAGGAGAAGGTCGAGCCGAAGCTCGATCTCTCCGTCGAGCCGTCGCTCGACTCGCTCCGCCTCTACCTGCGCGAGATCGGCAAGGTGCCGCTGCTGACGGCCGACCAGGAGGTGTCGCTCGCGAAGCTCATCGAGCGCGGCGACATGGCGGCGAAGCAGCACATGATCGAGGCCAACCTCAGGCTCGTCGTCTCGATCGCCAAGGGCTACCTCGGACGTGGGCTGTCGTTCCTCGACCTGATCCAGGAAGGCTCGCTGGGCCTCATCCGCGCGGTCGAGAAGTTCGACTACCGCCGCGGGTTCAAGTTCTCGACCTATGCGACCTGGTGGATCCGTCAGGCGGTCACGCGTGCGATCGCGGACAAGGCGCGGACGATCCGCATCCCCGTGCACATGGTCGAGAAGCTGAACAAGGTCGTCCACATCGAGCGACAGCTCGTCCAACGCCTGGGCCGCGAGCCGCTCCCAGAGGAGATCGCCGAGGAGCTCGAGATCGACGTCGAGGAGGTTCGTGAGATCCTGCGCATGTCGCAGTTGCCCATCTCGCTCGAGAAGCCGATCGGCGAGGAGGAAGACTCCTCCCTTGGCGACTTCGTCCCCGACGAGCAGGCCGAGTCGCCCTTCGACACCGCGCAGCTCTCGCTCCGTCGCGAGGACGTCGAGCTTGCGCTGTCGGCGCTTCCCGAGCGCGAGCGCCGGGTGATCGAGCTTCGCTACGGCCTCGACGGTTCGCAGCCGTGCACGCTCGAGGAGGTCGGCCAGGCGTTCGGCGTCACCCGGGAGCGCATCCGCCAGATCGAGAACAACACGCTGAAGAAGCTCGAGTCGCTTCCGGAGGCGCAGGGCCTCAAAGACTGCGTGTAACGCTACTCATGTGGGGCGGATCGACTATGTCGGGCATGCCACGGTCCTCGTCGACCTCGACGGCGTCCGGCTGCTGACCGACCCGCTGCTGCGCAACCGCGTCGTGCACCTTCGCCGCTCCGCACCCGTTTCCGCGCGGGCGCACCGGGGTGTCGACGCCGTCCTCGTCTCGCATGGGCATTACGACCACCTCGATCTTCCCTCGCTCGAGAAGCTCGGCAAGAAGCTTCCGGTCGTCGTCCCTCGCGGCCTCGGCGGGCTCCTCCGCAAGCGGAGGTTCGAGAGCGTGCTCGAGGTCGAGGCCGGCGAGGCGCTCGCGATCGGCTCGCTCCGGATTCGCGCCGTGCATGCCGACCACGACGGAAGTAGAGGCCCGTTCGGCGCGACCGCCGACCCGGTCGGCTACATGATCGAGGGTTCGCAATCCGTGTACTTCGCGGGGGACACGGATCTCTTCGAGGAGATGCGCGAGCTCGGCCCGGTCGACGTCGCGCTCATACCGATCTGGGGCTGGGGACCGGGACTCGGCGGCGGCCACCTCGACCCGGCGAGAGCTGCGGAGGCGGTGGCGCGGATCCGTCCCCGCCTCGTGATCCCGATCCACTGGGGGACCTACTACCCCATCCATCTCGGCCTCACGCGGGTGCCCGCCTTCGTCGACCTGCCGCCCCTCGAGTTCCTGGCGGCGATGAAGGAGACGGCGCCCGACGTCGAGGTCCGCGTGCTGGGGATCGGCGAGAGCGTCGACCTCTAGGCCGGCAGGAGCTCGGCCTCGGCGAGAGCGGACACGGCCTGCTCGCGGATCTCGCTCGCGACCTGGGAGACGTCAGCCCCGAAGGGCGCGTACGCGACGACGTTCAGCCAGGCCGTCCTCTCGCTCAGCTCGCCGACCTGCACGTAGATGGCGAGGTTGTCGCCACCCGGCACCCGTGACGCCGCCTCCATCACGACCCGTCGGGCGTCGGCCAGCGAGACGCCGAGACGAACGGGGAGCTCGACGGTCACGAGACGCCTGGGATCGTCGACCGAGCGGTTCACGAGCGTCGTGGACACCATGCGCGTGTTCGGGACAAAGATGCGACGACCTTCGTCGGTGGTGAGGGCCGTGTAGCTGAGCGAAATCTCGTCGACGAGGCCGGTATGGTCGTCGACCGTGATGCGGTCGCCGAGCCGAACGGGCTGCGTAAAAGCGAGGAGAACGCCCGAGCCGAGGTTGCCGAGCGGCGTCGTCAACGCCAGGCCCGCGATGACCGCCAGCACCGCGCTCGACGCAAGGAACGCGCTCGCTACCTGC
>JBKOYF010000074.1:0-5921 GCA_046725305.1 Actinomycetota bacterium
CAGTCGAGCCTTCTCACGACCGCGGGCATGCAGCCGCAGATGCCCTTCTTCCTCGGTCTCGAGCCACCGCCGGCGCCCTATACGACGACCTCGCAGAAGTGCTTCCGCACCGTCGACATCGACGAGGTCGGGCTCGACAGCCACCACCTCACGTTCTTCGAGATGCTCGGCAACTTCTCGTTCGGCCAGTACTTCAAGGAGGGCGCGATCGAGTACGCCCGCGAGTTCATGCAGGACCGGATGAAGCTCGATTGGGACCGCCTCTGGGTGACCGTGCACGCCGGAGACCCACAGCTGAAGCTCGGTCCCGACGAGGTCGCGATCGAGCTGTGGCAGAAGGTCGGGATGCCGCTCGAGCGGATCGTCCCGCTTCCGACATCCGAGAACTTCTGGTCCGTCGGCGGGCCCGGGCCGTGCGGCCCCGACTCGGAGATCTACTGGGACTGGGGCGAGGAGCACGGCTGCGGCGAGCCCGATTGCGCCCCGGCATGCCCGCGCTGCAATCGGTTCCTGGAGTTCTGGAACCTCGTGTTCATGTCGTACGAGCTCCACGCGGACGGGACGCTGACGCCGCTGCCGAAGCAGAACATCGACACGGGGCTCGGCCTCGAGCGCGGCGCGGCGATCCTCCAGGACGTGATGTCCGTGTACGACACGGACGGCTACCGGCAGATCATGGACTGGATCGCCGCGCAGTCGGGCGTCGCGTACGGCGATTCGCCGGCCGCGACGAAAGCGCACCGGATCCTCGCCGACCACGGCCGCGGGATGACATTCCTCGTCGGCGACGGGGTGACGCCGTCGAACGAGGGTCGCGGCTACGTCCTGCGGCGGATCATCCGTCGCGCGGTCCAGCAGGCGCAGCGGATCGGTCTGCACGACGTCCATCGAGTCTCCGGGGTCGTCGTCTCGCAGATGGCGGAAGCGTTTCCTGAGCTGCCGCCGCAGGCGGACGAGATCGACCGGGTGCTCCGCCTCGAGGAGGAGCGATTCCTCGAGACGCTCGAGCGCGGCCTCAAGCTCTTCGAAGAGCTTGCGTCCGGCGACGCGATCTCGGCGGAGCAGGCCTTCACGCTGGCGGCCACGTACGGCTTCCCGCTGGAGCTCACGGTGGAGCTCGCGGAGGAGCGAGGGCAGGCCGTCGACGTCGACGGCTACCACGCCGAGATGGAGAGGCATCGCGAGGTGTCGCGGGCAGGTGTCTCGAGCGAGCTCCAGCGCGCCGCGGACTTCGCGCGGAGTGCGAACTTCACCACCGAGTTCGTCGGCTACGCGAAGACCGACGTCCTCACCCAGATCGGAGCGCTCGAGCAGCTCGGCGAAGGCCTCTTCCTCGCAAAGCTCAGGGAGTCGCCGTTCTACCCCGCGGGTGGCGGCCAGGTGAGCGACCGGGGGACGATCGAGCTCGACGACGAGCCCGGCACCGTCGCCGAGCTCGTCGAGGCGTACCGGTTCGACGACGACCAGGCCCTGCTCTTGCGCGGCGAGGGCTTCGCCGCGGGAGATCGCGTGCGGGCGAGCGTGCCATGGTCGGTCCGCTTCCCGACCATGGCGAACCACACGGCCACGCATCTCCTCCACCAGGCGCTCCGGGAGGCGCTCGGCGAGCACGTGCGCCAGGCCGGCTCCGCCGTGCGGCCCGACAAGCTCCGCTTCGACTTCACGCACGAGAGCGCGCTCACGTCAGCGGAACGCGACGCGGTCGAGCGGCGCGTGAACGAGCTCGTCTTCGAGAACCGCCCCGTACACGTCTTCGAGACACCGATCGACGAGGCGCGCCGTCTCGGAGCGACGATGCTCTTCGGCGAGAAGTACGGCGAGATCGTGCGCGTGGTCGAGGTCCCCGGCTACTCGATCGAGCTCTGCGGTGGAACCCACGTCGCCTCGACCGCCGAGGTCGGTCCTTTCGTCCTGCTCGCCGAGGGCTCCGTCGGCGCGGGGGCTCGTCGCGTCGAGGCCGTGACGTCCGGTGCGGCGTGGGCCCTGCTCGACGAGCGGGCACGCGAGCTCCAGGTGTTGCGGGCAAGCGTCTCGAAACGACGCGAGGACGTTCGCATCGAGGCTCCAGCGGCGGTGACTCGTGCGGAGGCTCCGGAGCCCCGTGTCCGGGCGGAGGGCGGCGTGAACGTCATCGTCCAACCGCTCGACGGATTCGACGCAGATCAGCTGCTCGAGCTCTCCGATCGCTACAAGCAGAAGCACGCACCGGCGGCGATCGTCCTCGGCTCGAAGGACGACGGCAAGGTGCACCTCGTCGCGAACTTCGACGCGTCGGTCGCCGACCGTATCAGCGCGTCCGAGGTGGTGCGCGCGGCAGCGGCGATCGTCGGCGGCGGCGGCGGAGGCCGGCCGACGATGGCGCGCGCGGGCGGGAAGGAGCCCGAGAAGCTGTCCGACGCGCTCGCAGAGGCAGAGCGACTCATCCTCGCCGGCTTGTGAAGCTGCTCGCCCTCGACTACGGCGCGGCCCGGACAGGTGTCGCCGTGTCGGACGCCACGGGCACGATCGCCCGGCCACTCGGAGTCGTCGAGCGGGCCTCGTCCTCGGACGGGATCGAGGCGCTGCGGGCGCTCGTCGACGAGCACGGGGTCGACTGCGTCGTCGTCGGGATGCCCCTCACGCTGCGCGGCGAGCAGGGAGCGCAGGCGTCGGAGACGACGAGGTTCGTCGAGCTGTTGCGCGGCGTCGTCGACGTGCCGGTGGAGACGTTCGACGAGCGCTTCACCACTGCGATCGCCGCGCGTGTAGGCGGGTCCTCGGACGAGGACGCGCGCGCCGCGGCGCACCTGCTCGAGAGCTACCTGCGGAGAGGCGACCGGTGAGGTCGCGCCTCGCGGCCGTCGCCGCGCTCTGCCTCACGGTTCTCGTTTCGGCGGGGTGCATGCAGGACGACTCGCCTCCTCCCGTCGCGACACCTCCCATCCTCGAGCGCCTCCGGATCATCTTCCCCGAGGGGTTCACGAGGAAGGAGATGGCGGACCGGGTGGAGGCAGTCCGGGAGATCGCGATCGACAAACGCGGTGTGACGCCGCGGCTCACGCGGACGGGCTACCTGGAGGCGAGCGGCGCCGCCATGCCTCCCGCGGAGTTCAGAAGGGACTGGAAGCTGAGCTCGATCGAGGGCTTCCTGTTCCCTGCGACGTACGAGTTCACGAAGCTCACGTCCTCCGCGCGGCTCGTCCGCGACCAGCTCACGGCCTTCCGACGGCAGTGGCGGAAGGTCGGTCTCCGGTACGCGCGCTCGAATAACCTCACGCCGTACGACGTCCTCATCATCGCGTCCATGGTCGAGAAGGAGACGGTCGCGCCGCGCGAGCGGCGTCTCGTCGCGGCCGTGATCTACAACCGCCTCCACAACCGCATGCCACTCGGCATCGACGCGACGATCCGGTACGGCCGGGGCGTGCCGGGCACCGAGCCCCTCAAGCAGTCGGACATCGAGAGCGACAGCCCCTACAACACGCGGAGGCGGCTCGGGCTGCCGCCGACGCCGATCGCGAATCCCGGTCTCGCCTCGATGCGCGCGGCCGCGGCTCCCGGACGGGTCGGCTACCTCTACTTCGTCCGCAAGCCCGACGGCGTCCATCACTTCTTCACGGCGAGCGAGTCCGAGTTCTGCCAGAAGTCGCTCGAGTACGGCTACGGCGGCTGTTAGGGAGCCGTCGCTCCGTGACCGCGATCTCCGGTGCGACGACGCTCGTCGGGCTCCTCCGGTGGCCCGCGAAACACTCGCTCTCGCCCCGGATGCACAATGCCGCGTTCGCCGCTCTGGGTCTGGACTGGGCCTACGTCACGCTTCCGGTTCCACCCGATCGACTCGAGGATGCGGTGCGCGGTCTTGCAGCCCTCGGCTTCGCCGGCGCGAATGTCACCACGCCGCACAAGCTGGCGGTCACGGCGTTCTGCGTGACGGATGCTCCGTCCGTGAACACGCTCGTCGTTCGAGAGGGACACGTCGAAGGCTGGACGACCGACACCGCGATCCTCGACGGATTGCCCCAGCAGACCCCGGTCGTCATCGGCAACGGAGGCGTGGCAACTGCATTCATGGAGGCGCTCCCGAACGCGCGGCAGTTCGCCCGGCGGGGTGCGTGGCCACCCGCTGTCGACGGAGCCGACCTGGTCGTGAACGCGACCTCGGAGCGCGACGCCGTGCTCGTGGGACTCGGCTCCGAGCAGACTCTCGTCGACCTGCCGTACCCGGAGACGGCGACGGCGGCTGCCGCCCGCCGGGCAGGCGCGACGGTCGTCACGGGGCTCGAGGTTCTCCTCGCTCAGGGGGTCGCGGCGTTCGAGCTCTGGACCGGAATCGCGGCGCCGGTCGACGTGATGAGGGACGCCCTAGGCTTGTCCGCGTGACGCTCGAGCTGACGACGGCCGGCGAATCGCACGGTCCCGCGCTCATCGCGATCGTCCGCGGCCTTCCCGCCGGGCTCCGACTCGAGCGCGAGGCGATCGCCGAGGACCTGCGCCGAAGACGCCAGGGCTACGGGCGGAGCCCGCGCCAGCAGCTCGAGGAAGACGAGGTCGAGGTGCTCGCAGGTCTCCGGCACGGGCTGACGCTCGGGACGCCGCTCGCCCTCGTGATCGCGAACCGGGACCACGCGAACTGGGCGTGGGGGATGAGCCCGTGGCCGCCCGAGGGCGAGCCCGTGGGGAAGGGAACGACGCCGGTGACGTTCCCGCGTCCGGGCCATGCCGATCTCGCCGGGACGCTGAAGTTCGGGCACGCGGACGTACGCAACGCTCTCGAGCGCGCGAGCGCTCGGTCGACCGCGGCCCAGGTTGCTGCCGGGGCGGTCGCCAAGGCGTTGCTGGCCGAGATCGGCGTCTCCGTGGCCGGTCGCGTCGTCGAGATCGGCGGCGAGGAGTCGGAGGAGGGCCGTCTCACGGCGACCGACGACGCCCGCGCGGATCGCGACACGCTCGGCGGCGTCGTCGAGGTCGTGGCGACCGGCGTCGTTCCCGGTCTCGGCTCGTACGCCGACAAGCTCGATCGCCTGGATGCGCGGCTGGGCGCCGCGCTGATGGGGATCCAGGCGGTGAAGGGCGTCGAGATCGGCGGCGGCTTCGCGCTCGCCCGCATGCGCGGATCGGCGGCGCACGACGAGATCGAGCCCGACCGTAGCCGCACGACGAACAGGGCGGGAGGCCTCGAGGCGGGCGTGACGAACGGCGAGCCCGTCGTCGCGCGCGCTGCGATGAAGCCGCTGCCGACGCTCATGCGCCCACTCCGCTCCGTCGATCTCACGACCGGCGAGCCCGGCGAGGCGCTCGTCGAGCGCAGCGACGTCCAGGCTGTCGACGCGCTCGCGGTCGTCGCGGAGGCCGCGGTCGCCTGGGAGCTCGCCCGCGCGGCCCGCCAGAAGTTCGGCGGCGACGCCCTGCAGGACTTCGTCGCCGCGCACGCCGCCTACGTCGAGCGCATCGCATGGCCCATGCACTAGACCGGCATCTCGTCCTCGTCGGCTTCATGGGTGCCGGGAAGACGACCGTCGGCGAGGAGGTCGCTCGCCGTCTCGGGCGCCCGTTCCTCGACGTCGACCAGGCCATTGAGAACGCCCACGGCGAGATCTGGGACCTGTTCGCGCAGGAGGGCGAGTTGGCGTTCCGGGAGCTCGAGGCCGGCTTCGTACGGGATGCCTGCCGCCCCGGCGAGCCGAGCGTGATCGCCGTCGGGGGAGGAGCGGTCGAGACGCGCCGGCTGCTCGAGACCGTGGACGCCCTCGTCGTCCACCTCGAGGTCGACGTCGACACCGCGTGGGAGCGCGTCCGGGGGAGCCGTCGGCCGCTTGCGCGGGACGAGGCCGAGTTCCGGAGGCGCTTCGACCTCCGTGCGCCGCTCTACGCGGAGGTTGCCGGAGCGCGTGCGCACGACGCGGAAGGCGTCGTGCTCGCCGCTGCCGGGATCCACGTCGCGC
>JBKOYF010000020.1:0-2011 GCA_046725305.1 Actinomycetota bacterium
CTAGACAATCTTCGTCGGCAGCGTCAGATGTGTATAAGAGACAGCGATCACTGCGGGATCCGCCTGTACCTGCGCCGGCGGGCCGTCCGCGATCTTGCGCCCGAAGCTGAGCACGTTCACGTGGTCCGAGATGCTCATCACGAGGTTCATGTGGTGCTCGACGAGGAGCACGGTGAGGTCGAAGTCGTCGCGGAGCTTGCGGATGAAGACACCCAGCTCGGCGACCTCCTCGTGGTTCAGCCCGCCGGCCGGCTCGTCCAGGAGGAGGAGCCGAGGCCTCGCGACGAGCGCGCGTGCGAGCTCTACCCGCTTCTGGACGCCGTACGGGAGTGCCGCGGCAGGTGAGTACGCGCGATGCCGAAGGCCGACGACGTCGAGCACCTCGAACGCGTCGCTCTCGCCCGCCTTCCGCCCCCGACCGTGCGCGCCGACGAGCACGTTCTCGAGCACGGACATCGTCCGGAAGAGCTGGATGTTCTGAAACGTCCGCGCGATTCCCTTGCGGACGATGCGGTGCGCGGGCTGCCGGAGGATCGACGAGCCGTCGAGCAGCACGTCACCCGCGTCCGGCTTGTACAGGCGGGTGATGACGTTGAACGCCGTCGTCTTCCCCGCTCCGTTCGGCCCGATCAGCCCCGAGATGCGCCCTTCCTCGACGTCGAAGGAGACTCCGTCGAGAGCGACGATGCCGCCGAAGCGCAGGGTGACGTCCCGTACCTCGAGGAGGGCCATCGCGCGAGACCCTAAACGTGTCTTGCACAGATCGGCAATCCGCGAGTGCAGATTGCCGATCGCGCGGAAAATCGGAAGACGCTCGCACCGAGGCTCGATGTCGCTTGGGCCGTCTCGGTCCCGCCGGCAACGATCACGGGGAGTGCCTGTTGGAGCGGCCCGGGTTACGATCGTCCGTGATGGACCTGCGCGACACGCCGGAGGAGGCCGCCTTCAGGGCGGAGCTCCGCGCATGGCTCTCCCAGAACCTCCCCGGGGACCTGCAGGGTCACCGCGGAGGAGCGTCCCGCTTCGACGGTCCCGAGATGCGCGCCTGGAGCCGCGCGCTCTACGACGCCGGCTACGTCGGGCTCACCTGGCCGGAGGAGTACGGCGGCGGGGGGGCGCCGTACACGCACCAGGCGATCTTCCTCGAGGAGATGGCGCGGGCCGAGGCGCCGCCGCACGTCGGCGTCATCGGGATCGGTATGGCCGGCCCGACGATCATCGCGCACGGCACCGAGGAGCAGAAGGCGCGCTACCTCGCGCCCATCCTGTCCGCAGAGGAGATCTGGTGCCAGGGCTTCTCGGAGCCGGGCGCCGGCTCCGACCTCGCCGGCGTACGCACGAGCGCACGCGTGGACGACGGCGCCTTCGTCGTGACCGGGCAGAAGGTGTGGTCCTCCTTCGCGCACCTCGCGGACTTCTGCATCCTCCTTACGCGCTCGGACCCCGAGTCGACTCGGCACGCGGGCCTTACGTACCTCATCGTGGACATGCACGCCCCCGGCGTCGAGGTGCGTCCCCTCCGCCAGATCACGGGCGAGGCGGAGTTCAACGAGATCTTCTTCACGGACGTCCGGGTGCCGGACGCAAACCTCCTCGGCGAGGTCGGCGGCGGCTGGCAGGTCGCGATGACGACGCTGCTCCACGAGCGCGGGACGCTCGGCTTCGCACTCCAGGCGACGCTCGAGGTGCAGATCCGGAAGCTGATCGGGCTCGCGAAGGATCGTGGCGCCGACCTCGTGCAGCGCGACCGCATCGCACGCGAGTGGATCGAGCTGCAGGCGCTGCGCTACACGAACTACCGCTCGCTGTCGGCGCTCGTGAAGACGGGGATGCCAGGCCCGGAAGGGTCGATCTCGAAGCTCGTGTGGTCGGAGGCGAACCAGCGCATCACGAAGCTCGCACTCGAGCTCCTCGGCCCGGACGCTGCGCTCGGCGAGGAGAACGCGCCCTACGGCGGGTACTGGCAGTACCAGCAGCTGCGCAGCCGCGGCAACACCATCGAGGCGGGCAC
>JBKOYF010000052.1:0-10799 GCA_046725305.1 Actinomycetota bacterium
CGACTTCAGGTTTCCGAGCGGCCCGACGGCGCGGACGTAGTCGAGCCCGCCGCTCTCCAGGAGCGCGATGCCCGCCGAGTCGTAGCCGCGGTACTCCAGGCGCTCGAGCCCCTGGAGCAGCAACGGCTTGCACTCACGCGATCCGACGTATCCGATGATCCCGCACATGTCGCCTCGTTTGGCTCGTAGAACGCGCAAGAGCCCGGCGGCGCCCTTCGTCGGGCTCAGCCGAGCTCTCGTTGCACGAGCGCGGCGATGCTAGCACACAACTTCTCTGCATCCTCCGCATTTTCCGCCTCCGCCAGGACGCGCACAACCGGCTCCGTGCCCGAAGGCCGCACGAGGAGACGACCCCGGTCGCCGAGGTCCGCGTTCGTGCGGTCGACCTCGTCGAGCACGGACCGAGGGACGCTCGGGTCGGGCACGGCGATGTTCCGGATCACCTGGGGGAACCGCGGCATCACGGCGACCGCCTCGCTCAAAGTACGGCCTTCGAGCGCGCCGCAGAGCACGAGCGCCGCAGCCAACCCGTCCCCGGTGACGTGGCTGCCGAGCCAGATCAGGTGACCGGACTGCTCGCCGCCGAGGAGCGCGCCCTCCCGTCGCAGCGCTTCGAGCACGTAGCGGTCGCCGACCGGCGTCGTCAACACCTTCACGCGGCGCTCGGCCATGAGTCGATGGAAGCCGAGGTTCGTCATCACGGTGACGGCGACGACGTCGACGCCGAGGTGAAGCGCGAGCACTGCGAGGATCTGGTCGCCGTCGACCTGCTCGCCCCGCTCGTCGACCGCGAGCATGCGGTCGCCGTCCCCGTCGAACGCCACGCCGAGATCGAGCGAGCGGCTCGTGACAAGGCGTTGCAAGCTCGCGAGGTCGGTCGCTCCGCAGCCGACGTTGATGTTCGTACCGTCCGGCTCCACACCGATCGGATGGACCTCTGCGCCGAGCTGCTGGAACGCCTGCGGCGCGAACGGCGTCATTGCGCCGTTCGCGCAGTCGACGCCGACCCTGAGACCGGCGAGACTCGCACCGAAGGACTCGACGATGTGCCGGAGGTAGGCGTCGCCCTGGTCGGCGAGCTCCTCGATCGAGCCTCCGCCCAGGCCGGGGCTGTCCAGGAGAGCCTCGATCTCCGCCTCTTCTTCGTCGACGAGCTTCGCGCCGCGTCGGAAGAACTTCACCCCGTTGTACTGGGGCGGGTTGTGAGACGCGGAGACGACGACTCCGAGCTCCTCGGCGAGCAGCGCGACCGCCGGGGTGGGGAGCACGCCGCCGAGCAGCGCCGTGCCGCCGGCGGAGGCGATGCCTCGGGCGACGGCCTGCTCGAGCTCGGGACCGGAGCTACGCGTGTCGCGGCCGACGAGGGTTCGACCCGGCCCTGCCCAGAGCGTCCCGGCTCTGCCGATTCGCTCGACGAGTTGCGGGGTCAGGTCGTCGCCGACTACGCCCCGTACACCGTCCGTCCCGAAGTACCGCCGCCCCACGGCGGCCGAACCTACCTCTTCGAGAACTGGGGCGCCTTGCGGGCCTTGTGCAGGCCGGCCTTCTTGCGCTCGACGATGCGGGCGTCGCGGGTGAGGAAGCCCTGGCGCTTGAGCGGGACGCGCATCTCCGGATCCGCCTCGACGAGCGCGCGCGCGATGCCGTGTCTGATCGCCCCGGCCTGGCCCGACGGCCCACCGCCCTGGACGCGGACGCGCAGGTCGTACGTCGACGCCGCATCCGCCACCTCGAGGGGTGCGACCACCATCTTGCGGTGGACGGCGCGAGGGAAGTACTCGTCGAGCGTGCGGCCGTTGATCCATGTCTTCCCGTCGCCGGGACGGAGGATCACGCGAGCGACCGACGTCTTGCGCTTGCCGGTGCCGAGGTACTGCGCGATCTCGCTCACGAGAGCTCCATGGGCTTCGGGTCCTGAGCCGCGTGCGGATGGTCGGGTCCCGCGTAGACCTTCAGCTTCGTGAGCTGCGCCGCCGCGAGCTTGTTC
Source organism: Actinomycetota bacterium (assembly GCA_046725305.1). Lineage (GTDB taxonomy): Bacteria > Actinomycetota > Thermoleophilia > Gaiellales > Gaiellaceae > GMQP-bins7. Next base: position 1,988 of record JBKOYF010000052.1, read on the forward strand.
TTCGGGAGCATCCCCTTCACCGCCTTGCGGATGACCTCCGTCGGACGTCTCTCGAGCTGCTCGCGCAGCGTGCGCTGCCTGATCCCGCCCGGGTAGCCCGAATGCCGGTAGTAGATCTTCGTGTCGAGCTTCGAGCCCGTCACGGCGATCTTTTCCGCGTTGACGACGACCACGAAGTCACCCGTGTCCACGTGCGGCGTGTAGACCGGCTTCCCCTTGCCGCGGAGCGTGTCGGCGATGCGGGTCGCGAGGCGGCCCAGCGTCTGTCCCTCGGCATCGACGAGGAACCACTCGCGCTGAATCTCTCCGGGCTTGGCCGTGTACGTCTTCATCACAGAAAGAGGGCGGACTCGCCGCCCGCCGGCGGCCGATTGTAGCAACGAACGACTGGCTGTTCGGGTGGGCAAGTCAGGACCCGGCTCCGTTGACTCCGTGTCAACAACCGCAAACGATGGGATAGCGGCGTGGGGACGCCGCCTTGCGGCAATGCAAAGGGGGAACGGGGAGATGGCACGACCTGGTAAGGCGCAGAAGCGCACGTGGCGCTTCAAGCTCGACGACGCCACGACTCTCGAGGTCTCGGCGCCTGTCGGTGCGACAGAGAAGCAAGTGCGGAGGCGCGGGCGAATCTCGCTTCTGCTTGTGATGACCGCCGTGGCGCTAAGTGTCGTGGCGGCGGGACTGGCAGACAACGCGATATCCGACGGCGACGGGGTGACGCCCGTCACGAATCAGAACATGACATTCGGCAACGTCGACTGTGGTGTCGCTACGAACAAGACGGCGCTCGTTGCAATCAGTCGAAACGGCTCCTACACGCCCGGAACTCAGGTTTTCGCCAAGAGTACGAACGCGAGCGTGAGCGTGAACTCGGTGACCATCACGACCGGGGACGGCCTGAGCGCGGCGATGAGCGGCTCGACAACGATCGCTATCCCCGGCAACTGGGACAGCGTTGCGAACAACACACTCACGAGCACGGTCAGTTCGTTGGTGTCAGTGGATTCGTCCACACCAGGTGCGGGTGTAGGGACGGTCACATACCGGGCGACGGGCACGAACCCCGGTGGGGATGCGATCACCCGCGACGACCCGATGACCGTGACGTGGAACGTCCTTGACAACTGTGCGCCGCCGAACCAAGCCCCGACCGTCGACGCCGGCGGTCCGTACGGCGGTGGAGAAGGAAGCGACATCGCGCTCGACGGTGCATCCGCCAGCGACACGGACGGACCCAGCCCGTTGGGTTATTCGTGGACGATCGACAGCTCCAGCGTCGGCGCCGGAAGCTGCTCCGTGTCCAACGACACGTCGCTGACGCTGGCGACGATCAAGTGCACGGACAACGGCACTGCGACCGTGAGACTGACGGCGACCGAAGCAGGCCCCGGATTGTCCGGCTCCGAGACGGCGAGCGTCACGATCAACAACGTCGCCCCGAGCGGAACGTTCAAGACGCCTGCTGCGAACGTGAACGAGGGAACGAGCTTCAGCCTCTCGATCACGGACGTCACCGATCCGTCAAGCGTCGATTCGGCCGCAGGGTTCGAATATGCATTCGACTGCGGGTCCGGCTACGGGTCGTTCAGCTCGACGAGCACCACGAGCTGCTCAACCGCCGTTGACGGGCCTGCAGTTTTGAATGTGGGAGGGAAAGTCAAGGACAAGGACGGCGGCGAGCGCGAGTACACGGGCTCAGTGCACCTCGTGAACGTCGCGCCGACGATCGACAGTCTGGTTCCGGGAGCTGCGGCTTCCTGCAACTCCGCAAACTCGCTGACGATCAACTTCAGCGACCCTGCCGGACTCAACGACACGTACTCCGCGTCGATCGACTGGGGCGACGGCAACGTGGACAATCCCACGAGCATCGGCAGCCCGTACCAGGCCAGCCACACGTACGCCTCGGCGGGAACGTACACGGCGACGGTCACGGTCTCCGACGAGGATGGGGGCACGTCCACGTCGATGACCAAGACCCTCGTTGTCAACTACAACCTGAGCGCCCTCCTGCAGCCAATCAACAACACCGGCCACGGTGCGAGCCCGAGCATCTTCAAGTACGGGAGCGCAGTGCCCGTGAAGGTGGAGATCACCGACTGCGACGGCTCGCACCCGAGCACGCTCGACGTCCGCGTGTTCGCCGTGAAGACGTCGTCGATCCCGCCATCCGACGGCGAGTCCGAGGCCGCAATTGCGAACCAGCCGGATGCGGGCAATCAGATGCGGTTCTCCGACCCGATCTACATCTTCAACTGGAGCACCAAGAGCATCAGCGATGCCACTTCGACGGTGCTCGTCACAGTGAAGATCGTCGCCACGGGACAGACCGTCTCAGCCGTCATCGGCCTCAAGTCGAAGTAGGCGGTCAGGACAAGGAAAGACCAAGAGGGGCGCCGCGAGGCGCCCCTCTCGCTAGCCGGCCGGCTCGGGGACCGGTGCGGGCGGGCGGCGGGCGATCAGGATCGCAAGCGCAGGGACGACGACTGCGAGGGTCGCCCCGACCGAGACGGCGACCACGCCCCACTCCGTGTACGCGACGCCGCCGAGGAGCGCGAGGGCTGCCGCGAGAAGGCCCGCGGCGAGATCCGTGAAGCCGACGAGCCGGCCTCGCTCGACCGGGGTCGCGTGCGTCACGAGCTCAGCGGTCGCCGAGATGTACGAGAGGTTCCAGCCCAGCCCCAGCAGGAAGAGTGACACGGACGTCCACGCGATCGACTGGACGAAGGCGAGCATGACCGTCGACAGCGCCATGATCGCGAGGCCCCAGAGCAGCGTCGGCCGGCGGCCGACGCGGTCGACGAGGGCGCCGATGACGACCACGAGGGCGTACATGCCGACGATGTGGAGGCTGATGACGGTGAAGACGTCGGCCTGCGCGTGGTGGTGGCCGACGACGATGTAGCCGGTGAGGTTCATCACGCCGGCCATGACGGCGAAGCTCGCCAACGCGGCGACCACGGCGGTCGGGACGCCCGGCCGCATCAGGATCTCCCGGAGCGGCGCCGCAGGCGCAGTAGCCGCAGCGACCTCTTCCACGCTGCCGCTCGCCTGCAGCTCGAGCGCGATCGACCGCGGGTCGGGTCTGATGTTCAGCGCGATCAAGAGCCCGACGAGCGCCATCGCCGCCGCGACGAACCACGGGACGACGAGCGTGTCGAGCTCGAAGTCCTTCCCGGCGAAGAGCGGGCGAAACACGAGCGGGCCGAGGGCCGCGCCGAAGAGCGCCCCGAAGAGGACGTACGAGATGGCCCTCGCTTTTCGCTCGGGCGGAACCATGTCGGCAGCCGCCGTGCGCGCGAGCAGGACCGCGCCGTTCATCGCGCCGACGCCCACGAAGCCGAGGATCACGAGCGGCGCGCTGTCGGCGAGGCAGCCGAGCGCCGTCAGCGCGCAGCCGACCGCACCGATGACGAACCCGCCGGAGATCACGGGCACGCGGCCCAGGCGATCCATCAGCCGACCGGCCGGCAGCGCCGCCAGCGCACCTGCAGTCAGGAAGATCGCCGGCCCGAGCCCGAGGATCGACTCGATCCCCGTCACGAGGACGAGCGTGATCGTCGCCACTGCGACCGCGAGCTGCAGGACGCCGGAAAGCGTCAGCAGGCACAGGCTCAGCAGGATGGTGTTACGGCGGATCTGCCGAGGGCTGGCCACAGGCGGCGAATTCAACCAGCCCCGCCCGGAACGCCCTCGCGCCACCGCGCGCCGGGTGTCGCACGTGGTCGCCGCCCAGCGCCGCCTGCGCGATCCTGCCGACCGCAAGGACCCTGCGTCCCGGAGTGAGCTCGTGAGCGAACAGCACGCCTGCACGAACCTCGGAGGGCGTGGGAGCACGATTCGCGATCGCGCTTCCGGGATGCGTGGGGACGACGTTCCACAGCAGGACCTCTCCTTCGAGGCCCAGCTCGCGCAGCACGCGATGCACGATCGTCGCGGTCGCTTCCGCCGGCCCCGATCCGGTCAGCTGGCGCTCCGAGGTGAACGGAACCCCGGAGACGCGGGCTCCGCGATAGCCCGGCGCCTCGCCGACGAGGAGGATCGGCGCCTCCCTGCGCGCCTCGAGGTACGCGACGAGCCGCCGCCGGAGCAGTGGCGCCCGCGAGCCGTCGGCGTACTGGTTGAACGTGCGACCGATCCTCGCAGTGGACAGCTGCTCGACGAATGCCGAAGACGCTACGATGGCGCGAGCGTAACGGGGAGCTCGGGACAACCGGGCTGAGAGGGCGGCTGGAGGCGCGCCGCCGACCCGCAGAACCTGATCTGGGTAATGCCAGCGGAGGAAGGCGTGTCGGAAGAGGTCGTGGTTGTGGTTTCGGGCGGAGGCGCTCCGGCGGCGCGCGCTGTGCGCGCGGTCCCGCTCGACGCTCCCGTGATCGCGGCGGACGAAGGCCTCGAGCACGCACTCGCGCTCGGCCTCGAGGTGACGCTTGCGGTCGGGGACTTCGACTCGGCAGCACCCGAGGCAGTCACCGCCGCCGAGGCCGCCGGCGTACGGATCGAGCGACATCCGGCGGAGAAGAACGCCACGGATCTCGAGCTCGCGCTCGACGTCGCGGCCGGGATGGAGCCGGAGCGGATCCTCGTACTCGCCTCCGACAGCGGTCGACTCGACCACTCGCTGGCGAACGTGCTCGCCCTCGGCTCCGAGCGGTACGCCCGCTCGACGATCGACGCCTACGTCGGGCAGGCGCTCGTGCACGTCGTGCGCGGGGGGCGACGCATCGACGGCGAGCTGGGCGAGCTCGTCTCGCTCCTGGCGCTCCACGGACCGGCCCAAGGCGTCACCACGCTGGGGCTCGCCTATCCGCTCCGCGGCGAGACGCTCGAGGCGGGCTCGAGCCGCGGCGTCTCGAACGTGTTCTCCGAGGAGAGGGCGACGGTCACGGTCGAGCAGGGTGTCGTTCTGGCCGTGCGCCCGGGAGGTGCCGGGTGACACGCGGTCACAAGGCAATCGCCGGCCTCGTGCTCGGCGTCATCCTCGCGACCGCCGGCTGCGGAGGGAGCGGCGAGCAGCCGAAGGACGTCGTGCTCGTGACGCATGACGCGTTCGCGATCTCACCGGGCGTGAAGCGTGCGTTCGAGCGCGAGAGCGGCCTGAAGCTCCGCATCCTGAAGGCGGGGGACGCGGGCGAGGTCGTCACGCGCGCGCTCCTGACCGCGGGCAACCCCGAAGGAGACGTTCTCTTCGGCGTCGACAACAACCTCGTCGAGCGTGCGCTCGCCGGCGACGTCTTCGAGCCGTACACGCCGCACGCCCTGGCGGACGTCGATCAGAGCCTCGTGCTCGATCCGGAGCACCGCGTCACCCCGATCGACCACGGCGAGGTGTGCCTGAACGTCGACAAGGCGTGGTTCGCGAAGAGGCACGTGGCGCCGCCGCGCGACCTCGTCGACGTCACGCTGCCGCGGTACCGGAACCTGCTCGTCGTCGAGAACCCCGCGACGTCCACCCCCGGGCTCGCGTTCATGCTCGCGACGATCGCCCGCTTCGGCGAGCGCTGGCAGGGCTACTGGCGCAAGCTGCGCGCGAACGGCGTGCTCGTCGTCGACGGCTGGGAGGAGGCCTACACGGCCCGCTTCTCCGGCGCCGCCGGAAGCCCCGGGAACCGGCCCATCGTCGTCTCGTACGCGTCGAGCCCGCCCGCGGAGGTGATCTTCCGCGACCCGCGACCGAGCGAGGCTCCGACCGGCGTCGTCACGGACAGCTGCTTCAGGCAGGTCGAGCTCGCCGGCATCCTGCGCGGCGCGCGGAACGAGCAGGGCGCCCGCGAGCTCCTCGACTTCATGCTCTCCGAGCGCTTCCAGGAGGACATCCCGCTGCAGATGTTCGTGTTCCCGGCGCGGCGCGGCGTCCGGCTCCCACCCGCGTTCGTGCGCTACGCGGTCGTGCCCGAGCACCCGCTCGAGCTGTCGCCGAGCGAGATCGAGAAGAACCGCGAGCGCTGGGTGGACGAGTGGACGGACATCGTGGTTCGCTGACCGGCAGGGCATGGCGGGCGCTGACGGTCGGCGTCCCGCTCGCGTTCCTCGCCGTGTTCTTCGTCTACCCGCTCGCGGTCATCGTCGAACGCGGCCTGACGGGCGCAGGAGATCCACCGCTCGACGTGCTCACGGACCCGGGGACGCGTGACGTCGTCTGGTTCACGGTGTGGCAGGCACTCGTGTCGACGGTGCTCACGATCGCGATCGCGCTGCCGGCGGCGTACGTGCTCGGTCGCTACCGCTTCCGTGGACGAAGCGTGGTCACCGCGCTCGTCGTCGTCCCCTTCGTCCTGCCGACCGTGGTCGTCGCGCTCGCGTTCCTCGCCGTGCTGCCGGAGCCGCTCGAGCGCGGGTGGGCCCCAATCCTCATTGCGCATGCCTTCTTCAACGTCGCGGTGGTCGTCCGCGTCGTCGGCACCTTCTGGGCGAATCTCGACCCTCGCATGGCCGAGGCCGCTGCAACGCTCGGCGCATCACCCCGGCAACGGATGGCGGAGGTCACCGTGCCCTTGCTCGCTCCGGCGCTCGCCGCGGCCGCGGCGATCGTCTTCCTCTTCTCGTTCACGTCGTTCGGCATCGTCCTCATCCTCGGCGGGCCCCGCTACGCGACGATCGAGGCCGAGATCTACAACCAGGCCGTCCGGCTGTACGACCTGCGGGCGGCAGCGGTGCTCTCGCTCGTCCAGCTGGCATGCGTCGTCGCAGCCGTTGCTGTCGCGACACGTCTCGAGCGCCGCCTCGTCGCACCCGGGGAGCTGCGCGCGCAGCGCGATGTTCTCCGCCGGCCGCGATCCCCGCGCGACAAGCTCGTCGTCGCCGGCAGCCTCGGTGGGCTCGCACTCTTCCTCGGGATCCCGCTCGTCGTCCTCCTCGAGCGGTCGCTCGCCGTCGATGGAGGGCACGGCCTCGACGCGTACCGGGCGCTCGGCCGGCCGACGAGCATTCTCCTGGTGGCCCCGTGGCAAGCCGTCGTGAACTCGCTCGCGTACGCGGCCGCAGCGACCGCGATCGCGGTGGTCGTCGGAGGTCTCGGGGCCTTCGCGGTCGCCGAGACTCGGGGCTCGCGGGTCCTGGACGGGCTCGTCCTCCTCCCGCTCGGGGCGTCGGCCGTGATGCTCGGCCTCGGCTTCCTCATCGCCTTCGACCGGGCTCCGCTCGACTTCCGAGCAGCACCGTGGATCGTCCCCGTCGCGCAGGCGCTCGTCGCGATCCCCTTCGTCGTGCGGATCGTCGCCCCGATACTCCGCTCGATCGACCCCCACCAGCGCGAGGCCGCGGCGCTGCTGGGAGCGTCACCGGGCCGAATCCGGCGGGAGATCGACCTCCCGATCGTGTCGCGTGGGCTCGCCGTCGCCACAGGGTTCGCATTCGCCATCTCGCTCGGCGAGTTCGGCGCGACGGTGTTCCTCGCGCGCCCGGACCGTCCGACTCTGCCCGTCGCGATCTTCCGCTTCCTCGGACGCCCGGGTGAGGTGAACATCGCCGAGGCCTACGCGCTCGCCGTCGTGCTGCTCGGGGTGACGGTCGTCTCCGTGCTGCTCGTCGAGCGTCTACGGCCCGGCCGAGGAGGATGGTTCTAAGGCGATGTTGCGGGCCGAGGGCATCTCGGTCGGCTTCGACGGCGTGCGGGCTCTCGACGACGCGTCGCTCGACGTCGCGGATGGCGAGGTCGTCACGGTCCTCGGGCCGAGCGGCTCGGGCAAAACGACGCTCCTGCGCGTCGTCGCGGGGCTCCAGCGACCCGATGAGGGCCGCGTCCTGCTCGACGGGAGAGATCTCGCGGGCATGCCGCCGCATCTTCGAGGGATCGGCCTGGTGTTCCAGGACCACGCCCTGTTCCCGCATCGCGACGTGTTCGGGAACGTCTCCTTCGGCTTACGAATGCACGGGGAGTCGAGCGCCGAGACCAGAGCGCGGTCGCTGGAACTCCTCGAGCTCGTCGGCCTCGCGGGGTACGAGCGCCGCTCGGTCGCGACGCTCTCGGGCGGCGAGCAGCAGCGGGTCGCCCTCGCGAGGGCACTCGCCCCCGAGCCGCGCGTGCTCCTCCTCGACGAGCCGCTCGGGTCGCTCGACCGGCCCCTGCGGGAGCGCCTGCTCGAGGACCTCGGACGACTGTTCGACGAGCTCGGCTCGACCGCGGTGTACGTCACGCACGACCAGTCCGAGGCGTTCGCGCTCGGGGATCGGGTCGCGGTGATGCGCGCGGGTGCCGTCGAGCAGGTCGGCGAGCCCGACGAGCTCTGGGCGCATCCGGCGAGCCGAGAGGTGGCGCGATTCCTCGGGCTCGGGAAGGCTCGCGACGGGAGGATCGTGAGGCCCGAGGCGGTCACGGTCGTGCCCGCGGTCGGCGAGGGGGACGGCGTCGTGGAGAGAGCCCTCCGGCAGGGCCCAACGGTCCGACTGTCGATCCGGCTCGACGACGGCTCCCTCCTCGACGCCGTCACGTCGTCGCTCACGCATCCGGGACGGGGGGATCGCGTCGACGTCCACGTCGACCCGGAAGGCATCGTTCGGCTCGCATGATCCGTCGCCACGTCGTCGTCCGCGGTCTCGTGCAGGGCGTGTTCTTTCGCGACTCCGTGCGCCGGCAGGCGACCGCCCTCGGCGCTCACGGTTGGGTGCGGAACACGCACGACGGCGCGGTCGAGGCGGTCTTCGAGGGTGAGCCGGAGGCAGTCGAGCGCCTCGTCGAGTTCTGTCGTCGCGGCCCGCGCGGCGCGCGCGTCGACGCCGTCGAGATCAGTGAGGAGAGCGTCGAAGGACTGAGCGGGTTCGTGATCCGCTGAGCCCCTAGTCGCCCTCTGCGCCGTCCCGGTCGTCGTCGAGG